>NZ_JAJENT010000719.1:0-1329 GCF_035615515.1 Phormidium sp. CCY1219
TGGGGAAAAGCGCCTTTAAAAGTCCGACTTTGGACTCTTTAAGAATCCCTCGGATTTATCCGTAGGGAGTATCAAGTGCCATCTCCTGTCAGACTTAAATCTTATGCCGAACCTCATGCCAATTTAATGATTTGGTTGGGTACTTATAAAGTGGCAACACCAGGCGTGATGCTAGCCGATAATGCTACAGTGCGCCTCGATTTAGATAACGAACCCCAACCCGACGCCCTCCTACGCCTCGATGAAGCCTGCGGCGGACAATCGCGCATTAGCGAAGACGACTACATCGAAGGCGCGCCCGAGTTAATTGTTGAAGTGGCGGGCAGTAGCGCCTCCTATGACCTCCATGATAAATTGCACGCTACTAAATCCGAACTATTCAAATGAAAACCGATAAATTATGTTACCGAATTTTCTTAAATCAACCCAGTCTAATTTCCGAACTGTTACAGGGAATTCCCCCGGACTGTGAATTTGACTATAGTGCCCCAGTCGTCAAGGAAAAAGAAATCCGGCTTGATGGTTTGTTGACTCCGGTTTCCCAAGATGTCAGCTTACCCTTGGTGTTTCTGGAAGCGCAAATGCAGAATGACCCCGAATTTTATGGGCGCTACTTCGCCGGAATATTTATTTATCTGTTTCAATATAAAATTACCCGCCCGTGGCAGGGATTATTAATCCTACGCAGTCGTTCTCTGGACTTAGGGTCAGAAATTCCCTATCAAAACTTGCTATCTAGTTCCGTAACGCGGTTGTATCTAGAGGATTTACTGTCAGTAGAAAATCTTAGTCCGAACTTGTCTCTGCTGAAGTTGGTGGTGATGCCGGAGACTGAAGCGGCTGTGATGGCCAAATCGATTTTAAACCGTACCCAAACCCCGGGCGAATTTCAGAAATACCTGGATTTGGTTGAGGCTATACTGGTCAATAAATTTGATGATTTGAGCATTGAGGAGATACGCAATATGTTGGATCTTAGAGAAGCGGATGTGACCCAAACACGTTTTTATCAAGAAGTGATTCAAATTGGACGCCAAGAAGGAGAGCAACTGGGAGAAGCGAATCTGATTGTGCGTCAGATATCTCGACGTTTTGGGGCGCTGAGTTCGGAACAAATTTCGCAAGTGCGGAGTCTCTCGATTCCTCAACTGGAGTCCCTGGGGGAGGCTTTGTTGGATTTTCAAGAACTTGGAGAATTTGAGGCTTGGCTGCAAGAGAATTCCCTGTAGGGACACAGCACTGCTGTGTCCTCCTTAGCTTCTCGGCGGGAAGCCCCGCGCTCTACCCGTGCTTGGTGAGCGTCGGGATGAGAGCCAGGGGAAATGGAGG
>NZ_JAJENT010000720.1:0-433 GCF_035615515.1 Phormidium sp. CCY1219
CCACCGCACTGTTGTCGTCCAAGTCAATATCCGTATAGATATCTAACGCGACTTTATCGTTTTGGTAGTAGGTGTAAGGAAAGAACCAACCGCCTTGCACTTGGGTTTCTTCCGCAACGACTTCCAGATAATTCAGGTCAGAAATATTCACAATCGTTCTCCTTATTATTCTCAGGGATGAATTGTCAAATCTACGCGAAAAATTCCAGTCAGGAGAGAAGGGAAAAAAGATATACATTATTAGCCAATAATGTCTTGCGATCGTCTCCTTTTCCCCGATACTTTAGCGGCGTTTAGTCTGTAGCCGAGAAGGAATATACTGCCGATTCTGAGTGATAGTCAGTGGTGAAAGTGGTGAAGGAAACCTTAGTAAAGGTATTTTTCCCGAAAGCAAAAGCACCACCTTCTACCACCGCACTGTTGTCGTCCAAGT
>NZ_JAJENT010000721.1:0-292 GCF_035615515.1 Phormidium sp. CCY1219
CATAACGCACCATCCATAATTACGCGATCGTCCAATTTGAATCATCGCATCATGCAAATGATATCAATATCTGGGATTTGGTGCGTTACGGCGATGTCGATATTTGCGTTAAAACCCATCATTTATTCCCGCCGTAACACACCCTACCGGGGATGACACCATCATAGGTAGGGTGTGTTATGCGGTCAGAAAATGCGAATGGTTATAAATCAATTATATTTCCGCATAACGCACCATTCCAAATCGCGCGATCGTCTAATTTGAATCGCATCATGCAAATGATATCAATATC
>NZ_JAJENT010000722.1:0-883 GCF_035615515.1 Phormidium sp. CCY1219
AATAATTTCATTCCAGATTGTGCCATACTCAGAAACTTCCAGCAATTGCTAGATTTTTCCGGGTTAAATGTATCTGTCAGAACAGAGGATGAAACAGATTATGGCTGGCGACATTTCCCGATGAAATTTGGACCGGCTCCAGTATTTTATCTTTTTTATTGTTAATAGAATGATTGAAAAACCACAAGTTTTACTGAAGCTTAAAGAAAAAATTACGAGCAGAGATGCCAAGGTTGGCGTTGTTGGCTTGGGATATGTTGGACTGCCATTTGCTGTCGAAAAAGCAAAGGTAGGCTTTCACGTAATAGGAATTGAACAAAACCCGAAGAGGGCAGAGCAAGTCAATAAGGCTGATAATTATATCACCGATGTTAAAGACAAAGATTTAGAACAAGTCGTTAAGAGTGGCAACTTACAAGCGGTTACAAGCTTTGATTGGGTAACCGAATTGGATGTAATTGTCATTTGTGTGCCAACGCCGCTGACGAAGAATCTGACTCCTAATTTAAGTTATATCGAAAGTGTTACCGAAGCGATCGCTCAATATTTGAGACCCGGGCAATTAGTGACTTTGGAATCTACCACCTATCCGGGAACGACAGATGAGGTTATGCGCCCTGTATTGGAGAAAATAAGTGGTCTTCAGCAGGGAGAAGATTTTTTTCTGGCTCATTCTCCAGAGCGTGTCGATCCAGGAAATCAGCGGTACACCACTAAAAATACTAATAAAGTGGTAGGAGCATCAGATCCCCATTCTTTGGAAGTTGCCATCCAATTTTATGAACAGACGATAGATTATGTGGTGCCAGTTAGCTTCTCGGCGGGAAGCCCCGCGCTCTACCCGTGCTTGGTGAGCGTCGGGATGAGAGCCAGGGGAAATGGA
>NZ_JAJENT010000723.1:0-4941 GCF_035615515.1 Phormidium sp. CCY1219
GGGGGACCGGGGGTCAGTCGCTCGGCTTATATCCCCACGGATAAATCCGGGGGCTTTACGCCGATTCTCGGTAAAGACTTTCCTGGGTTGACCAGCGGCTCAGCCGTGGGATCGCCAGTGGAAGGCATTTCCGCTCTCTTGAGGATCCACAGACCCCCAAGGCTCTCGATCGCCCCTGGCGGGATAATCCCTTGGGCGATCGCTTTGTGCATCGGCGAGCGATCGCGGCACAGGTTCCACGAGTTTTCGCATTATCATCAATGCAAGTGAAATCACAATATGCTAGAAAGCCTTAAAGAAGGCGAATCAAACGGGGAGCAGAGGCAACCGGACAAAATGAGCAAGATTCTGTTAGTAGAAGATAATGAGATGAATCGAGATATGTTATTGCGGCGTCTCAAACGTCGGGGTTATGACGTGATTGTAGCTGTGGATGGCGGGGAGGGATTGACAATGGCTCAGTCTGAATTCCCCGATTTAATCCTCATGGATATGAGTTTGCCGATTCTCGATGGTTGGGAGGCAACTCGGCGACTCAAAGCGGCACCGGATACCCAGTCGATTCCAATTATCGCTCTGACGGCTCACGCTATGTCTGGCGATCGCGAAAAATGTCTGGCCGCCGGTTGCGATGATTACGATACCAAACCGGTGGAATTTCCCCGGCTATTGGAAAAAATTCAGTTGCATATCTCGAAACAACCCACCTCATAAGGGTTGTTCTGGGGCGTAGCCGCCTCGCAGGGGTATGGGCAACCCTCTCCACTGACCAGCCGTCTGTTCGTCCTCTCGACAGGAAGCATTCCCGGGGTTTTAACTCCACTACTCTCATCGAGGCGCTTTGCAAACGTCGAGGATCCCTTACCGCTTTAGCCATAGGGACTGCATCTGGCATGGATCTTTCTTCCACTTCTTTCGCGGTTTTAAACTATCCTCGCACTGATTGGCTTACTGATTTTTTTCCCAACGTTTCCGCCTAAATCGCTCCCTAAATTGAAGCAGAGCATCAGAGGTAAAATGTTCTATTTGTGGGAATTTTTTATATTCTTATGTCCCCTTTCATGCAATTATAATAATTGATTTGAGACTGGCTAGATTGCACTATTTGGCTGCATAGGTGGTGGGAAAAAACTGTTAAAACTCAGAATCATCAAGGGTGGATTTACAGGTAAAGTTATCGGAACCGACTGGCTGTAAAAAAAACGATTATCAAGCGCCGAATGCAATGTCTATCCATCCGCTATCTCAAACTTGTAAGGAACATCAAACTATGGACTCTGTTACCGAGAATCGGTCGTTTGGCATTGTCCGAACTTACGGACTGATAGGAGTGAGTGCCGGGTTGTGTCTCTGTGGGAGCGCATGGAGTTTAGATATTTTGAGGGGCAATTTGAGCTGGTCGATCGCCGCGATCGCTGCGATCCATCAATTGAATCCGTTACACTGGTTGATTGATTGTTCTCCGTTCCTCTTCGGATACCTCGGCACGAAACTCGGTCAATTCAAACAAGCCAACCAGCAATTAAATGCTGACAAAAACCGCTTACAACGTCTCAGCGAGCGCCAACCCCCAGCAGAAAACCCACCGGGGGGCGATCGCCTCTTGTTTTGTCACACCACCGCAGAACACCACCTGCTCGATTCCCACCACCCGCCCCTCGCCACCCTCGAATTTAACCGGAATGGGGAAATAAAAGCTTGGAATTCAGCAGCCGAAACCCTTTTTGGCTATAGCATTCAGGAAGCTTTGGGACAACATCCCCTTAATTTTCTGATTCCGGAAGGCTTTCAAAAGCAGTTTACCGAACGCTGGAATGAGTCGATGCAGCAAAAACGTAGCGTTGGTTGGATCGGCGAGCAGCGAACAAAACCGGGGGAAATTATCGTTTGCCAATGGTACAATACCCCGATTTTCGATAAGAATGGTGAGGCGATCGCCGCGATCGCGTTAGTTTTCCCGATTACCCCCCAGATGCAGCTCGAGGCTGCATTGCGCGAAAGCGAAGCGAGATTTCGCTGTTTATCCGAGGCAACCTTTGAAGGTATTCTCATTCACGAGTCAGGCACAATTATCGATGTCAATCAAACCTTGGTGGAGATGAGCGGGTATGAAGCAGAAGAATTGATCGGCACCAATGGGTTGGAATTACTAACGCCTGAATCTCGGAAAATCGCCTTAGAAAATATTAAAGCCGGGGTAGAAACCCCTTATGAAGCAGAAGCGATCCGCAAAGATGGGTCGCGATTTCCGGTAGAAATCCAGGGGAAAAGGATTCGCGATCGCGGCAGGTCACTCCGGGTGGCGGCGGTGCGAAATATCCGCGATCGCAAGCGCGCTCAGCAAATGGAACGGGAATTAATCGCCTCGTTACAAGAAAGTCAGCGCACCCTCTCCACTGTGCTGAGCAATCTTCCCGGAATGGCCTATCGCTGTCGTAATGACCGCAACTGGACGTTTGAATTTGTCAGTGAAGGATCGGTGGCGTTAACCGGCTATTACCCCAAACAGTTCCTCGATGACAAAAACATTTCCTTGGCTCAACTCATCCATCCCGAAGACCGAGAGCGGGTTTGGCAGGAAGTGCAAGCGGCTTTGTCGGCCAAAAACCCTTTTGACCTCACCTACCGGATGATCGCCGCTGACGGCGCACTCAAGTGGGTTTCCGAGCAAGGTTGCGGCGTCTTCAGTCCCACCGGAGAACTGCTGTGCTTAGAAGGATTTATCTGCGATATTACCGAACAAACCCGATCGCTCGAAGCTCTCTGTCAAAGCGAAACTCGCTATCGGACAATCTGCGAACTGGTGTCGGATTACGTTTATTCTATCACCCTCTCGCAGTCCAATCAGCCGATCGCTGAATGGGTCGCGGACTCCTTTTACGAAATTGCAGGCTACCGATTAGAAGAGCTGGACCGTCAACAAGGGTGGTCTTCCCTGATTCATCCGGAAGATTTGCCCCGTTTCGAGCGCTTTCAAGCTACTTTACTCGCTAACCATTCCGGCGTGTTAGAATATCGTATTTTCACTAAATCGGGGGAAATCCGCTGGTTGCGCGATTCGGCGCGCCCGATTTGGGACGATCGCGAGCAACGGGTAACTCGGATTCTCGGTTCGGTCCAAGATATTACCGAAACGAAGCAATCGCGATCGCAAATGCTCGATACTCTCTCCCTGTTGAGCAAAAGTGAAGCGAGGAACCGCGCCTTGCTCAATGCTATCCCCGATTTAATGTTTCGATTCGATCGCGACGGTACCGTTTTGGATTTTAAATCCGTTAAAGGGGTCAATTTAGCCGGGATTGAAAATAAATTTTTGGGCCGCAACCTCCGGGAAGTCTTGCCCGACTATGTGGCCTCTCAATGCATCAACGCCCTGCAAAAAACCTTGCACACCGGGGACATTGAAATCTTTGAGTACGAATTGCCAATTAATGGCGAATTATTTAGTTACGAAAGCCGGGTGATGGCCAGTGGAGAAGATGAAGCTCTGGCCATCGTCCGCGATATCACCGAACGCAAGCGATCGGAAGTGGAAAAAAGCCGGTTAATCGCTTCCCTACAAGCCAGTGAAGAAAAATATCGCTCGGTGGTCGATACCATTGAAGAAGTTATTTTTAAAACCGATAGTCACGGCAAGTGGACCTTTCTCAATCCCGCCTGGACTCAAATCACGGGATACTCCGTTGAGGAAAGTTTGTCTACCGATTTTATCGATTACGTTCATCCGGACGAACAAGCGGCCAGTCGGAAAAAGTTTGCCCAATTAATGACTCGCGAAGCAGACTATTGTCACCATGAAACTTGTTACCTCACCAAAGATGGTGCGAGTCGTTGGATGGAAGTTCACGCCCGCGTTCAGTTAGCTGAAAATGGCACGATTTTAGGCACGTCTGGCACGTTGAACGATATCACGGAGCGACGGCTTGCAGAACAAGAATTACAAAAAGCTAAAGCTGCTGCTGAAGCGGCAAACCAAGCTAAAAGTGCGTTTCTGGCAAATATGAGTCACGAACTGCGAACCCCTCTGAATGCGATCGTCGGCTATAGTGAAATGCTCCAAGAAGATGCAGAAGAATTGGGAGATGAAAATTTACTCGGTGATTTGCAAAGAATTAATAATGCTGGGAAACATCTGCTAGCTTTGATTAACGATCTCCTGGATATTTCTAAAATCGAAGCCGGTAAAATGGATTTGTATTTGGAACGGTTCGACCTTCGCACTTTGATTTATAATGTGGTGTCAACTTCCCAACCGACAATCGAGAAAAATAACAATACTTTATCGGTGATTTGTCACAACCATCTGGGTAGCATGTACGCCGACCTGACCAAAGTTCGCCAAGTGTTGTTGAATTTATTAAGTAACGCGGCTAAATTTACCGAAAATGGCACCATTACTTTAGAAGTAACCCGCTACTCGGCTTTACCCCCTGGGGCTGATGTGGTTCGCCCTACCCAAATGTCTTCAGCGGGAATGCAAAATCACGAGCTAGCAGCAGGTAAAAACCTCGACTCGGAAGGGGCGATCGCGTCTCCCGAACTCGGGGTCAATGATAAAATCACATTTACGGTCACCGATACCGGAATTGGCATGAGTGCGGCGCAAATCGAACAGATTTTCCATCCCTTTACTCAAGGTGATGTGTCCACCACCCGCAAATATGGGGGCACCGGCTTGGGACTGTCTATCAGCCAACGGTTCTGCAAGATGATGGGGGGCGAAATTACCGTCACTAGCGAGTTGGGAGTGGGGTCGCGCTTCACGGTCTCGATGTGGGCGATGGTTCCCGAAAAGAATACCTCTACTTCTCATTCCACTTCTTCCGGATAGACCCTCTTGTAACTCCCGATTCCTGATTTGATTGTGTCAGGGACTCCGTAGAAACCAACCCCATGTCTAAAGCCAGGGGCTTGTACTTCTAACCACCTGACCAGCCTAAA
>NZ_JAJENT010000724.1:0-104859 GCF_035615515.1 Phormidium sp. CCY1219
CGAGGAGGCACATTCGCAACATAGTATGTCTCACGGCAATGAGGCACATTCGCAACATGGTATGTCTCACAGCGAGGGCGTCATGCACGGCCCAGACGCTCACGGTCCGGGCAACGTCGGGAAGCCGATGATGGTGGGAAGTCGGCTGCACGAACCGGGAATCGGCTTAGAGAGTACGGATACCCACCGCGTACTGGTCTACACCGATTTACGCAGCGTGAAGCCCGGTTACGACCCACGGGAACCCGAACGAGAAATCGAACTCCACCTCACCGGGAATATGGAACGATATATGTGGTCGTTTGATGGCAAGAAGTATTCCGACTCCCCAGAAATTACCTTCTACAACGGGGAACGATTGCGGCTGACCTTTGTCAACGACACCATGATGGAACATCCCATTCACCTGCACGGCATGTGGATGGAACTGGACAATGGCGCGGGTGAGTATAAACCTCGCAAGCACGTGGTCAACGTCAAACCTGCCGAACGCTGTTCCGTAGAAGTCACCGTGGATGCACCGGGTAACTGGGCATTTCACTGCCACCTGCTTTATCACATGAAGGCGGGAATGTTCCGCACGATCGCTGTGGTCGATCGCCCGGTGGAGGCTAGCTAATGAAATTCCGAAGCACAGATTTCCCCTCTCTTGTGGCAGGGTTAATTTCTCTTCTCAGCTTGATGAGTTACGCCCCGCACATGCGGGCAGAAGAACACCCCCCCTCCGGGATAAAACCCCCGGGATTTGAAACCATTTACTCCACCGTAGAAACCGCGAATGACACCGGGAAAAACCCAGGCTGGCTTGTGACAAACCAGCAGCAAGAAAACCGAGGATTTAATCGGGAAACACGCCCACAAGTCCAGGGCGCAGAATTGCTCTTACCCCTAGGGGAAAATCGCCCAGAAACCCTGACAACTCCTGTAGAAATCCCTAACGATACCGCGCAAGAAGACTGGCCTTTACCCGTCAATGATAGTCGAACTTATTGGTCCTTACTCATCGAGCAATTTGAATCTCGCAACAACGAGGGAGAAGCTTCCTTTAATTGGGAAGGATTAGGTTGGGTTGGTGGCGACTACCGCCGGCTTTGGTTGAAAACTGAAGGTGAGGTGGCTCTCGTGGAAGACACGGGCGGTGAAGCTGAAGTTCAGCTTCTTTACGGTCAGCTCGTTGCCCCTTTCTGGGATGTGCAGGCCGGTCTGCGGTACGATAGACTTTATGGTTCGGAAGGCGATCGCGGTCGTGGCTTTGCGGTGATTGGCGTTCAAGGCTTAACCCCTTACATGTTCGAGGTTGATGCGGCGCTATTTGTCAGTGAAAATGGCGATGTTTCGGCGCGATTTTCTGCCGAATATAAACTGCTGCTCACCCAAAGATTGATATTGCAGCCGGAATTTGAAGTCAATGTTTCTGCCCAGAAAGTCGCGGATTTCGGTGTAGGTTCCGGTCTGAATGATATCGATTTAGGACTGCGAATGCGGTATGAAATTACCCGTGAATTTGCACCCTATGCGGGAATTTCTTGGAGCCGCAAGTTTGGCGAAACTGCCGACTTTGCACGAGAAGAAGGAGAAGACGTGGATAATTTCGCAGTGGTTGGCGGTCTGCGACTGTTGTTTTAAGCCAGAGCGCCAATCGGGTTGGGGATGCTTTTAAATCCCATTGATGGAATCGGTGGGTTTCCTGGAGGAAATACTACCGATTCCTGTACTGCAATGTTTCGATCCAGCTTTTTCTGTCTCCGCTCATCTCGATTTCGTTTATAATTATCTCGCCAAGAGCGCATTTTTCATGTAGGGAAAGCACGCCGCCCACATCTGTCATGGGCGGAAATTTAGAAACCATTCAACACCTTACTTACATGAAAACTGCTCTATCCATTGCTTACTGCCCTTGACTGATTAATTGAGCTAAGGGCATTCGCCGGAGATTAAGTCAGGAAAAATTAGTATGAGAGTTTTGTTAGTGGAAGATGAGCCGGATTTAGGGGCGGCAATTAAGCGCACCCTGACCCACGAGGCTTATATTGTGGACTGGGTGCAAAATGGTACCGATGCCTGGGGGTATTTAGAAAGTCAGTGGACGGAATATACCTTGGCCATTTTCGATTGGTTACTGCCCGGTTTATCGGGACTGGAATTGTGCAAGCGACTGCGAGACCGGAAAAACTCATTACCGGTGTTGATGCTCACCGCAAAAGATACAGAAGCCGATAAAGTGGCGGGGTTAGATGCTGGTGCGGATGATTATTTAGTGAAGCCATTTGGAATGGCGGAATTGTTGGCGCGGTTGCGGGCGCTGCAGCGGCGATCGCCTCAAATCCAACCCCAGCAACTACAGTTAGACAATCTGACCTTAGATTATGGCAGTCGCACTCTTTATCACCAAAAAACCCCCAGTGAATCGGTGCCGATCGCTTTAACCAATAAAGAATTTCAGTTACTCGAATATTTTATGAGACACCCGAATCAAATTGTCAATCGCGACCAAATTTTAGCCCAGTTATGGGAATGGGGCACAGAACCGGGAAGCAATGTGGTGGCGGCACAGATCCGACTGTTGCGCCGCAAGCTAGCGGACAATAACTGCCCCCTGGCGATCGAAACGGTGTATGGACTCGGCTATCGCCTCAAACATTGAAGTTGCGCCGGGGGGCAACTTTTTGGGTGCAAGCAAATTGAAACAATCGGCGATGTTATCTGTCAATTATTCCGCTTCTCCAATCAAGGTAAACCCCGCCCAATCTCGCGGATGGGGATATTGTGCCATTGTGTAGAGCATCGCTTCTCGCAAGGCGATCGCCTTATCGGGTCGGTCCCGCATTTGCCGATAAAATTCGGTCATTAACTCGGCGGTGGGTGCGTCGGGGACGGCCCAGAGAGACACCACCACACTGGGCACGCCGGCAGAAATAAAAGCACGAGACAACCCGATAACGCCATCCCCGGTAATGTTGCCTCTGCCGGTGTTGCAGGCACTCAGCACGACGAGAGAAGCCTTCAGGTTTAAATCCAGGATTTCCCCGGACGTGAGAAACCCATCTTCGGTGGCGGGGGTTCCGTCTGGGGTTTCGCCGAGGGAGGCTAAGGCGATCGCCCCGGGAATGCCAAATCCCAGGTGTTCGAGTTCGTCGAGTAAGCCGTGGGTGGCTAGATGGATGATACTTGCGTGGGGCATTTTTCTCACAATTGCTGCTTCGGTGGCGGCATCGCCGATGATGGCTTCGGTTGCCAATAGCTGGGCAATGGCGATCGCTTCTGCTTCCGCACCGGGTAACGGTTCTAAGGGGACTGGCGCTTCCCCTAACTCTAGGGGAATGCTGGGCATGGTGGGATTGCCCACCACTAACGTATCCTCTCCAGTGGTGGGTGAGGTCTGCGGGGAATTTTGTTGCCGTTGCTGACGGGTGAGGTCGAGTACCTGAATGGAAGGGGCGGTGAGAATGGTATGGTTTTCGATTAAATAGGTACCTTGTTTGTCTTGCAAGGCGGGGAAGGGAATTAAAAACAGCGCCCCTTGCGGGATGAAGATAACCCGATCGCTGGGATTTTCAGGCAGCAAATCGGCGATCGGTTCGATGAGGAGCTGGTAACTTTTATATAGTCTCGGAATCAGTCGCCGGGTGGGTTCGGTTTCCAACTGTGCCGGAGAAACCAGACGTTCCGCGTTCAGTTGCATGGCGTCGCGAGTGCCGCGTACTGCGGAAGTCACCGCGCGGGTGGGCCATTCGGTGCCGCGACTGATTCCGGTTGCCGCCGCAACGCGCGATCGCTCGGCAGAATCTTCGATGGACAGATCCAGTTCGGCGAGATCCACGGAGCGAAACGATACCGTTCCCTGGGGCTGAATCACCCAAATATACAACTCGGACAATCCCAGGGCATAGGTGACTAAGGTGGCCTTTTGCGCTTGGGCAATGGCTTTGATTTGTTCCACGGTGGGCGGTTCGGCGGCGATCGCCGCTTTAGAGTCTTCCGCAATCCGCGAGGCGATCAGTTCCACAAATGCCCGCGCCCGACTGCGTTCGGCGATTTCTAAGGCGTCTTCGGCTCGATTTTGGGCAATCAGCGATTCGAGCAGATAGAGATAGGTATCCGCTTGTTTCTCAAACAGAGATACTTTGTTATCGTCAGTCAGCGAGGGGCGCAGGGATTCCCAGACGGCGATCGCCCGCCACAGTTTCTCACTTGCAGCGGCGAAGTCCCCGGCCCGCAGCAGCGCCAACCCAATCCGATCGAGGCTCCACGCTTGCCAAATGCGATCGCCGAGTTCGGTTTCGATTTCTAAGGCTTCTTCGTAATACTCTAACGCTTTTTCGTAGTTGCCGCGATCGAGATAAACATTTCCCATCCCGTGCAGGGTCGGGCTAAACCCTGCCAAATTTTCCATCTCTTTTTCCAGGGTTAACGAGTCTTCGTACAACTGCAGCGCTTTGTCGTATTCCCCCAAACTGTGGTATGCTGACGCCATGTTGCTTAACACATTCGCTTGTCCGGGTTTATACCCCAATTCCCTGTCGATCGCCAAGGATTTCTCGTAAAGCTCCAAGGCTTTTTCGTAGTCTCCCAGTTCGGAATAAAGGTAGCCGATATTATTCAGGCTAACCGCTTGCGATCGCGGTTCGTCTATCGCTTCTAAAATCGCCAGAGAGCGGCGGTAGAAATCCAGGGCTTTTTCCAGTTGTCCCAACCCTCGGTAAAGGAGACCGATGTTATTGAGACTGGTCGCTTCCCCTAACGGATCGCCGATTTGTTGATAAATAGCCAACGAGCGATCGTAAAACTCTAAGGCATTTTCATACTGCCCGATACTCTCATAAATAGAAGCAATTAAGTTAAAACTGTTTCCTTGCCAACCTTCCTCCCCCAAGTCTTGAAAAATGGCTAATGCTTGCTCGGTCACGCTTAATGCCGCTTGATATTCGCTGAGATTTGCCCGCGCCCACCCGATATAATACCGGGCAATTCCTTCTGCTTCGCGATCGCCCAACTTTTGCACCACTTCCAGATAGTTCTCGAAGGTTTGCAAGGCGTCTTCATACTTGCCCTGGGATAACTGCGATCGACCCTGTTGAAACAGCATCCCCGCATCAAATTCTAACACCTCTCGCGGCACCTGCGCCGATGGGCGATCGGCATTGTCACTCAAAGCATCTCCCGATGGCGGCATACCCCACCCCTGTGCGCCGGGGAGAGAGAACAGGATCGTTGCCGTCACTAAAACACTAAGGCGAGGAAGTTGGAACAGCATAAGCAGGGTTTTCCAGTACCATAAAAAAGCCACCCGCAGAACGTTGCCCCCCAAACAAACCCCTTTCGCTTCGCGGTGGCTAAATTTCCATTTTAATTTGTCTAATTGTATTGGATTTTTGATAAAAAAGGCGAAAAATTAATATTTTTTTTACAACCCGGAATTTTATCCGGCCAAAACTTCTACCATTTTTCGATTTTGGTGTTAGAGTTGGGTACCCACCAGTCCCCGAAGCAGATGCGATGAATCGCGTCTCTACAAGAGGGGGGGGCGAGGCAAACCCGGACGATCGCCAATCAACAGACAAACCCTGGGGTTAAGAACTGCCCCTTTCGTGGAGTTTCTCCCGCACCCAACTGCGAAACGCTTTGAGCGCAGCAATTTCGCCGCTGGTTTGACTTTCCTCGACAAACCGCGCCAAATCGCGCACCGAGACCACCGGAAAGGCAACGCTCAATTCCCGCTCTACATATTCTCCCTCGACAAGCTGATAAAACGTCAAAACCCCTCGGTTATATCGCCACAGTTCCGGAACTTGCAGCGCCGCGTAAATGCCCAACTTATTGATAGAACTGTGGGTCAGATCCACTTCAATCGCTAAATCCGGTGGCGGATCGGTTTCTAAATTGAGTTTTTGCTTGCCTCTAACCACAGGTTCGCTTTGGATATAATAGCAATTATCCGGTTCGATGCCTTTTTCTAACGCTTCTTGCTTCAGAGTCATCGACCCTGCACTTTTGAGTTCCCGGTTTAATTCTTCCGCTAAGGCAAGGACAAAATTTCCCAGATTGCTCTTATAGCTTTCGTGTTCTAAAAGAGGCGTCATAATTTCGAGTTGTTCTCCATCATAAGCCCATCGAGAACCGCGATCCTCACCAGTTTCTTGTAGCAAAGCGGTAAAGGTTTGCCAGCTAATCGGTTTGAGGACAGTTTTTTGTTCTCCGGGAATCCGATTGGTTGCTATCATCTGCGGGTTGCCTCACTGCGTCACAAAATGCGATCGCGCCGGGACTTGTTGACGCCCTTGTGCTTCGCCTGATGGCTGGGCGGAAGCCCAGCCATTTGAATTAACTAAATATGCCGCTGAAAAACTCGATCGCCTCTTTCAGCGCTGCGATAAACACGTCGATTTCTTCGCGAGTGTTGTAGAAATATACACTCACCCGGGCAGTGGACTGTGCCCCGATCGCGCGGTGTAGGGGTTGAGTGCAGTGGTGTCCGGCGCGGATAGCGACCCCGGCGCGGTCTAAAATAGTCGAAAGGTCGTGGGGGTGAACGCTACCGCAGGTAAAGGAGGCTAACGCCGCTCTCCCAGAACCATCGGGCTTCGGTTGCGGTCCGTACACTCGCACTTCCGAAATTTGGTTTAACCGCTCGAATAGATACTTAGTGAGATATTGTTCGTAAGCTTCGATTTGCTCCATGCCGATACTGCTGATATAGTCGATCGCCGCCCCCAGGGCAACCGCTTCCCCGATCGCCGGCGTTCCCGCTTCAAAGCGATGGGGCACGTCGGCGTAGGTAGAATGGTCTAAAAACACATCGGCAATCATCTCGCCACCGCCCAAAAACGGCGGCATCGATCGCAGCAAATCCAACTTCCCATACAAAAACCCGATCCCGGTAGGGGCGCACATTTTGTGACCCGACGCCACCAACCAATCGCAATCCAGGTCTTGCACGTCGATTTTCATGTGAGGCGTACTTTGACAGGCATCAATCAACACCTTCGCCCCCCATTCGTGGGCTAAAGCGGCAATTTCTTTCACCGGATTAATGCAGCCCAAGGTATTAGAAACATGAACCGCCCCAACCAATTTTGTCTTCTCCGAGAGCAGGGATTTATATTGCTCCATGTCGAACTCTTCGGTTTCCGTCAGTTCGACAAACTTCAACACTGCCCCGGTTTTTTGCGCCAGAATTTGCCAGGGCACTAAATTGCTGTGGTGTTCCATCACCGTGAGGATAATTTCATCCCCCTCGCGGATATTGCTCGCCCCCCAAGTATTGGCCACCAAATTAATTCCTTCGCTGGCATTGCGGGTGTAGATAATTTCTTTTTCTGAGGCGGCATTCACAAAGAAGGCAATTTTTTCTCTCGCCCCTTCATAGGCATCGGTGGCGCGAGAACTGAGGGTATGGACGCCTCGGTGAACGTTGGCATTGTCGAGATGATAATAGCGGCGCAGGGTGTCGAGAACCTGCACGGGTTTTTGCGAGGTGGCGGCATTATCCAAGTACACCAACGGTTGCTCGTTGATGTCTTGCTTTAAAATCGGAAAGTCGTCGCGCACTCGGTCGGCTAAGGTTTTTTCGGTTGTGGCTATCATGGGATTCAAGAAGGAACGATAAACAATAAAGGGTGAATTGAATCGAGGGTTAAACTCCTCATCCCTGGGTTAAAACCCGGAAGGCTAAGCGCTCAATTCCTCTTGAGGAGGACTGAAGAAATTATAAGGAGTTAGTGTAGTTTTTTTCAGGTTTAGGGGGTTTTAACCAAGTTGCGCTATCAGCCTCAAGAATGAATTTACGGGGAAAAAGCAGGAAGCCCTCGGGAATGGAATTTCCCCCCGGGAGAGACTTCCGAGTCGGGAAGTTTCTCCGGAAATTGATTCTTTCGGGGGGATGGGGGGGTGGGTCAAATGTCAGGGAAAGTTGAACTCAGACTTGCCCTGTTACCCGGGGAAAATTCTCCCTATGCGCGGCAAGCAATACAGCGAGACAGATGGGTTTTCAAGGATTTTATCGGCAAATGGTCGATAATTTCTCCGGCAAACCCATCGATGAGCAAATTGCGACTGGTGGTCGCATCTAAACCGCGACTTTGCAGGTAGAAGAGTTCGTCATCTTCTAGTTGGCTGACAGTGGCACCGTGGGCGCACTTGACGTTATCGGCGGTGATTTCTAGTTGCGGTTTGGTGTTGACGCGCGCTTTGGGGGAGAGCAACAAGTTGCGGTTGAGCTGACTGGCGTCAGTCATTTGCGCGGGTTTGGGAACGAAGATTTTGCCGTTAAAGATGGTATGGGCGCGATCGCCGATAATGCACTTGTGCAGTTGGGTGCTGTTCCCGTGGGGGTAGTTGAGGGCGAGGGCGCTGTGAGTATCGGCCACTTGTTCCCCTTCGGCGCAGGTCAAGCCATTGAGGGTGGTATAAGTGCCTTCGCCTTTTTGGAACATTTCCAGATTGTGCCGCGAGAGCTTCGCGCCGGTGGAGACTGCCGTGCAGGTATATTGGCTGTCTCGCCCTTGGGCGATCGCGGTTTTGCCGATATGGAAGGAGTCGCTCGCCTCACGCTGTATTCGCGCGTGATTCACCCGGGCATTGTCTGCCAGCCAGAATTCCGTCACCGCATTGGTAAAATAGGGTTGTTTCCCCTGGGCGTGACACCACTCTTCCCCGGCAACCAGATACTCTTCAATCAGGGTACAATCGCTGCCCCCTTCGGCCACCACCAAGGTGCGAGGCTGCACCAGGGCGGCTTTCTCGCCTTTGACACTGACGAAGAGCAGGTGAATCGGGGTGTCCACGATCGCATTTTTGGCCACCCAGACCACCGCCGCATCGGTTAACCCGGCGGTATTGAGGGCGGTAAAGATTTCTTTGCCTCCCTCTACTTGGGCCAAATATTCCGGTAGGCGATCGCGTTGCCCCTGGGTCAATTGTCCCAGATTGCCCACAAACACGCTATCCGGCAATCCGGACACCTCGGACAGGTGCGGGGCATACACGCCATTGACGAAGACCAAGCGGCTGTCTGCCACTTCCGGTAATTCAAATGGCGCGATCGCTGCTTTCGGCAACTCTACCGTCGGCGCAGTCTCGAAATCCACCGCCAATAAAGGCGAAATATCCGTAAACCGCCATTCCTCATCCTTTTTCGTGGGCATCGCTAACTCGCGCACCCAGGTTCCCGCATTATCGCGCACCTGCTGCAACCATGCCGCCGTCGGTGCCGCGATGCCCCAGTCTTGCGGAATCACCCGCGCCGCACCGTTAAACGCCTGACGCAGCAGATTGTCCAGATAAGACACCTTTGGCTTACTCGAAACCTCAGCGGTCATTACACACCTACCTTAGCCCGATCGGCTTCTAGCACCCAGTCATACCCGCGCTCTTCCAATTCCAGCGCCAGTTCTTTCGTGCCACTGGTGAGAATGCGACCGCCTTCCATCACGTGGACGTAATCCGGCACGATATAATTCAACAACCGCTGATAGTGAGTAATCACCAGCATCGCATTCTCTGCCGAGGCTAACTGATTCACTCCATTGGCCACAATCTTGAGCGCGTCGATATCCAATCCGGAATCCGTTTCGTCCAAGATGGCCAGCTTCGGCTCTAACAGCGCCATTTGTAAAATTTCATTGCGCTTTTTCTCGCCGCCAGAAAATCCTTCGTTCAAACTGCGGCTCAAAAATGTCGGCGACATCTTGACAATTTCGAGCTTTTCTTGGATTAACTCGTCAAAATCAAACGAATCGAGTTCTTCCAACCCTTCATGCTTGCGGTGGGCATTATACGCCACGCGCAAGAAATCCAGATTGCTGACCCCCGGAATTTCTAGGGGATATTGAAATGCCAAAAACACTCCTTCCCGGGCGCGCTCTTCCGGTTCCAATTCCAGCAGATTTTTTCCTTTAAAAATTACCTCGCCGCCAGTTACTTCATAGGCTGGATGACCGGACAATACTTTAGAAAAGGTACTCTTACCGGAACCATTCGGTCCCATGATGGCATGAATTTCTCCGGCTTTAATTTCTAAATTAAAACCGTTAATAATTTGATTGCCATCCACATTCGCCGTTAAATCGCGAACGGACAGAATCACTTCGCTGTTTTCGTTAATCATTATCTCCTCGATGATTTGACAATTGTGCTATGGCGATCGGTTTGGTTGCCCGGTTCCCCCGATGCGGGAAACCGGGCAAAACAGGAAGTGGTTTTAACCCACGCTGCCTTCTAATTTCAGGCTCAATAGGCGATCGGCTTCCACGGCGAATTCCATCGGTAGCTGGTTAAACACATCCTTGCAGAATCCGCTAATCATCATCGACACTGCATCTTCCGCCGAGACGCCGCGCTGGGCGAAGTAAAACAGTTGATCTTCTCCAATCTTGGAGGTGGATGCTTCATGTTCGACCTTGGCGGTTTCGTTTTCCACCTGGATGTAGGGGAACGTATTCGCCTCGGCGTTATCGCCAATCAGCATCGAGTCACACTGGGAATAGTTGCGCGCGCCTTTGGCTTTCGGTCCCATTTTCACCAACCCGCGATAGCTATTGGCGGAGTTGCCGGCAGAAATTCCTTTGGAAATAATCGTGCTGCGGGTATTTTTGCCGATATGGATCATTTTGGTGCCGGTATCGGCTTGTTGTTTGTTGTTCGTCAGCGCCACGGAGTAGAATTCTCCCACGGAGTTATCGCCGACTAATACGCAACTGGGATATTTCCAGGTAATTGCCGAACCGGTTTCTACTTGGGTCCAGGAAATTTTCGAGTTTTTCCCTTTGCACAATCCGCGCTTGGTGACGAAGTTGTAAATGCCACCTTTACCATTTTCATCCCCGGCGTACCAGTTTTGCACCGTGGAATATTTGATGTCGGCGTCATCGAGTGCCACCAGTTCCACTACGGCGGCGTGCAGTTGGTTGGTGTCGAACATGGGGGCGGTGCAGCCTTCCAGGTAGGACACGGAACTCTTTTCTTCGGCGATAATTAAGGTGCGCTCGAACTGACCCGACTCGCCGTTGTTGATCCGGAAGTAGGTGGACAGTTCCATCGGGCAGGTGACTCCTTTGGGAATGTAGACGAAGGAGCCATCGCTAAATACGGCGGAGTTGAGGGCGGCGAAGTAGTTATCCCCCACGGGCACTACGCTGCCAAGATATTTTTTCACCAGTTCGGGGTATTCGTGTACCGCTTCGGAGATGGAGCAGAAGATGACCCCGGCTTCGGCGAGTTTTTCTCTAAAGGTGGTGGCGATCGAGACGCTATCGAATACGGCGTCAACCGCTACGTTGCTCAGGCGCTTTTGTTCGGACAGGGGAATCCCTAGTTTCTCGAAGGTCTCGAGAATGGCAGGATCTACCTCGTCGATGCTATTCAGTTTTGGCTTTTTCTTCGGTGCCGAATAATACACGATATCTTGGTAGTTAATCGGCGGATAGTGGACGTGGGGCCAGGTCGGCTCCTGCATTTTTTCCCACTGCCGATAGGCTTTGAGGCGAAATTCTAGCATGAATTCTGGCTCTTCTTTTAAAGCCCAGATGGAGCGCACGACCTCTTCGCTCAGACCGGCAGGGATGCTCTCGGATTCGACGTCGGTGACGAAACCGTATTTGTAGGGTTGATTGACTAAGGTTTTTGCTGTAGAAGTCATAGTTCGCGTGATTGTGTTCTCTCTCTTTTCAGGTTTTTCGGCGGCGGGTGTTCTCAATTCAGTCAACCGATTTAAAAAAAATAAGTATTTCTACGGGTTGACTTTTAGCCGTTTTGTGCTTGGTTCTCTTCAGTATTCATTCGTGGTCGCTCGAATTTGCTCGAAGTCAATCTCTTGTTGGTCTCCGGCAAAGTCGTTGTCTGGCGTCAGAAACAACATGCAGTGGCATTCTTTGCGCTCTCGCATGGGAATGCATGGGCAGTTCCAGTATGCTGCTTTGACTTCGGCTTCTTTATCTTCGTAGTGGCGACAAGGACATAAGGGGGCACCTAATTCTTCCTTGTGCTTGGCGAGTCCTTCGATCACCACAGAGGTTACGCCAAGATCGGCACAGAAATACGTTCCCGTGCGCTTCGCGTACTGTTCCGAAAAGCGCCGCATGGCTTCTAGGTTCTTGTCTGTGGCTTGTTTGGGGTTCTCTTCTGCACTCATTATGCGATTTGATATTAAGCAGCTAACTTCTTGGGGATCGGATGCCTGGGGACGAAGGCTCCAGGCGGCGCAAGCGGGGCTTTCCGCTTGTCCTGGCAACCGTCGCGCTTTCCGATTTTGTCGGAAAATGGGCATTCGCGATCGCCGTCTATATATAATAGGGTTAAAACAACACGAGTGTTGCTTAATTCCATTGTAGGGTATTTTAGCAACATCCGTGTTGTCAAAGTCCAAATTTGATTTTTTTTAGTGTTTTGGCGTTTAACCCCGAGGAAGATGATGACCACTACTCACCAACCTTCCACAAAAGAGGACATCCTGCAATACTTACTCAAGCAGGGTCAGGCTACAGCTCAGGAATTAGCTGAGGTCTTGGCGATCACCCCCCAAGCCATCCGCCGCCATTTAAAGGATTTGGAGGCGGAAAAGCTAATCGCGCATCAAACGGTGCAGGTGGGCATGGGCCGCCCCCAGCATCAGTACGAACTCACCCCGAAGGGTCGCGATCGCTTCCCCAGTGGCTACGATGATTTTGCCGTCTCTCTGCTCGATACCCTGGCGGAAACTGTGGGCCAAGATCAAGTCAGCACCATTTTGCGAAAACAATGGGAACGCAAGGCCCTGGAATATCGCAATGCCCTGGGCAATCGCTCTCTGGCAGAACGGATCGCCGCTTTGGTGGAACTGCGCAAGGCAGAAGGCTACATGGCAGAATATTATCCGGTCGAATCCTCCCCGGATGCGATCGCCGAGCGCTTTATGTTCACCGAACACAACTGCGCTATCTCTACTGTGGCTGAGTCTTTCCCTAGTGTCTGCGGTCACGAGTTGGACATGTTTGGCGCAATTCTCCCGGATTGTACGGTGGAACGCACCTACTGGATGATTGATGGGGAACATCGGTGTGGCTATCTGATTACTCCTCAGCCACGCGACAAATAACTGCCGATTTTAATTTTAAAATCCACAGTCAAAATTCTATTATTTCATATTGTCGCCCCTCGCGACATCAATTCATGCTGTCTAATTCCACCCCCCTTAATCATGGAACCTCAACAACCCTCCGCTCAGTTTTTAACCCCAGAAGAGTCTTATGCTGTTGATGGCGCGCTGCTCGCTTCCCACGAAAAGTTTCTAACCCGATTGACAATTTCTTCTTTAAAGCTGCTCAAGCATATCTCTCAAGATCTGTCGGTGCCGATGGAGGAACTTACGGCACAGCAGGTGATTGACTGGTTTGAAAAAGATGGCAAAATCCGTCGCGAAATTGGTCCAGATGCGGCGTTTTTGAAGTGGTGATCCCCCTTGATTCGCCAATCCCCTCTTTGAACCCCCCGGTTTTTTTCAAAAAGCCCCGCACCCAACAAGGGTAGGGCTAAATACAAACCTAGCCCGCCGAGGCGGGCTGTTTTTTGACTCGTTCCCAGGCCCAACCTGGGAACGAGAAAAATTCTCAATTATCTCTTCTCAATTCTCTATTTTAACTCGCTCCCATATCGGTTTCAAAATCGGTGTCGTTTTCGGTTTCAAAGGCTTCGTTATCCGCTTCGGTAAAATCCACCCGATCGCTGTGGCGATCGTACCAGTAGGAATGGCGGTGGGTGTAATAGTAGCTGCCCCAGTTATCGTAACGCCCGTACCCTGAGTAATATGAATATTCGTGGTAATCCACCTCGCGATCGCGCTGACCCCCTTCGCAATACGGACAACCGGTGGGGTCGAGACGCCCGCAGGGATGTTTGAATAAAAAACCGACTTTCAGATTGCATCCTTCCCGGTTGTCGCCGGTGATTCCACTGCCGATTTGTACGAGAATAGTGTAGGACCCGATTTGCAGGCGATCGCCATCCACCAAGGTGCTGCTTGGCAATTGCACTCGATTGATTTCAATCCCGGTGCTGCTATTACAATCCACCACAATCGCTTCGCCGTTATTTTCCTCAATGACAGCGTGATACTCGGAGACTAACCCATCATTTAACACCACCTGCGATACCGATTCGCCGTTAATTTCCCCGGGCATGGCATTCGGGTCGCGACCCAGGGCTATCGGCGTTTCTCTCAGGAATGTTTCCGTTTCTTGGGTGGAAACATTGGTGATAACGAGCTGAATTTTCATCGGGGTTAACCTCCGGAAAGATAAACCGCATAAGCCAAAGCGGCTTGTTGTTCGCGGGTGAGTTCGTCAAAGCCAAAACTGGCTAAGGCAATGGGCAAAAAGTCGTCTTTGGTATAGAGAACCGTTTCCTCGTTGGCATTTCTCAAAGATAGTTTGCCATTTTTCAGCTTCACTTTATAAAGCGATTGTTTGTCTGGGGTTTCTATCTCGTAGCCATAGTCGCGTTTTTTAATGCGGTAAATTTGGCGATCGCTTCCCGTCTCTAACTTGTAATCCCCATCGGTTTGCCGCCGCAACACGTACAATTCCTGGGTTTGGTCGGCATTCTTTATCTTCCAATATCCTTTTTCGCTGACCACATACCCGATCGCTTCATCTGCCGGATTTTTAATCTTGATTTTTTGCGTTTCATCCACGGTTAGCCGCGCCATTTCGGCATCCCTGGCATCCACCAATTTCGCCCCATCCGGTTTAAATTTAAACGAAAAAGCTTCGGTCTCGCCATCGAGTTTAAATTTAATTTTGTTCAAGGTGGTGTCCGGGTTGGGCACCTCCGGGGTCGGCGCGCTGGGGACGCTAGGACTGGCCATGTTGTCCGTTTGCGAGGGGGCATTGCCATTATTTCCACAGCTTGCTAAACACAAGGTCACGGAAATCAGGGACACCGATAAAACCCTTTTCACAATCCGTTTCATTTTCATCTACTCCTGGCATTATGCCGTGGTTTTTTTTGTCAGCTTTTGGGCTAAATTAAGCACCTGATACAAACTCATTAACATCATCGTCACCGTTTGATAAATACTCTCCTCGGATGCGGGTTTGAGTTTCACGGTGAGCTGCATTTTGTTGTCCGCAACTTTTAACCGCTTGACGCGCGCATTTTTGGGAAGTTGCACGGCTCCTTTGGCGTCATATTGTAAAATTTTGATGCCGCCATAGCGCTTTTTGGGGAAGTTTAAGCTCAGTTCCATTTGCTCCCCTTTGTATTTGATTTTGCTTTTAAATTTGGTTTTTCCACTGCGCGATCGCTTGGTGCCGGATTTTCTTTGAAAATTTTCCGTGGAACTTATAAAAAATTCCGTTCCATCCACAAAAGCTCCCTGCAAGACGAGCCAATTATCTTCAAAACTCTCCACTTTCCACCCGCGACGGGTGGGATGGGGGTCGGTGCTGATTTTCTTGCTGTCGTCTAGGGGTTGACTCAAAATCAGACGAATGCTCAGGGGGTGACTTTTGTCCCGATCGCGATCGAGCAGGTCGATAAAATTCTCTGCCAATCTATAGCGATGGTTGGGGATATTTTTTTTGTGATAGTTATGCCCTTGAATCAAGCCGACGATCGCCAGCCCCAAAAAGACCAACCACAATATCATAAAAACAGCAAGGAAGGCTCCGGAAAATAAAAACGCGACAAAAAACCACAGAAAAACCCCCACAAAGCCAATATTGCGAACTCGGTTCCAAAAGGCTTGCTTGTTCTCGACGACGCGATCGAGCTTGGAGATGTCATGCAAATCCTGGCAAATCTCTGAGGAAGGTGCTGTGGCTTTATAGGTTAAGGTTTCGAGCAACTTGTCTGGGTCGATGGACATAATCTAAGCAAATTCTCCTAAGTGAAGGGTCTGCATTGTTGTGAAAAACTTAACAAAACATCATCAATTTTTGTAAACTGTCCCGCATCGAGCCATCCTATTATAAACTAGAGTTTTCAGATTGGCGACTCTGTTGATGGGCGAAACAAATCGAGGGACGATCGCAACGATGAACCAGCCGCAAATTGCCTACATTTCTTTCGATATCGTACCCGCACCGAAAGGGGCAGCCATTCATATTGCTGCTTTTGTTAGAGCGTTAGGGGCTGCATTTGGCAATGTCGAACTGGTGACGGTTTCTCCCAATTGGGAAGCTATGGATCCACAAGAACGTTACCCGAATGTGATGCAAACCGCGTTACCGGCGGTGGGAAAAACCCTCATCGATCGCGTGATGTATTTCCGCACGATGTTGGGCAGTTGGTTTAAAAACAAACGGTTTGACGTGGTGCATATTCGGTCGATTTATGAGGGATTTCCGATTGCTTTGCAGAAAGAAAAATGCTGCGATCGCCTCATCTTTGAAGTTAACGGGCTACCTTCTATCGAACTCAAGTATCGCTATCCCGCCGTGGCAGACGATCGCGAACTCTTGCAAAAATTACACGCCCAAGAACAAATCTGCCTGGATGCAGCGGATTTAATTATTACCCCCAGTGGCGTCACCCGGGATTATCTGGAAGGGCGACAGGTTCCCCGGGCAAAAATTTGCGTGATTCCCAACGGCGTGGATTTAGACATCTTTACCCCAACTCCACAACAAGCATCGGCGGTGAATTTAGAGGAAAATTTCCCGTATCATTTAATCTATTTTGGCACTCTTTCTGCTTGGCAAGGTGTCAATATTGCAATCGAAGCATTAGCTCAGGTTAACGAACGGTTTCCGGCAAAACTGACGGCAATCGGACAGGCGCGATCGCAGCAAATTGAACGATTGCAAAAGCTGGCCAATAAATTAGGGGTGAGCGAAAATCTGCGAATTTTATCGCCCATGTCCCAAGGGAATTTAGTGCAGCAGATTCATCAAGCCGATGCGATTGTCGCCCCTTTAACTCCCAACGATCGCAATTTAATTCAAGGATGCTGCCCCCTAAAAGTGCTGGAAGGAATGGCAACCGCAACCCCCACCATTGCTACCAATCTGCCCGTGGTGCGCGAAATTGGCGGCGATCGCGAGCATTTTCTACTCGTTAAACCGGGTTCGGCGGGTTCCCTGAAAGATGCGATCGTCGAGTACCATTCTCAACCGCAATTCGCCGCCCGGTTGGCGCGCAATGCCCGCCAAAGAATTGAAACCCATTACACCTGGCAACAAGCAGGCGATGCCTTAATTGCCGCTTATCACCGCTTGGGAATACCATCCGTTTCCTACAATTAAAATTGTCGGTTGGAATTAATCGGAATTTAAGCGGTGGATGACCTGTTGCAGGCGGGCTTTTTCTTGGGCGGGGGAAAACTCGGCTAAAATGCGATCGCGAGCGGCTTGGCCGATTTTGCGGCGGTTTTCTGGGGGCAATTTCAAGGATTCTAAAATCGCATCGCCTAAATGATGCAGGTGCGATCGCGAGAGAATAAAGCCATTTTTGCCATGTTCGATCGCCTCGGGAATTCCGCCTGCATCGCTAGCAATACAGCAGCACTGGCAAGCCATTGCTTCGAGGAGGGAATTGGGCATTCCTTCCCACAATGAAGGGAGGAGAAAAAGGTCACAAAGCTGTAGGTATTGGGCCACAGAATTGCCATCAGTTAAATGTCCGGTAATGATGACGCGATCGCTGTCTTCTGGGTGGGTTGCCCCATACAATTGGAGGGCAGGTTTTTGCGATTCGCGCACTTCGCCGATAATTAACAAACAAGCGGGATAAACCTGTCGCACGGTACTCAAGGCACTGAATAAAAACCGCTGACCTTTCTTTTCGCGCAACTCTCCGGAAAAGCCCAAAATCACTTCATCTTCGCCGATGCCAAGCGCGTGGCGATCGGGGCGCATATCCAAACTGTTTTGCCTGTCTTCTGGGGGCGAAAATATCTGCGTATCCACCGCATTTTTCAGCAAAATAATATCATCCCGTCGGGTCAAACATTGAATTTTTTTCTGCAAATCTGCACTGACGGTGGTAATCAAACTAGCGCGCTCTAAAGTCCACTGTAGGCGGGCAAAATCTCCCGGGGGAAAAATGCCGCGATCGATATCGTTTCCCCTGGCGCTAACCGTGGAGGGTAAGTGGTTTAATTCGGCAAACCAAGTGGCGAGAAATCCCGCTGGAAAAAGATAGTGCCCCCAAACGGCATCATAAGGATGGTTTTCTTGCATCCAATCTAACAGATTCATGGTGTGGTTGAGGGTCATATCCCAATGACGATATCGCCCGACGCGGTAAATTTGGCGCGACTCTATATCCGGGGTATTTTCTCGGTGGGGAAAGGCAACTTCGCCTGCTTGCAAATAGCGCGTCCACACCAAAACATCGACGTTTAATCCCAGTTGACAGAGCGCTTCTGTGATGCGATCGGCACTTCTGGCTACGCCGCCAATATCTGGGGGGAATCTTTCGGTAATAAATAATAATCGTTTCACGTTGAAGTGACTCCGAGTATGGTGAATTTTCAAATATTTTAAGGGAATAGGAAGAAAAAATAAATTCAAGAAGCAGGGGGGATGAAATCCGGCTATAATCGCAGAGAGCCTTATTGGCAAATCGCCGAAAGCAAAATAGAATGCGGAATCCGGCTAGCAAACATCGGCATTAAAATTAGTCCGCGCAGGCGGACTTTGTTTGCCCAGTCGCGACTTCTAGTCGCCCGGATATTTCTAAGGGTCAGTTCAAAAACTGGTCGGCGATCGCAATTTTGCAGGGGCGATCGGGGCTAATGTCTGGGGTACATTGCCAGGGTTTCCTTGCTCTGCGGGTGAAAGATTTTTTCTGTTTAGGTGCATTGACCATGAATTTTGAATTTCCTCTCGAATCCATTCCGGAATTCATTAGTGAATTTTTTACTCTATTAACCGAAACCTACATGCTAACAATGGCACAAAACCGAGAACAAGTTTATCAAGATTTCCTCGAACAAGAGTCTGGCTTCAACGCGCAGAAATTGGCATTTCTCGACAAAGGAATTAAAACCTCCCCTTACCACACTGCGGTATCGGATTATCCCAATCGCTTAACCCAACGACCGACTTTAGCATTAGCCGGGGCGAAAACCTATCCGAATGTGGGAGAAGTTCCCGAGATTGATGAGCAAGCTTTACATTTTCTTCATCCCGATATCAAACAAGCTTGTGTCTGCGTGGGTGGATCGGCGGGGGGACCGTTGAAAGCGCGCTGGTTGGGTAGAAATGCCCTAGATAAAGAGCAGTTTTGGAGTGCGACTAAAATTATTCCGATTCTCAACTTACTTTCTCAGTTGAAAACCGACGTGCAAAGCAGTGAAGTGCGGGGCGAGGAGAAAAGTTTCAGTTTGTGGCAACTGTTTGAGGATGTGGTCACCTATGAGGAAAAAATCGGCAGTTCTAATGCGATCGCGGCAATGTTTAAGTGTTTCCAAACCTATCAGGGTTTAGAAGAGTGGATGATGAACGTCACCGGAAATCATCATGCGGAATTCCAGGGACTTTATGGCGAGGAACCGTTGATTGCATCGCCGAAAGTCTGTCAGGGAAACCGGGAAATATTGAGCGCCGCCCCGGAAACGAAAAAGCGGGAAACTCAACCGGGGGAAAACTTGGTGACGGCTTACGATTTAACGCGGTTAATGTCAATGGTGGGATGGCACTTTCATCTGCCCCATGAGGCGCAATTTTCCATTGAGTGGGAGAATTTAAAGCCATTTATTGTGGCGTTGGGGAAAGATATTTCCCGTTACCTGGATGTGGCGATCGCCAAACTGGGAATTACCGAAAATCTTCAATCTCCCGTGATTCTCTCGAAAATGGGATTTGGGTATAGCAACAGTCGCAAGCGTACCGAACTGACTTACACCTGCTTTACCCAATTTTCCTACAAAGGAATGCCGATGTCAGTGGCGATGACATTGCGCGGGGCGAGAGCATTAGGAAACTTCGATCGCGAAGCAGTAGAAATTGACGCCCGGATGGCCACTGAAGTGACGGAAATTTTGAGAAGATTAGTGAGTGAAGAGTTAAAATAAGCAATTCTGCAAAATAATTTGTCCGTTTTTTCACCGCAAAACTGTAGGGTGGGTAATGCCCACCTTATCTCTTAATTTCTGTTACCAGACTCTACCTAAAAATTGCCATTCAGCAGCCACCGAGCTATCCAATTAAGGGCGTTTAGCACGCCGTTTTCTTGCCTAATTTTTCACCTAAAGCTACGCTGATGCCGGGTTTCTTCGGGGGTTGGCCAGGGAATGGCTAATGGCTGGTTGTGCATTATTTATTACCCTTTCTTTGCGGCGGTATTTTGTTTAGGTTCTTTCACCACTGCGGGCAAAACCACGGTAAAAGTGGAACCCACATCAAGCTGACTTTCTACCACAATTTTACCGCTCATCATGCGGCAAAATCGCTGACCGATCGCGAGTCCCAAACCAGTTCCGCCATATTTGCGGGTGGTGGAGGCGTCGGCTTGGGTAAAGGCATTGAAAATATGCTGCAGCTCTTCTTCACTCATGCCAATTCCGGTATCTTTTACCCGAAAAATGATAAATTCACGCGGCTTTTTCTCCTGAGATGGCAGTTGGGTGTCGCCGGATTTTTCCTTAGTTATGCGTTGACTAGATAGAGTGATGACGCCGTTTTTGGTAAACTTAGCGGCGTTACTGAGCAGGTTTAACAAAACCTGCTTGATTTTGGTGCGATCGCCGTACATGCTGCCTAGATTTCTGGCGCATTTTAATTCCAGGGTATTGTGATTTTTATCCACGAGGGGTTGAACGAGGGTCTGGATTTCCAGGATGAGGGTGTAGATATCGAAATTTTCCAGGGAAAGGGTCATTTTGCCCGCTTCGAGTTTGGAAATATCCAGGATATCGCTGACGATGGTGAGGAGATTTTTCCCCGCTTGCCGAATGTTATTCAGGTCGGGGATTAAATCCTCGTAACCTAAATCTTCCATTTCCTCTTCGAGCAAATCGCTATAGCCAATAATTGCATTGAGCGGGGTGCGAAGTTCGTGGCTCATATTGGCGAGAAATACGCTTTTAGAATAGTTAGCAGACTCGGCAGCTTCTTTCGCCTTTTGCAGTTCAAATTGGGCCAGTTTGCCTTCGGTGATATCGCGCACGATCGCCAGCACTTCTTGCTCGCCACAGACCACAAACCGAGCTTCAAAATGGCGACGGCGATCGTTGATAAACCACTCGTATTCAAATACTTGGGTTTCGCGCGTGGCTAAGGTTTGCTGGACGTAATTGAGATACAAATCGGCAATTTCTGGGGGGAAGACTTCCTCTACATTTTTTCGCAAGAGTTCCCCTTCTCCTTGGGGTCTGATGATGGTGTCGCCTCTTCCGCCTTTGTAATCCACAAAGGTTCCATCTTCGGTAAATCCAAACATTAAATCGGGAATTGCAAGCAGTAAGGCGACATTTTTGGCTTCGCTTTGGTGGAGTTGGGCGGCACGTTCTGCCATGCTTTCAAACAGTTCTCGCAGGCGCTCGCTCATGGTATTAAATGCACGAGCGAGCATGGCGAGTTCGTCATCGCGATGAATCTCGATTTGATGGGTTAAGTCTCCTTCGGCAATCTGTTCGGTGCCGGCGGCGATTTCTTGCAGCGGTTCTGCAATCGAGCGGGCGAGCCACATGGCGATCGCAGTTCCGAGTGACCCTAATACAACGATTGCTGCCACACTCAGGCCGATCGCTTCGGTCATTTTTTGCTGTAGCGGTGCAGTGGATAAAGCCAGGGTGACTACCGCGATCGCCCGATCCCCTTGTGCTACCGCTGTGCCGGCTAATAGTCGCTCATCGGTCCACTGGTAGATGACTTGGTTGCTTTCCATCACCGCCTGCACGAACGGATCCGGCTTCGATCGCGGCTCCTGTCCGCTCAAGTCATCGGTTTCGGCGAGAAGAGTTCCGTCCGGTTGGTACACCCACCCCGAGATCGCCATCTCTTGCGTCCCCAGTTGTTCCACCAATTGCTCGAGAAACTGTCTGTCTTCATCGGCGATCGCATCGGCTACGCCAACCTCTAGAGAATCGAGCAATATCTCCGCCTGCTGTTCGAGTTCTTCGCGCAAGGTCTGCTGCTGAGTGCGAAGATATAGCCCGGTGACGCTTGCCACTGCGACAATGACAAACGTGGTGACCGAGAGGGTGAGTTTCGTGGCAAGCGAGCCTTTTCTCCAGATGAATTTACCCATGTAGTTTCCGTGTTTTTACTCAGCCCACCAGCCGGCAGGTTTGGCAAAATGCCAAAATCCACTTCCCGGCAATTGTTGAGCTTAACTTTTTGATTAACTGATTTATTTTAACTGGCTTTACTTGGAGTCACCCCTTTAGAGTTGTTATAAACCACCGCGCAGGTTTTAAAGCACCTTTGTTACATTTTTTTACAAATCCGCAGATTTACGCAGACTCCAGCCCTTGAACCAGAAATGGAGACTCGCCATCATGTCTTTCGCGCTATGATAGCAAAACTGAGGGGCAGTTTTTCCTTCCCCCCCCAACCCCTCTCCCTAGCCTTGATTTTGTTTCTGTAAAGGATAGAAACCCCGGGCGCAAGGTCTCTATCCGCAGGCAAACACTCACAACAATAGCGCGCCAAGGGTGAAAGTTAACTGAGTTTGAACTCCTCAAACTGCGCTTCCCCAAACGCCATCTCACGGTCGATCGCCGACAGCACTTTACAATTTGCGGCATCCGATCCCAAACAGGCACAGACTAATTGCGCTACATCGGCTCGGTGAATGATGCCAGAAACCGTGGTATTTTCGGTTAGCACGCCATTGCCGGTGGGCGGTTCTGATTTGAGTCCTCCGGGACGAATAATCGTATAAATTAACCCGCTATTTATCAAGTGCGATTCGGCTTTTTCTTTCTCGGCTAATACCGCTCCTAGGGTTTCTAACGCGGTCTCTGATAAGGCGTTTTTACTATTGCCACTCCCAATCGAAGAAATCAGAATAAATTTTTTTACCCCGACTTGGGAGGCGGCATCAATCAGATTTTTATTCCCTAAATAATCGGCGCGTTGCCCTTCTTTGGGTAAACCGCCAATGGTACTGATAACCGCCTGCAGCGGCTCTTCTTGCATCACTTGCTCCATCCGGGCGCGATCGAGTGCATCCCCCATTACTACTTTGATTCCCATTGCTTCTAATCCGGGCGCAGCATCGGCAGAGCGCAGCAATGCCTTGACAGGGATTTGTTTCCCCCGCAGGCATTTGGCAATTTCTAGTCCCAAACCTCGGGAGGCACCGGCGATAAAAATATTGGAGGGGTCAGTCATGGAAATTCAGTTCCTTCGATTAATTTTTCTATTGTTTAGGATAGCTTATTGAGCCTTTTGCTTACAATTTAGCTCCCTCCCCCCCCTCAATTCCCTGCTGACAAATCTCTTGGCCTTCACTGCAAAAAAAGTTGCAGTTTAAATGATACTTGTGTAGAGACGCGCTAAGCGTGTCTCTACAGGGTCGCAATTTGGGTGGAATTCCCCCCCACTCTAGCCGGAATCCCGGGGTTCCGGGGGTTTTTCCGGCGCTACCAGGGGTGAGGCGGTTGGGGGTTCTCTGGGATCGAGCAACCCGGTGGATCTCCAGGCGAAGTACAGGGCGATCGCCCGGGACATCTCGCGCAGGGTGGTTTCCATGTCCGTGGGTCGAACTGTGGCGGGATGCGGGGAAATGGTTCGTGGTGCGTTCATAGGTCAATCTCCAATTCAATCTTTTACTCTATTCTATCCAATGTGGGAAATCCCCTGTGTGACCTCTATCTCATCGCACCAGTGATAATTTTATCGACAAGCTGTGATTTGAAAGCGCGAATCGGGCGATCGCTTTCTCGCAACGGTGGCGATCGCCATCACCGCGATCGCTGCTTTCACTCACTCAATGGCGATCGCCTCTCCATTTGCTTGTTTCATTCTCTAACTCGGTATTGAAGAGTCTCGACGTAAAATCAGTTCGCTCATCATCGGCAAATGTTCCGAACCAGTCGGGTCTAAAACTTGGCTGGCGCGAGACCCAAACTGCGGCGAATGCCAAATATAGTCGATTCTAAACAGGGGATATTTCATTTCCAAAGTGGCTTTTTTAAATAAGTCACTTAACGGCCAACCATAGGGCCAAGTCAACCCAAATCCCCATCCAGATTCTTTAAAAGAATCTTCCATCTGTTTCTGGAGAATAAAATAATCTTGCGCTTGGTCGGTTAGGTTAAAATCACCCGCTGCGATCGCCGGTAGAGTTTCCCTTTCCAACCGCTGGACTAAATCTTTAATCTCTGCCGTGCGCTGTTCGTATTCAAACTTCGGTAGGGTCAAAAACGGCAATACTTGACGCTCTCGAATCCAAGGAGCGATGGTTTGTACGTTATAAACCACAATCTCCTGTCCCGGTAATTGAATAATATTTCGGCTTTGGAATTCTTCGTGACCCGCCAGATGGATTTTCTCTTTCGACAGAATCGGATATCGACTGATAATCGCGATTCGCGGCGCAGAAAATTGATAGGGGTAGGAGGCTTTTAACTCCGGAAAGGCCCGGTTCACATGCGGGGCAACCACTTCTTGCAAAAAAACAATATCCGGCTGGTTTTTTTCCACCAGGTTGACTAAGGTTTCTGGCGTAGTCTTGTACCAGGTGCAGTTGAGCGATAAAATCTTAATTCGGGTCGCCGAATCATCCATTGCGCTGGGATTGGGAGACCAGTAGTTCGCGTGCAACCATCCCACAAACCACAGACAAATAATCGATGAAGCAATCAAAAGCCTGCGCTTTTTCAGGATAAAATGGGAGACAATCGGCAACAGAAATAAGGGAAAGAAAATCCAAGGTATCAAGCTACCAACCAAGGCAACAATCCACAGGGTATCCCAGAAAAGCAGGCGCAGAATTAAATAGACAATCAGCACCCCGAGGTAGGTGTAAGCTAGCCCTGCAGTGGCGCTTTTCAAAATTCGGTAAGGCTTAATCATCGTTCGTTAATTTTTATCATTCAGTCAGCTTTACTTCCAACATAACTTCGATTTTCCAAATGTCTAGAAATATTTACTTATCTTAAAGGTTGGCGAAATCTCCAGTAACACTATCGAAATAGAGGAGAATCTATGCCCTGGGAAACCCCGGCGATCGCCGTCTCTGGCGAGGTGCCTCTCTCGGTTTTATCTATCTTCCCGTCACTTCCCCATTTCCCCCAGCATGTCACCCCAGCCCATTTTGTGCTAAACTAACAGTGTCGTCGATCGCCCTCTTACCACAAGGAACGTGCCAATGGGTTTTTATTCACAGGTTATCCTGCCTCGGTTTATGGATCGTACCATGTCCGACTCGCGCCTCGCACAGTACCGCCAAGAGGTGCTATCGGAAGTATCCGGAGAGGTCTTAGAAATTGGCTTTGGCACCGGATTGAACTTAGCCCATTATCCGCAAACCGTGCGCCAACTGACCGCAATTGATGCCAATCCTGGCATGACAAAAATCGCCGAGAAGCGGCTAAAAAATGCCTCAATTCCGGTGGAAAACAAAGTCATTAATGGGGAAAAATTGCCGATTGGCGATCGCAGCTTCGATAGCGTCGTGAGTACCTGGACTTTGTGCAGCATTGCCAAAGTAGAAAATGCCCTGGACGAAATCTATCGCGTCCTCAAACCGGGCGGAAAATTCTGTTTTATCGAGCATGGACTGAGCGAAGAACCCAACGTGCAAGTGTGGCAGCATCGCTTGACTCCCTTGCAAAAACTGGTCGGCGATGGCTGTCATTTGAATCGTCCCATCCAAAATTTAGTGGAAAGCAAATTTCATCTGGTCAAACTAGAGCGTTTTTATGCGCCCAACGTTCCCAAAACCGTGGGTTATATGTACAAAGGCGTAGCGGTTAAAAAAGCCCAATTCGATGGTTAATCAAAGGCGATTGAAATTGTGCCGAGGCAAAAACTTTAATCCGCCTATGCGGACTAATCCTTTTTTTAAGTAAGTTGACTCGTTCCCAGCTCATGCTGGGAACGGTTCTACCGAAGCTCCGCCTTTTTTCAGTTGGGAAGCCAAACAATCGCCATGCTTTCGGATAAATTTATTCCCCTAAATACAATCGATTTTAGTGGTAAAATGATAAATGGGATGCGAGCCTCTAGCTTGCTATTAATGGAAGTAGCGAGAGGCTCCCACTCCGGTCATCAATGAAACGAATCATTGAGACCCGCTCGATTAGAGTTTATCGATTCACCGTTATTGTTGCCAAAGAACATGAAACGAACCGCTCTCAATGACCTACCGTGGGAAGAAGTTTCCCACAATCGAGAAATTCAGAAAAAAGTGATGTTGCGCGCGGGAGAATTGCCCCATTTAACCAATTTTTCCCAGGCCAAATTTGCCCCCGGACAGGTGGCATCCAGCCACGCCCATGCCGATATGTGCGAAGTGTTTTTTGTCTCCCAAGGGTCGGGAACTATTCACATTGACGGGAGAGAATATCCCCTGACACCGGGCAGTTGCATTGCAGTGGAACCCGGAGAAGCTCACGAAGTGGCCAACACGGGGAAAACCGAGTTGATTTTAACCTATTTTGGCCTCAAAGTCGAGACAGGCAAAGGGTGACATTCTCTCCGCCGGAATAGATGTAAAAAAAAATAGTCCGCCTCCGCGGACTATAGCCTGCATAGGCAAGATTTCAATCGCTCGAATTGTCTCACAAAAAGCCCGCGCAGGCGGGCTTGGTTGGTATAGTTCTGGCCCAGGGACTTTTTCCGATTTATCTTACTTAGGGTACCACAGGCAAACCAGCCAGAGCCATTGCCACTTCTTCAGAACTATATTCCAAATCGCGCAGTTTTCCGGCTTGATAGTCGATATAGGCTTGCATGTCGAAATGACCGTGACCGCACAAATTAAACAGAATGGTTTTGCTCTCACCGGCTTGTTTGCAGTGCAATGCGGCATCGATCGCCCCTTTCACGGCGTGGTTGGCTTCCGGGGCGGGTAAAATCCCTTCCGTGCGCGCGAAGGTGACACCGGCGGCGAAACAACTGAGTTGGGGATAGGCGGTGGGTTCGATGTGACCCAATTGCAGCAGGTGACTGAGCAGGGGTGCCATACCGTGATAGCGCAGACCGCCGGCGTGAAAGCCTTGGGGGACGAAAGTGCTACCCAGGGTATGCATTTTCACTAAGGGAGTGAGATGGGCGGTATCGCCGAAGTCATAGGCATATTGTCCTTTGGTCAAAGTGGGACAGGCGGCGGGTTCCACGGCGATACAGCGAACCGGGCGATCGCCGCGCAATTGGGCACCGATGAAAGGAAACGCAATACCGGCGAAGTTGCTCCCGCCCCCGGTACAGCCGACGATAATATCCGGATAATCCCCCGCCATTTCCAACTGGGCCAGGGTTTCCAACCCGATAACGGTTTGATGCAGCAAGACGTGATTGAGGACGCTGCCGAGGGCATACTTTGTGTTCTCATCTTGCGCCGCCACTTCTACCGCTTCCCCGATCGCAATACCCAAGCTGCCGGTACTGTCCGGATTCGCTTGCAAAATCTGCCGTCCGGCTTCCGTTTGCGAACTGGGACTGGCGATCGCCCGCGCCCCGTAGGACTCCATCAGCGCCCGACGGTAAGGCTTTTGCTCGTAGCTCACCTTAACCATATACACTTCCACTTCCAGCCCGAACAAGCTGCCGGCAAACGCCAGGGAAGACCCCCACTGTCCCGCACCAGTTTCGGTGGTCAGGCGCTTGACCCCGGCCATTTTGTTGTAATACGCTTGAGGAACGGCGGTATTGGGTTTGTGACTGCCCGAGGGACTGACGCCTTCGTATTTATAGTAAATTTTGGCTGGCGTATCCAGGACTTGTTCCAAGCGTCTGGCGCGATACAGGGGAGTCGGTCGCCATTGACGATAGATCTGCTGCACTTCCTCGGGAATTTCGATGTCGCGATCGCGACTGACTTCTTGTTCGATCAGCGCCGCAGGGAACAGGGGTTCAAGATCCTGCGGCGTAATCGGTTGGTGGGTTCCCGGATGGAGGACCGGCGGCACCGGTTTGGGCAGATCGGCCTGGATATTATACCAGGCGGTGGGCATTTGGTCTTCTGAGAGCAGGTATTTAATCGTGTCCATTGAATTGATTGGCAACAATTGTCCAGACTTTATTTTGCCAGACTTGACGCCTTGTGGGAAGGGGCGACAACCCTAGCGCGATCGCCGATTCAATCGCGGCGCATCTCCCGGGCGGTTATCCCCGTGGCGGTATTGTTGGCGTATTTGGCATATTGTTCGATATGAAATTCCGGGGGCTGTTGCGTCTGCTGCACCGCAGGGATATCCTGCATCGCCTCACACCACTGTTGCAAGCGGGCACATTCCGCCGGAATCGCGATCCCGCGATAATGCTCCACCACGCACCAGCGCTCGAACCAGGGATAAAATGTCAGGTCGATTAAACTCACCGATTCTCCCAACCAATACGGACCGTTTTGCGATCGCTTTTGCAGTGCTTCTCGTTCGATAAACAATAAATAATTCCGCAATTCTTCCCGCCACTCTTGCTGTTTTTGCCGCTCTTGGGCGAGAATCAATTTGTAAAACGCCGGGGTTAATTTCGTATTGGCAAAATCGATCCAAATGCGCGCCCAGGCCCGTTCTCCGGGTTGGGCGGGCATTAAGGGTCTTGCGGGAAAGCATTCTTCTAAATATTCATTAATAATCGAAGATTCCCACAGAATGTCCTCGCCATTTTGCAGCAGCGGCACTTTCCCATAGGGCGATATTTCGGTAAACCAAGACGGTTTATGATTTAAGTCAATTTCCACCAATTCAAAATCAATCCCTTTTGTCAGCAGTACCATTCGACTGCGTTGGGCATAGGGACAAACTTTCGCGCTATAAATTTTCACTTTATCCAGCATCTAGAAAGGTCGGTTAGCAACTACAGACTATCATAACCAACGACAATGCAGAAGTTTTTCGATGGGGCGCGATCGCCTCTCCCGATCCGAGGCCAAATTGGCTCCACCCTCGGTGAATGGCGAAAACTCAGGCCCGAGTAAGGGATTCTGGAATGTGAAAGTCCTCTGTAGGGGGCGGGACGCGGCCAAAAGATGCCCCAAATCGGAAGGATTGAAAAGTTTTGTAACATTGGGTAAAAAAACTCGAAAAATTAAGCAGAATGGGCTAGTATTTGTCAGAGGGGGAACGAGAGGGAGGCTTTCATCAGAAGTGTTTTGTCTCCCGGTTTCTACCCGGTTAGCTTAAGCGAGTGAGTGGTCAGTGGTATGAACGACAGCACGGGTTTAAAAATTTTACTAGTAGAAGACCGCATCAGGGAAGCCGAACTGATTAAAGACATATTTTCCGAAACCGAGAGCATTCAGGTTGAGCTAACCCATGTGGAGAACTTAACGGGGGCGATCGCCCATTTAAACCAACAGCAATTTGACGTGATTCTGCTCGACTTATCCTTGCCAGACAGTCAGGGACTCCACAGCTTGCAGCGGATTTTAAATTTTCGGGAAGAAGGGAGAAAAAAAGAAGCGATCGCCCGTGCCCAGATGCCCCCAATTGTGGTTTTTACCGGCATCGATGACGAACAACTCGCCGCCGATGCGATTCAAGTCGGTGCCCAAGATTATTTAGTGAAAGGAAAAATCGATGCCCGATCGCTGGTCAACGCATTGCGCCACGCGATCGGGCGCGGGGCAATTCAGCAACAATTGCAGCAAACTTCCGCACAATTGCAACGTAGCTTTGCCGAAAGAACCGCCGAATTAAGTCAGGTCATTTGCGAATTACAAACGCAAATCGAGCAGCGCCAGCAAGTAGAAACCGCCCTAGAAAGCAGCTATAACTTGTGGTATGCAGTAGTAGAAGGCACCAGCGATCCGATTTTCGTCAAAGACTTAGAAGGGCGATATTTATTAGTTAATTCCAGTTGCGCCCTGCTATTCGGTCGCTCTCCCGAGGATATTTTTGGCAAAGATGACACCGATTTGTTGCCCTCAGATGTAGCATTTGGCATTCGATGGGACGACAGCAATGTGATGGCGAGTGGGCAAACCAAAGTGGTCGAACAAGTGATGCCGATTCAGGGAGAAACCCATACCTTTTTATGTACGAAAAGTCCCTACAGCGACGCCGAAGGCAATGTTATCGGGTTAATTGTCATTGCCCGAGATATTAGCGATCGCATCGCCATCGAACAACAACTCAAGCAGTTTGCCCAAAAACAATCTCTATTAATTCGGCAAACCGCCCTAGCCGTTATCGAATGGAATCATCAGTTAGAAATTACCGGGTGGAACCCCGCAGCCTCGGCAATTTTTGGCTATTCTCGCGCCGAAGCGATCGGGCGAAATTTTAGCTTTTTAAGACCCCAAAATACCAAAAAACGCCAGGGGATGGCCACAGCTTGCTTGACCAATTCCGGCGGCTATCGCATCGTCAAAGAAAATGTGACCAAAAGCGGAAAAAAAATTCTCTGCGAGTGGTATAATACCCCCTTAAGCGATCGCAATGACCGCCCCATCGGAGCCATCTCATTAGTGCTCGACATCACCGATCGCGTCGCCGCCGAAGAAACCCTGCGCCGCAAAGAAACCATTCTGCGCCGACAGAATGACGCCTTAGTTCAACTCACCACTTGCGATCGCTTAAAAGCCGGGGCATTAAAAGCCACCTGTCAGCAGATTACCGCCGTAGCCGCAGAAACCTTAGAGGTCGATCGCGTCAGTATTTGGTTGCCAGTGGCGGACAAATCGCACTGGGAATGCGCGGCGATTTACGATGGCCATACCCAGGCGTATTTACGGGGAGAAAACTTCAATTATGCCAACTATGGAGACTATTTTCAAGCATTAGTTACCCAGCGAACCCTTGCTTTGAATAATCGCCGCGAGATAGTGGTTCAATTGCCGACGTTTGAAATTGTAGTGCCCGAGGAATTAAACTTAGGTGATACTGCCTCGCGTGGAAACCGTCAACCCCCCAGTTTAGCCCGTCTGGATGCAGGGATTCGCTTAGGCGGGGAAGTGGTGGGGCTGGTGTGTTGCGAAAGAACGCAAAGCGATCGCCAGTGGTTATTAGAAGAGCGACAATTTGCCGCATCCATTGCCGATTTAGTCGCCCTGGGCATCGAACAGCGCGATCGCTATCTTGCCGACGAACAATTGCGTCAATATCGCGAACGGTTGGAAGAATTAGTCGAAGAACGCACCGCACAATTAGAGCGGATTAACAACCGCCTGCAGCAAGAACAAACCGCATTGCGCCACAGCGAAGAAAAATATCGCTCGGTGGTAGAAAACATCAAAGAAGTAATTTTCCAAACCGACGATCGCGGATGTTGGACATTCCTCAATCCTGCTTGGACGAAAATCATCGGCTATTCCATCGCCGAAAGCCTCGGACAACCGATTTTAAACTTCATTCATCCCGACGATCGTGCCGCCAGTGGCGAGCGATTTGCCGCCTTAATGTCTGGGGAACAAGAAGAGTGTCATTGCCAGATTCGATGTTTGACCAAAAGGGGAGAAACCCGCTGGTTGGAAGTCTTCGGCATTCGGCAAATGGCGGCGGATGGCACGGTGGTGGGAGCATCCGGCACCCTGAATGATATCACCGATCGCGTTTTCGCCGAACAATCCCTGCGCGAGAGCGAAAATCGCTACCGGGCGATTGTAGAAGATCAAACCGAATTGATTTGTCGCTTTTTACCCGACGGAACTCTCACGTTTGTCAACCAAGCCTACTGTCGTTTCGTGGGCATGTCCCGGGAAGCCTGCATCGGACAACCGATGAACCGCATGGTGTGCGATGCAGACCGGGACAAGATAGAACGCTACCACCAGTCGTTGTTAAAGCTCACGCCGGAAGAGCCAGTGAGAACCATCGAACATCAAGCCCTCGTCCAGGGAGAAGCGCGAATTTACCATTGGAGCGATCGGGCGATTTTTGACGGAACGGGTAACATTATCGAATTTCAAGCCATTGGCCGAGACATCAGCGATCGCAAAGCTGCCGAAGCCCAACTGCAGCAAAAAAACGCCGAAATGGAAGCCATTTTTGCCGTATTTCCCGACTTATTCTTTCGCCTGGCTTCTGATGGCACCATTCTCGATTATAAAGCCGACAAAGAAGTCTTGCATCTCCCGCCAGAAGAGTTTTTGGGGCACAGAATTCAAGAGGTTTTACCCGAACCGGTGAACCGCAAATTTGACGAAGCGATCGCCCTAGTGCAGCAGGCGAATTCCATCGTGACGATGGAATATTCCTTGCCCAAAAGCGACGGGGAAGAACATTACGAAGCCCGGGTCGTGCCGTTTCAAAATCAGCAAACCATTGCTATCATTCGTAACATCAGCGATAAAGTGCGCTTCGAGCGAGCATTGCGCGAAACCAGCGAACGACTCGACAGCATTCTCGGTTCCATCGACGATGTATTGTGGTCCGTTTCCCTGCCCAGTTACGAACGGATTTATATGAATCCGGCGGCTGAGAAAATTTCCGGGCACAGCTTAGGTGAATTTTTTGCTAATTCTCACTTGTGGTTGGAGATTCTCCATCCCGACGATCGCCCCCGCGTGGAGGCCAAGATGCAAGAAATTTTAGCCACCGGTAGCGCCGACCTGGAATATCGGATCGTGAGACCCGATGGGGAAGTGCGCTGGCTGCGCGATCGCGCCCGGGTGCTTTACGATAAAAGCGGAACCCCGATTCGCATGGATGGTTTGGCTACCGATATCAGCGATCGCAAGCACTACGAAGCCGCCCTGGAACGGGAACGCCAGCAATTGCGGCAAATCGTCACTCACGCCCCAGTCGCAATGGCAGTGTTCGACAGCGAGATGCGCTACCTGGCGCACAGCAATCGCTGGAAGTGCGATTATCACCTTGCCGAAGACGCGATCGGGCTGTGTCATTACGACCTGTTGCCCGATATCCCCCCGCGATGGAAAACCCTCTACCAAAAAGCCCTGCAAGGAGAAGCGATTTCCTGCGCCGAAGATCTGTGGGAACGGGATGACGGGAGTAAAGTATATTTGAATTGGGCGATACACCCCTGGTACACCCCCGAATTGACCGTGGGCGGAATCGCGATCGCCAGTACCGCGATCGATGAATTAGTCCAAGCCCGGGAAGCCGCCCTAGAAGCCGCCCGCTTGAAATCCCAATTTCTGGCCAACATGAGCCACGAAATTCGTACCCCCATGAATGGCGTTTTGGGCATGACCGAATTGCTCTTGAAAACGCCGCTCACCTCTCAACAACTGGATTTTGTCAAAACCCTGAAAGTCAGCGGCGAAAACTTACTGACCATTATCAACGATATTCTCGATTTCTCCAAACTCGAAGCCGGAGAAATGCGTCTGGACTGCCATGATTTTAACTTAACCCGCACCCTAGAAGAAGTGGTAGATTTATTCGCCTTGCAAGCCGCGCCAAAAGGAGTAGAAATCGTTTTATTCATCGACCCAAAACTGCCGCGATCGCTCCAAGGAGATGCATCCCGCTTGCGCCAAGTGCTCGCCAACTTAGTGGGCAATGCAGTTAAATTTACCGACGCCGGAGAAGTCATCGTCGAAGTCAAACCCCATCCGCAATCCACCAGTTCCTCCTCATCGGATATCCGGCTTTGCTTCGCCATCAAAGATACCGGCATCGGGATTTCCAAACGCGATCGGCAAAAACTGTTCCAATCCTTTTCCCAAATCGATTCTTCCAGCACCCGCAAATATGGCGGCACCGGATTGGGATTAGCCATTTGCCAGCAGTTAGTGCAGCTCATGCAAGGGAAAATCGGCGTAGAAAGCGAAATTGGCATCGGTTCTACCTTTTGGTTTACCGCGCAATTTAAACCCGCCAAACTCAGCCAAACTACCGACCGATTACTTCCCCAAATATCCGAAGGAACCGTAGCCGTTTCCCACCCTTCTGTTCCCCTCTCGATTCTCAAGTCGCAAAACCTGTTAGTGGTAGACGATAATCCCACCAATCGTCAATTAATCCGACTGCAAGCGAGCAACTGGGGGATGAATGTTACCGAAGTTACCGATGGATTGAGAGCCATCAAAACCTTGCGAAAAGCCGCAGCAGCAGGCAACCCTTATCCGGTGGCTCTGCTGGATATGCAAATGCCCAAAATGGACGGCGAAACCCTTGGCGAACTCATCCTCAGCGAACCAGCGTTAGGGGAAACGAAGTTAATTATGATGACTTCGGTGAATGAAAGTAATAAAGCCAAGCCGTTGCTCGAAAGTGGTTTTTCCGGGTATTTAATCAAACCAGTGAAAGAATACCGACTGCTTGAATGTTTGCTACAGGTACTCGGCGGTCAATCTCCTATTTTAGCAGGTCAAGAGCAGGAAACACAGAAGCGGTTGCCAGCAGAATTCGCCCCGGAAAAATCGGCAGAACCTGTGGAGCAACTCCAGAATCCCCTGCATGTTTTGTTAGTGGAAGATACGCCGATCAATCAAAAAGTGATTCTCAATCAACTCGATCGCCTCGGGGCGATCGCGGATTGTGCGAATAATGGGCAAGAAGCCCTGGACAAATTGCAAGAGCGGCAGTACGATATTGTTTTAATGGATTGTCAAATGCCGATTTTAGATGGCTATCAAACCACCCAAGCCATTCGGGAGGCAGAAGGGTCGAACCCACATGCAATTGTGATTGGTTTGACCGCTTATGCGATGAAAGGCGATCGCGAAAAATGTTTGGCAGCAGGCATGGACGATTACCTCAGCAAACCGGTTTCCTTGGAAGACTTAAGCAACACAATTTGCCGCTGGATTCATCCGGGGGAAACTTGCCCCTTATCCGCATCCAATCTCGCGGATCCACTGGCTTTACTTCCCGGGGAAAACTCTACCGTTGTCGATGGCGATCGCCTGCAACAAATCTCCCAGGGAAATGAGGAATTTGCCCGGGAACTGTTACAAGCATTTGCCGAAGATGCCAAAACCTATCTAACTCAAGCCACAGAAGCAATTGCCTCTGAGGATTGCGCCACTGTGGCGAAAGTAGCGCATCAACTTAAAGGAGGTGCGGGCACCGTCGGCGTGCGTTTTATCCCCGAAATTGCCGCGTTTTTAGAACAGCTTGCCAAAAAAAATCAGCTAGCAAATGCGACAAGTTTAGTGGTACAGATGCACGAAATTTGCGATCGCCTCGATGCTTTTCTCCCTCAGTTGCACTACAATGACCAGAATTCCGGGGCGAAAACTTCTCCTCCACCTCTCCCAGAGGTAAAAAATACACCCGCCATCGACTTTAAATTCCCCGCCTCTATCGTCGATCGCGAAAGGCTCAATGACATTGCCCGAGGCGATATGGAATTTGCATTAGAATTACTACAAGCCTTCGCCGACGATGCCGCCACCTATCTCGCCCAGGCATTCCAAGCCCTGGAAGTGCAAGACTGGGACACTCTCGCCCGCAAGGCGCACCAACTCAAAGGAGGATCTGCCACCGTTGCCGTGCGTATTATACCAGAAGTTGCGGCTAATTTACAAGAGCGAGCCAAAAAAAATCATCGCGAAAATGCCGAGAAACTTCTAATCCAGTTACAGCAAGCTTTGGATGGATTGAACGCTTTTATTGCTGCCCAAAGTGGTGGATAATAGAAAACACGAGGGAAAATTCTCTCTTATCTGGTTCAGTTCGTTTGCCGTTCGATTGCGAGGCGATTCTCTCAGTTATGGCACAAATCGGGATTTACCGAGACCCCCCTTGCCTAGCCGCAGATTCTCGGGTTCTGGGCTATTTTACCAGCAGGTTTGTTGTCTTCCAGTGTTGCTGGATCCTGAGATGGCTTTTGAGTACCGCCATCAAGATGGCGCGGCATAATTTTCCCTCTGTAGGGGTGGGTTCTGTTTGGAACTCGGTGTGTCGCCACAAAATTGGGCAACCTCCCCCGAAGCCAATCGGTTCGGGGACTAAAGTGAGGTTGGGCGACGGCATGATTCTGCTACAGTGGGTTTATCCTCTGCGGAATCGCGCCCTCACCCATCAGATAAGCTGGGGTTTAGATCGGGGTTTCTATCACGGGACAAATCAATGAAATTAAAATCTCAAATTCTGTCGGCTTTTTTAGCGGTTGCCTGTTTGTTTGCCATTTCAGGGGCGATTAATATCCAACAAGAACGACGGGTCAAACACCAGTTCGATCGCATTGCCCGCACCAAAACAGGCACCCTGCTGGTATTAGAAGAAATGAAAGTTTCTTCCCTACAGGTGATGACTGAAATATTGCGCGATGCGTTAGGGGGTTGGCAACCCGCTGAGGGATCTGCCAGTGGCGATCGCACTCTCCTCCCAGCAGAACCGCAAGCATCGCTCAAAGACCCCTTAGCCGAGGCAAAAGCCTCATCGGAACGCGGGTTAGAATATTTACTGAATATACCATCTAACCCGTTAACTCGTCAGCGGTATGAAGACATCAAACAAGCCCATGATGCTTTTTACCAAACCGCCAGAGAACTCATCGAACTCAATCGCAACGGAGCCACAGGCGAAGCAATTCGCAGCAAAGGGAGAGAACTCGAGGAGAAACAACAAGAATTACTCGCTTTAATCCAAGACTGGATCGCAGTAGAGCGTCAGAGATTAGCCGGGGAAATTTCCAGGGCAGAGAACCGCGCGGATGTTTCGATTTGGATTAGCATTTTTTCTAGTTTAGTCGCTTGCGCGATCGCGATTGGTACCGGGGTGCTACTTGCGGAAAAAATCACTCGTCCTTTAATCGAAATCAAAGATAAAGCCGTCAAAATCGGCCAGGGACAACTGGATGAGGCCAAGCTCAACACCAAGTGCAATAACGAACTCGGAGTTTTAGCTACGGCCTTCAATCAAATGGTAGACAATTTAAAACAAACCACCGTTTCTAAAGTCTACTTAGATAATTTAATCAAACACCTCAGCGAGTCTCTGATTGTTTTAAACCCCGAAAATGGTACGATAAAAGATTTTAACTTAGCCACCTTTTACTTGCTAGAATATGAAGAATCAGAACTGATTGGCAAACCAATTCAGGAGTTATTTGGCGAAAAAAATATTGGCGATTTTTTAGAAATCAACGAATTAGCGAGAACCAGTTTAGTAGGCAGAAAAGAGACCAAATTGCTGGCCAAAAATGGACGCCATATTCCGGTGTCGTTTTCGGCATCGGTGATGCGCGATCGCGAAGGAAATCTGCAAGGAATTATTTGTCTGGCGCAAGACATTTCGGCGAGAAAAAGAGCCGAAGCGGCACTGCGCGAAAGCCAAGAGCGGATCGACAATATTCTCAGTTCCCTACAGGATATCGTCTGGTCCATCGATGCGAAAACCTTCCAAATGCTTTATGTAAACCCGCCGGCAGAAGCCGTGTATGGGCGATCGCTCGCGGACTTTTTCCAGCGTCCCACCCTGTGGCTGGAAACCATCCATCCCGAAGACCGGGAATTTGTAAAAAACAGCCTCCACAGTCTGTTCGAGGTCGAAAGTCAAGATATGGAATATCGGATTTTGCGCCCCGACGGTGAAGTGCGATGGTTGCGCGTGAGGTGCCGTCCGATCCAGGATGTTACTGGCATGGCGGTCCGCATCGATGGCATTACCACCGACATCACCGAACGCAAGCGAGGAGAAGAAGAAAGCCAGAAACTCGCATTACTGGTGGAAAACAGCAACGACTTTATTTGTATGGCCGATCTTGCCGGCAATATAATCTTCCTCAACGCAGCCGGCAAGCGCTTGGTGGGCTTGGAAAATGGCGCGGGCAACGCCGTGGCTCATCTTGCCCACTACCATCCGGAACTCACCTGGAACCTGCTGCGAGACACCGCCATTCCCACGGTGGTGGAATGCGGAAACTGGGATGGAGAAGGTCAACTGCGGCACTTCCAAACCGAGGACGCCATTGATGTATCCATTGATTGCTTTGCCATCCAATACGCGCCGAATGGCGAAATCGAGACCTTTGCCGCCGTGATGCGCGACATCACGGAACGCAAGCGCTATGAAGCCGCGATCGAGCGAGAACGCCAGCAACTACAGCAAATCGTCACCCACGCCCCAGTGGCGATGGCGATGTTCGACTCCCAATTGTGCTATATCGCACATTCTCAGCGCTGGTTGCGAGATTACAAGTTCCCGCATTCGTCTCTGATTGGCATGAAGCTGTATGACGCGATTCCCGATTTTCCGCCGCGTTGGAAACCCTTGGTGGAAAGAGCATTGCAAGGAGAGGTCATCGCTCACCCGGAAGACGTTTGGCAGCGAGAAGATGGCACGAAACTATATCTGAGTTGGGCGATTCAACCCTGGTTCGAGAGCGAGAAGCCTCTCTCCGGGACCGAGACTTCCACCGCCGAAGAGACAACTGTGGGAGGCATCGCGATCGTCTCGAATATTATCAACGAATTAGTGGAAACTCGCGAACAGGCGATCGAAGCCGCGAAGATGAAATCCCAGTTTTTGGCCAATATGAGTCACGAAATTCGCACGCCGATGAATGGGGTTTTGGGCACCATAGAACTGCTGATGAAAACTCCCCTAAATCATCAGCAAATGGACTTCACTCACACTTTACTGCTCAGTGCGGAAAACCTGCTGACGATTATTAACGATATTCTGGATTTTTCTAAATTAGAAGCCGGGGAAATGCGGCTGTCTGTGGAAGAATTCGAGCTGATGGCTTGCTTGGAAGAAGTGGTGGATTTATTCGCCAGCCAAGCCGAGCGCAAAAATCTGAATTTTGCCTTAATTGTAGAGCCGGAGGTGCCGCGACATTTACTCGGCGACCCGAGCCGCTTGCGACAGATTTTGAGCAATTTAGTCGGGAATGCAATGAAATTTACCGAAGGGGGAGAAGTGGCGATTTTTGTCTCGCGCGATCGCGCTTCTGCAAGCTCCCTCCCTCGCGAATATTCCCCCAACCCATCTTCCACTGCCAATGATTTACCGCCAATTCCGATTCGCTTTATAGTAAAAGACACTGGCATCGGCATTTCCCCAGAAAACCAGAAAAAACTGTTTCAATCCTTTTCCCAAGTAGACCCCTCCACTACCAAAAAATATGGGGGCACCGGCTTGGGATTGGTGATTTGCAAGCAGTTAGTGCAGCTTATGGGCGGAGAAATTGGCTTGGACAGCGAAGAAGGTGTGGGGTCGCAATTTTGGTTTACCGCCATCTTGGGCCAAGTGGGCGATCGCTACCCCGAATTTCCCTCAATGCCGGGAGTTCGCGAAACCCTCTGCGGAAAAAAACTGTTGGTGATGGATTCTCATCTAACCAATCGCACCGTGGTGCAGTTCTCTGCCCAAATGTGGGGGATAAATGTGGAAGAAACAGACAGCAGTATTTCTGCATTAACTCGGTTATGTTCCGCAGCGAAAACCACTCCCTATGATGTGGCGCTGCTGGATTTTGACGAACTCCATCCCAATCCGAACATCCTGGGACAGTTGATTCGCCTCAAGCCAGTTTTGGAGCGCACCAAATTAGTCTTAATGATATCCTTGGGTCAGGTTAATAGAGCGCAAAAGTTGCTTGAATTCGGATTTGCCGGGTATTTAATCAAGCCGGTAAAAGAACGGCGAGTGCTCGACTGTCTCGCTAGCGTTTTATGCGATCGGGCTTCAACGGTGAGCGGTCAATCCTCCGCGATTCTCTACCCTGACCAACCCTCGAGCGATCGCACTCCACTTCCTTCAGCGATCGATATTTTGTTGGTAGAAGATACGCCGATCAATCAAAAAGTCCTGCTCAATCAGCTCGATGTGTTAGGACTCCAGGCAAATTGTGCGAATAATGGTCGAGAAGCCCTTGACAAATTGCAAGAGCGAGAGTATGATATCGTTTTCATGGATTGTCAGATGCCCATTTTGGATGGGTATGACGCCACGAAAGCCCTGCGAAACCGGGAAGCCAACAGCCAACGTCATACAACAATTGTGGGGTTGACCGCTTATGCAATGAAAGGCGATCGCGAAAAATGTCTGGCGGCGGGCATGGATGACTATCTCAGCAAACCGGTTTCCCTGGAAGACTTGGAAACGACCATCCGACGCTGGGTCACGGATATCGGCGATCGCATACCCACTGGGGAAAATCCCCCCGCCACAGTGCAGAACCCCTCCACCCTCGACCCTCAACCGACGATCGCGGCGGTGGATGGCGATCGCCTGCATCAGATTAGCCGAGGCGATGCGGAATTTGCCCGGGAACTGCTCAGCACTTTTGCCAACGACGCTTGCACTTATATCGCACAAGCCTGGCAAGCCCTGGAAAGCCAAGATACACAGACCTTGGCGCGAAAAGCCCATCAGCTCAAAGGCGCGTCTGGCACCGTAGCCGTGCGATTTATCCCCGAAATTGCCTCCCAATTAGAAGCGCAGGCGAAGTCCGAGCGACTGGAAGATGCCAGGGAATTACTCGCCTCCTTGCAGGAGATTTTCGAGCGCTTCACGGCGGATATGGACAACTGGGAATCCCCTGGCGATCGCCAAGCACCCGAGAACCGCGCCGACCCCGAGACGCGCCAAACTCAATCCTCCCCCGGCGCGATCGTCGAACCTCTCCCGGTGAACCTCGATCGCCTCAACCAAATCTCCCGGGGCGATCGCGCTTTCGCCGTGGAACTGCTCGCCGCCTTTGTGGCAGATGCTCGCACGTATATCGCACAAGCCCAAGAAGCCCTCGCCGCCCAGGATACCACCACCCTCGCCCACAAAGCCCATCAGCTCAAAGGCGGTAGCGCCACGGTGGCGGTTCTGGAAATGCCCGAAATCGCCGCCTCTCTGGAACGAGACGCCAAAAACGAGCGTCTGGAAAATGCAGAGAAAATCCTCGATCGCTTGGAAGCAATTGTGGCGCAAATCGAGGCGTTTATCCAATCGCGCGATCGGCGATCGGCTCCCCTAGATTAGAAATCTATTAAAGTTGATGAGAAATATGGTTTTCTACCTCAAGAAACGGCTCATTGACACTTTGCCTCTAAACCGGGCACTTCGATCCACCCCATCGTCTTTCCTTTGACGATTGACTCACCCGGATTTGACGACCGTTACCCCCCGGGGAGGGATAATGGTTACGAGAAATTCCTGAGCCATAGTGGTACGGCAAACCTCCCTCCTCGTATCTCCTTTGCAAGCTTCTATTATTTGACTTAAAATGAACGCGGATTGAGTACGCCAGGAGAGCAAAAATTAACTTTTATGTCTATTTCATAAAATGATAGGCTCGAACTCTTAAACTCAAGGAAAAAGCGTCCACAGTAAACCTAGGAGAGAACAAACCATGTCAAAAATTTTGGTAGTTGACGACGATGGAGTCACTCGATTACTCCTGAAAAGAAATCTTCAGTTAGAAGGATATCAGGTTATCCTCGCAAAAGACGGTGCAGAAGGACTGCAACTGGCCCGAGAAGAGCGCCCAGATTTGATTATTTGCGATTGGGTGATGCCTCACCTCGATGGCGTGGAAGTCTGTGGGCAATTGAAAGCAGACCCGGAATTGGCGACCATATTTTTTATCTTGCTCACCGTGCGCGAACAACTCGGCGATCGCATTGAAGGACTCGATGCGGGAGCCGATGAGTTTCTCTCAAAACCGATTGAAAATGAAGAATTATTGGCGCGGGTGCGGGCGGGATTGCGACTGCGCCAGCTCACCCAGCAATTGAGCCAAGCCAACAAACATTTATCCGCCCTAGTCGCGGTACAGCAGCGGTTATTGGCAACTGTGGAATGGGAGAACGAAAGCAAACCGATCTCTTACACCGAGTTGTTAGAACCCCTGGGAGAAGTGTCGGGAGCCAGTCGCGTTTATTTATGCGAATTAAAACGCAAAAATCCCAAACCCGAGGCGATGCTTTTGGGCGAGTGGGTTGCCCAAAGTGCCGACAGATCGACGATGAATTCCGGCGATCGCTCCCCGGATTCTCACTTGGGGAAAACCCTCTCCGGTTACTGTCCCTTTTCTGACTTTTCTCAATGGTTAGACCTGCTCGCTCGCGGTGAGAGCGTCACCTGTACCGCCGAGGATTTTCCCCCGTCAAAACGAGAAAAATTCACCCAACTCGGGATTCGATCGCTGTTGATGTTACCCTTGATGGTTAAGGGAGAATTATTTGGCGCGATCGGCTTGGAAAACTCTCGGGTAACGCCGGATGATAGCGCTTTGATTTCGATTTTGCAAGCCGCCGCCGGTGCCATTTCCGTGCATCGCGATCGCTCGGCGGCTTTGGTGGCCCTGCGAAAGAGCGAAGCCCGCTATCGCGCGATCGTGGAAGACCAAACCGAATCGATCTGTCGCTTTGACCCCCACGGTACTCTCACCTTTGTCAACGATGCTTACTGTCGCAATTTTGGCCTCACTAGAGAAGAGGTGACGCAAAGCACCCGCCTGCCCTTTCGCCCCTCCCTCGATAAAGATTTGAAACGCCATCCGGTGATTACGCGCGAAGAACGGGTGAGGTTCCCCAACGGACAAGTTCGCTGGCACCAGTGGACCCAACGCGCCTTGTTTGATTATTCCGGCGATCGGATCGTGGAGTTCCAAGCCGTGGGGCGAGATATCACCGAACGCAAGCAAGCCGAACAAGAAACCCTCAAAGCTCTCGCCAAAGAAAAGGAACTCAACGAGCTGAAAACTCATTTTGTCTCCCTCGTATCTCACGAATTTCGCAACCCGCTCACGGCGATTCTGTCTTCTGCCGATTTATTAGAATATTACCTGGAAGACTTTCCCCATGACAAAGCTGAGAAAAAAGTAGAGTGCTTGCAGCGCATTCAAACCACCGCCGTGAATATGAGCCAACTTATCGATGATGTTTTATTGATGAATCGCTCAGAAACCGGACGCCTTCAGGTGAAACCCATTCCCCTGGATTTGCGCGAATTTTGTCAAGGTTTAATTGCCGAAATCGAACAACTGGATATTAATCAGCATCAGATTCAATTTGTTGCTGCCGATCGCAGCATTCCCGCCAAAATGGATGACAAGCTCCTGCGCCATATTCTCAATAATTTGCTGGTCAATGCACTGAAGTATTCTCCGGCGGGCAGTGAGATCCGATTCCAGCTATCTTGTGCCGATCGCCACGCCATTTTTACCATCGCCGATCGCGGCATTGGCATTCCCCCAGAAGACCTACCCCATCTCTTTCAGTCGTTCCACCGCTGTCGCAATGTGGGCGCAATATCCGGCACCGGCATGGGGTTGTCTATTGTGAAAAAATGCGTGGAATTACACGGCGGTGAAGTGTCCGTCACCAGTCAACTGGCCCGGGATAACGAACCGGGACAAACCACCTTTACCGTGCGCCTGCCCTTGACCCCAGAAACGGCGATCGGCCAACCCTCTACCTCAGAAAAAACCAGGGATCCGCGTTTGGAATGAGCCTCGGCGATTGTAACATGCAACATGGGTATTTCACCCGCGCTCGAAAACATCTTTAAGGAAGACAATGGCGAAAATTCTGGTTGTTGATGATGATTCCGCCACCCGCTTACTGCTCAAGCGCGATTTAAAGCTCGAAGGGCATGAAGTGGAGCTGGCCAAAGATGGAGAAGAAGGGTTAGAATCGGCGATCGCCTTTAAACCCGCCCTGATTATTTGTGATTGGGTCATGCCCAATCTCGATGGGGTGGAAGTCTGTCGCCGCATTAAATCCGATGCCGATTTGTTCGCCACTTTTTTTATTCTCTTGACCTCCAAAGTGGACCTCGACGATCGCGTACAAGGACTCGATGCCGGCGCTGACGATTTTCTCTCCAAACCCGTAGATCCGGCAGAACTCCTCGCCCGGGTGCGCGCCGGACTTCGCCTCTATCAGTCTCAGTTGCAATTGAGCGAATCGAATCGGCAACTGAGCAAAACATTGCGCGATTTGCAAAAAACTCAGGCTCAACTCATTCAATCTGAAAAAATGTCCTCTCTCGGTCAAATGGTGGCCGGCATCGCTCACGAAATTAACAACCCCGTGACCTTTATCGATGGGAATCTCAGTCATGGGGCAAAATATCTCGATGAATTGATAAATTTTTTGCATCACTATCAAAAATACTATCCCCACCCGGTGCCTGAAATGCAAGAACTCGCCGAAGAAATCGAGCTAGAATACCTGATGAAAGATTTTCCCAAATTGCTGCACTCCATGAAAAGAGGCGCAGAGCGAATTCGGGAAATTGTGCTTTCTCTGCGGAATTTCTCTCGTCTCGATGAGGCGCAGATGAAGGCGGTGGATATCCATGAAGGAATCGATAATACTGTGTCTATTTTGCAGCACCGTCTCGGCGGAATTGAATTGATGAAGGAGTATCGCGAATTCCCCCGGGTGGAATGCTATCCGGCGGAAATGAATCAAGTGTTTCTGCATATTTTGAATAACGCGATCGATGCGGTGCGCCAAATCCATGAGGACACCGGGCAGATTGCAATTCGCACATTCCCCCGCCACGATGGATGGGTGGAAATTCGGATTTCTGACAATGGGGTAGGCATTCCCCGAGGATTAGTCTCGAAAGTGTTTAATCCGTTTTTTACCACTAAACCGGTGGGCGCGGGCAAGGGATTGGGGTTGACGATTAGCTATCAAATTGTGGTGGAAAAACATGGCGGTAAATTAGAGTGCGTTTCTCAGTTGGGTGAGGGCACTGAATTGGCGATCGCCATTCCCATTCGTCAGCACCGCCCACCTCACTCTCCCTCCGATTCCACCCCGGATAGATGAGCGCTTCCAGGCGATCGCTCCTCCCCTCCCGCTCACCCATTCGCCCTTCCCTCCATTTTCCCCTAGCCTCAATAGAAGAGGCAGAATTGTTCGTCAATTATGTTTTTGAATTGAGGGGTGATGGAGAATCTGCCTCCTGTGCGATCGCCGTTCACCGAGGATGGGCGATCGCCACTGACGACAAAAAAGCCATCTCGTTTATTAAACGGGAAGCCTCGCAAATTCAGATTGTATCAACTTTAGTGTCTTCTTCATCATTCAGATAGCTTCCCCCACGAAAAGCCTGTGTCTGAAGGTACATTGATCCAGAGTTAGCTCGCAACCAACTCCCCGCACGATGAGAGGGTGAAGTTTCTCTCAATCCCGCCTACGGCAGGATTCGATCCATGTAATTTCCCCAAAGCTGAGCCGCTTGGGCGCTGCTGCCATAGGTGGGGCTGTTGTCATCGTTGCCCAACCAAATGCCCGTGACTAAATCCTCACGGGGAATATACCCCACAAACCAGAGGTCTACATTATAATTCGTAGTGCCGGTTTTTCCCGCTTCGCCGAGACCGAGATAAGCATTGCGTCCCGTGCCTCCTTGCACCACACCTTGCAACAAATTGGTCATGGTTCGTGCCACATCCGGGTCGATCGCCCGTCGGTTGGCACTGGGATCGCGTTCGGCGTCATAAATCACGCGACAGGTGTTCGGGTCGTTGCGATCGTCACAGTCGCTGCTATCGAGAATTCGCCGGATAGCATGAGGGGGATTTTTTTTCCCCTCATTAGCCAGCACCCCAAACGCCCCGGTCATTTCCAGCACCGTGACCTCACTTTGACCGAGTACCAACCCCGGAACCGCCTTCAGCTCCGACTTTATCCCCAGTCGGCGTGCCATCTGCACCACTTTACCCAAGCCCACATCCCGGGCAACCCGCAGAGCGATCGCATTTTCCGACTGCGCCACCCCCCGATACATATCCACATTCCCACTACTGCGCTCGCAGCCATTATAATACTGACCGGACCAGCGCAGGGGGTTGCACGAATAAGCTTTCCTCGGAGAAATCCCCTCGGCAAGTGCTGCAGCATAGGCAAACACTTTAAACGTCGAACCCGGTTGGCGCAGAGCTTGGGTCGCGCGGTTAAACTGACTTTCCTGGTAATCCACCCCGCCGGTTAAGGCTAAAATTTCCCCGGTACGAGAGTCCAGGGTAACGATCGCCCCTTGGTCGAAAGCATACCGATCGCCGGCAGTTTCTACCCAGTTTTTCAGCGATCGCTCCGCCTGTGTTTGAACCTGCGGAGCTAATGCCGTTTCGACGATAAAATTCCCCTCTCGCACCAGTTGCTCCCCCAACAGTTCCTCTAATTCCATAAACACGTAATTGTAATAATAAGGAGCGATCGTATTGCCGATAATTTCTAGAGCTTTTGGGTTAATTTCAATCCGCGATCGCCGCGCGCGATCGGCCTGTGACTGAGAAATCATCCCCAACTGCTGCATCCGATACAATACCCCATTGCGATACTTCACCGCTAAATCGTAATTTTGCACCGGATTAAACGCATTCGGTCCGGGCAAAATCCCCACCAACGTTGCCGCTTCCGATAGGGTTAGCGCTTTCGCCGATTTGCCAAAATAAAACTGTGCCGCATCTTCAAACCCATATAGGTCAATCCCCAAATAAACTCGGTTTAAATAAGCTAACAACAGCTCTTCTTTGCTGTAAAATGTTTCTAACTTTAACGCCACGATCGCCTCGCGAATTTTCCGACCCGCCGAATCCTGAGTGCCCACATAATCGCGATACAAACTGCGGGCAAGCTGTTGGGTCAGGGTACTCCCCCCTTGCAGACTTCCCCCGCGCAAATTGACCATTAAGGCGCGCAGGGTACCGATCGGATCGATGCCCAAGTGCCAATAAAACCGACTGTCTTCCGAGGCCATTAACGCTTGCGGCAGATATTCGGAAAAGTCCGAGAGCTGTTTCATTTCCACGTGGGCATTGTTGTAAGGCGGACGCAGGGGAGTTTGTCCGTCTCGCGCATATACCACCACCGGTCCGTGAAGGGAAATCGGCAACGGGCGCACTTCAAATTTCTGCCATTCGATGCCGATATAAACGGCGGCTAAACCGACCAACCCACTGGCGCTGTAAAAGGTCCATCGTGCCGCGCGAATGTACCACGGCGGCGGATCGTAGTAGTGGATATCCACGCTATCGGCGAGTTCCGGCGGGCCGAGGGTGAAGCTCTGTCCGTGACGTATGGGAGAATGCTTTATCCGTCGTTTGCCCCGATAGATGCCGTTCGTGGAGTTTTCATCTTTCAGGTAAAACGGGGTATGGGGACGTTTGCTATCGCGAGATAAGGAGGCGTGAGTTTGACTGACCACCGGATTGCGGACTACAATATCGCTGGTTTTCGACGATCGCCCGATGATGTAGCGATCGCCCAACAAGGGATACACATCTGCCTTGTTCGCCCCCCCATCGAAAATCCTCAGTTCCGGCACCCTGGCATTGGGTTTGAGAACCAACTGCGAAAAATTAACCTTGGCTAACATCGTCTGGGTGGCTTGAGTAATCGTACCCAGGAGCGTTTTCGGTTTTTGGGGGGGACCGGGAGGCATAGAAGAACTCATTTGCTAATCTCGAAAAAGCAACAATAACCAAATTCACAACAGGCACGCCTGGGGTTTACCCCCAGTGAACGCCGACCGTGGGCATCACTACAACGGATCGGCTCGTTTTTCCAGACGCAAACGCCCTGCATCATCGCCGCTGCTTCGCAGACATGCCCTTCTCTGATGATGATAGCTTGCTGCGCCACAGATGGCTCGACTCCCTATGCGATCCCATTTTTACCCACCCATTGGCTTGGTTTATCATAAAACTACAATTTAGTCAACCGTTACGGCCAACAGAACGATTGAAATTTAACCGATTCAATTTAATCAAACGGCTGTTTTAAGATATCAATTCACTGAAACCAAGGTTAAACCCTAAGCCGCTTCCCGGTTCCGGCGTCAAAAATTTATCACACCGGTTCAATTATTTTCCGAAAGGGGAAATGGCTGCCCTTGGTCTTCTGGAGAGACCACACAATTCGATACACCTATGGATTCTCAACGGGGAAATCCCAAACTTAAAATTGAATCATACTCGTACACAGGAGAAGGGTCAGTGACCAAAATTTTAGTCATCGAAGACCAAGAAGGAATCTTGGAAAATATTCGAGAACTGCTGGAAGCCGAGGGGTTTGAAACCTTTGGTGCGACCAATGGCATTGTGGGTCTGCAATTGGCAAGGCAGAAAAAACCGGATTTAATTCTCTGCGACATTATGATGCCGAAACTGGATGGATACGGGGTGCTGAGGGCCTTGCGTCAAGATCCGAAAATGGAGACGACCCCGTTTATTTTTCTGACGGCTAAAGCCGAAAAAGTGGATTTGCGCCAAGGGATGACCCGAGGCGCTGATGATTATTTGACGAAGCCTTGCCAACCGGAAGAAATGCTGGCAGCGATCGCCGCGCGGTTGGACAAACAAGCCGCGATCGCTCGCCAAAGCGAAGCCAGACTGGCAAATTTACGCGCCAACATCGCCCAATCTCTGCCTCACGAACTGCGGACACCTCTCAACTCTATTCTGGGTTTTTCTGAAGTCTTAATGAATGGAACTTCCCAATTTCACCCGGAAGAAATCCAACAGATGGGAGAAAGCATCAATCATGCGGGAAAACGGTTATCGCGGCAAATCGAAAATTTTTTGCTCTGCGCGCAACTGGATTTAATTGCTTCAGATCCGCAGCAAGTTCAAGCCCTGCGAAATGAGCAGATTCATTCCGCCGATGCAGCTTTAGCCGATTGCATCATGTACCAAGCTCTAAAAGCCGATCGCCAAGCAGATTTGCAACTGAAACTGCACAATACCACCGTGGCAATATCCGCAATAAAATTGCAAAAGTTAGTGCGAGAACTGGTGGATAATGCGTTGAAGTTTTCGGCGGCGGGAACCCCGGTGGAAGTGGCGTTCAAATCCGAGGGCGATCGCGCGATTTTCTCCGTCAGCGACAAAGGGCGCGGGATGAGTGCAGAACAAATTGCCCAGGTCGGCGCATATATGCAATTCGAGCGCAAACTGCACGAACAACAAGGATCCGGTTTGGGATTGGCGATCGCCAAACGAATCGCCGAATTACACGGCGGCACATTAACCATCTACAGCGATCCGAGTGTTTCCTACACCACCGTCAGGGTTGTCTTGCCAAAACCCGCAGGTGAGGGGTGATGAAAAAGGCAAAAGGATAAAGTTTCAAGGAAAAATTTCTCTATTGTTTCTCCTTTATTCTTTATCCTTCCACTTCAACTTTACCCCCTATTTTCGGGCTTTTCCCTTGCTTTGTTGCGGGGGGGTTTTCAAGGCGACGATGAGCAGACAAACAATGCCGATATTAATAGACACATCAGCAATATTGAAGACCGGAAAATTAATTAAGGTAAAATGGAGGAAATCGGTGACATGCCCCAAAAAAAAGCGATCGATACCATTGCCGATCGCCCCGCCTAAAATCAACCCATATCCCATTTGTTCCCACTTGTTCAATCGCGGACTAAACCACGCCAATGCCATCAACCCCAGACTCACCACTAACGATAACCAGCGCAACCATCCGCCATTGTTACTAAATAAACTAAATGCCGCACCAGTATTCGTCACGTAGGTAAAGTGAAAAACCCCTTCCCATAATGGCCAAGATTCGTCGAGTTCAAAATTTTGCAAAACCCAAAATTTGGTAAGCTGGTCTAATACCACACTAACAGCAGCAATAATCCAGAAAATGCGATTTTTTTTCAACTTCATGGCATACTTCATGGCAGGGGGTGAGCGATCGCTCGTTTGGTGACTGATTGCAAATGGCAAGGGGAGGCATTTCCCCTGGAGAATTCGCCCTAGCTGGCACGAACTGTTGACGCTTCAATAAAACATAATGGTTCGCAGGATAAATGCCACCACGCTGACGGCGCAAACCACTGCTAATTGACCGGGTAACGGATAAACCGAATAGGCGATCGCCGCATTGGCGAGGGCATTTTGATTGGCGTGAACAATCACCACCAAAAACAACAGCCCGATGGCGTGAACGCACAGCAAACCCAACAAACTGCTTGCAGCAAGAAATTCTAAGCGCGGTGGGAGTTTAAACGCCAGCCATCCACATACCCACGCCCCGGGAATAAAACCGAGTAAATAACCAAACGTAGGCTGTTTTATATAGTCAAGTCCACCGCCGTGGGTAAAAACCGGCAACCACAGTAACCCCAAAACCAAATAGGCAATTTGGGACAGTGCGCCGGCATTTTTTCCCCCGAGACAGCCCACGAGAAGTACAGCTCCCACTTGATAGGTGACACCGAGAGAGTATATGGGAATTCCCTCCTGCAATACATTCCAGGAGGGACTGGCAATTGAGGCTTCCAGAAAGGTGCCGCCAATTGTCAGAATTAAGCCAATTAAAGCCCACATGATTTCCAGTGGAGCAAACACGGTGGACACAAAAAGTTGAAGGATAAAGACGTTAGTAGAATCGAGAGGCGATCGCCAATCCGGCTGACAAAAGTATTTTTTCAAATTAGCCCGCGCAGGCGGGCGACAGTTGTTCACCTCCACCCTTGTCGGGTAGGGGGTTTTGTCAGACTATCTCAACCGGATTCCGGATGAAAATCCAAAATTGAACGGCACAATTTCAGTGCCGATCGCGTTTCAATTTGCGATCGCTCACTTCTCAATGCCCGGTACCGGCGCTTCGCCACCTTCGAGTCCGAGTTCCGCGAGCATTTCATGGTCTTTTTCTGGCGGTTGACCGAGGGTGGTCAGGTAGTGCCCGATGAGCATAGCGTTAATACCCGCTTTCAGTCCGAGGGCTTGCAGTTCTCCCATGACGGATTCTCGTCCGCCAGCATAGCGGATGATTTGGGTGGGGAGAATCAGGCGGAAAATCGCGATCGCCTTGAGCGCTTCATAGGCGTCCAACCGGGTGCGATCGCCCAGGGGAGTTCCCTGGCGGGGATTGAGCAGGTTTAACGGCACCGATTCCACTTCTAGCTCTCGGAGCGCTAAGGCTAAGTCTACTCGGTCGGACCAACTTTCGCCCATCCCGATAATTCCCCCGGTACAAGCTTGGATCCCGGCAGCTTTTAGATTTTGCACCGTCTCCACGCGATCGCTCCAGGTATGGGTGGTGACGATTTCGGGATAAAAGTTTTCCGATGCCTCTAAATTATGGTTATAGCGCGTCACTCCTGCTTCAGCCAGGGCTTGAGCTTGTTCTGGACTCACTTCTCCCAAGGCACAGCAGGGTTTGATATTGGTTTCGGCAATGATGCGCCGCACGGTTTCTAAAATGCCCTCGAATTCCTGGGATTTCGGACTGCTGTATTTCGGTCCGCGTCCTTGGGAGACTAAGCAAAACCGACGCGCCCCTGCAGCTTCGGCGGATTTGGCTTGTTCGAGAATTTCTTCGGTGGATTTGAGACCGTAAATCGGCGAATCTTGCCCGGGATGATGTACTGACTGGGAGCAAAAGCTACAGTTTTCCGAACAATTGCCCGATTTGACGTTGACGATGCTGCACAGGTCTACGGTGTTGCCACAGCAGGCTTGTCGAACGCGATCGGCGGCTTCGCACAGCAGCATGATGTTTTCTTCGCCTTCAATTTCGGTGAGGGCGAGGGCTTCTTCTCGCTCTAGGCGATCGCCTGCTATAATCCGCTTGGCTAACTGGTCTAGAGACTCGCGAAGTTGCTGGGTTGACTCCCCTGGATGCACGGCGGCGCTTCCAGTCCACCGTGGGGTTGACGGAGTTGAGGTTGTCGATCTGGGTGCTTGAACCACTTTCAGCCCTTTGAGTTCTGTGTTCGTGAAGTTTAGGCATTTTACCACGCCAAAGCCGTACCCTTCCCCTCATGCCACCGGATCCGCTCCCACTTCCTCCCTTCAAATCCTCCCTGACATACCACAACTCCTCTCTTTTGTCAAGGAAAATTCCTCAATTCTTCCCCCTGAACCTTCTGCTGACCTTCACACCGCCAACCTTCAGCCAGTTCTCTCAATTCTCAATTCTCAATTCTTATGCACTCTGGCGCAACTAACGCAATATTTTGCAATATTTATTGACAAACTGAAAAATTACTGTATTAAAAATTAACCCAATTTTGAGGGAAAGACGGTAGAGATTTCTCGCACTACGGTAATACTAACTACAGCAGCGCGTGCCATTTTATGGCCGGGTTAAGCACAGGTTAAATTGAGACTCCCTCGTGAAATGCTCGCGATCGCTCTCATACCCCTGCGCCATCATCGGCGCGTTTCCGCCATCGACCCTGTGCCAAACTCTCTGTACCCCGAGCGTGTTTTTGTCGCCCACTCACCCGCGAGATCCACTATAAATTCCTAGGATCGATGATGATTTCTATGCCCGATCGCATTCCCACCGTCAAAAAAACCGAGAGCGTTTTGCAGACAAAAAACTTAAATGTTTATTACGGAGATGCTCTCGCCCTGCGTAACATTAATTTAGAAATACCCAAAAACAACATTACCGCTTTTATTGGCCCGAGTGGTTGCGGTAAAAGTACGTTACTTCGCTGCTTTAATCGACTCAACGATCGCATCGAAAACTTTCGTCTGAAAGGAAGTGTTTCCTATTACCAGCAAAATCTCTACGATTCTGGTGTGGATCCGGTGGCAATCCGGCGTCGGATCGGCATGGTGTTTCAAAAACCAAATCCCTTGCCCATGTCGATTTACGAAAATATTGCATTTGGTCCGAAAAGCATCGGATTAAAAAAGAATCTCGATGAGTTAGTGGAGCGATCGCTCATCCAAGTGGATCTGTGGAAAGAAGTGAAAAATCGACTCCGCAAAAGTGCTTTGATTTTGTCTCGGGGTCAGCAGCAGCGGTTGTGCATTGCCCGCACGTTAGCCGTGCAACCAGAAGCGATTTTGATGGACGAACCCTGTTCTGCCCTAGATCCCATATCCACTCTGACCCTGGAAGAAATCCTGCAAGAACTCAAGCAACATTACACCATCGTGCTCGTCACGCACAACATGCAGCAGGCGTCGCGCCTGTCGGATATGACGGCTTTTTTTAATGTAGAATTCAGTGAAAATCACAGAAGAGTCGGCTATCTTGTGGAGTACGATGAAACGCCGATGATTTTCTTGAATCCGGCTCAATCTTTAACGCGACAATATATTCGCGGTCGTTTTGGTTAAGGAATTCTGCGAGGAAGCGAACGATGGGGGGAAAGAGTGTGAATTGAGTTGGACTCACCTCCCGATTCAATTAGTAACGAAAAACACAGTTGAGTGGGATGGGGGAAACAGCGATCGCCAGAATATTCTTTGCAACTCGAGGGTGCAACTCACCCGATTTGCTTTTACGCGATAGGTTTGATGACGATCGCAATTGCATTCGCCGCCTCCCTACGCCGACTTTTTCAGTAGGTACTTGAACAAATTGTCTTTGACCATATTTTGCCGCAACACTTCGAGTAAATACTCTTGCGCCTGTTCCCGAGTGAGGGTAGCGACTTGTTCGCGCAACACTTGCAGTTTGAATTCTTGTTCCATGCTCAAACCTGTGGGCATCTCCATGAGAATTGTCCTCCTGTTTTTCAATGATTGAATTATTCACCCAGACGTGGGTAGTGTCGGGTTTGATTCCTTGGTTTGTAAATTATCGTAACAAACCCTTGACAAACTGTCCATGATGTACAGTTTGGCAAAAATCTTGAAAAAAAAAATGGTTTAAAGCCCTGTAAGCCTTATCATAAAAGGGAAACAGCCGCGAAGCATCACCCAACGGAGATAACTTTCATGGATGCAATGGAGTTTTTTCGCCAAAGTGCTGGAACTTGGCGATCGCAGCGCACGACCCACCATCTTGCCTTTAGACGGGCGGAGATGGGGGATTCGCAAATCCAAGTGGAAACCCTGGAGCAAAATCACCCCAAAGTCATAGAGATCTGCGAAATGCATCAGGTGGATCCAAGGACGGCGGTAGGGGGAGCCTATGTCACCTGGGCCGGGTCGATGGCGTGGGACCGCGAGGATGAAAATCACGAAGGATCCACGGTGTTTGCCTTGGTACCAGAACCGAACAATCCCTCAATGGGCAAACTATTGCGGGAACGCGGTTATGCAGAAATTGTCCCGGTGGCGGGTCAGTATCATATCGATGATGAAAACGGGCTGGTTTTGATTACGGAATACGAAACCATGAGCGTTATCGAGCGCTTTTGGTTTGCCAGTCCGGATCTGCGTCTGCGGACGAGTACGGTAACGCGCTTTGGCGGGTTTAGTACCGCTTCTTTCTGTAGCGAAAGCCGGATCCATGCCGCCCCAGATTCAGCCAGCCATAGCGATCGCAAAGCAGAATCCACGGAGAATGCCACAACCCCCCCACAGTTCCATTCCGCCTTCGGCTGGTGATCCACACCGGGAAGGGAGTCCCGGGGAACCGCCGAAGTCCTCGAGTGAAGGTCTCTCCCCGGTGCTTTCCCCGGGGAGTCACTCCCGGAGCGATCGCCCACCGGCGTCGCAACTTCCAGACCCGATGAGCGATCCGTTCGTGCGCGGATCGGAGTATTTGAATGGGTTGCGTCAAAAAGCCCTGACCTCGGATGCGATCGCCGGCGGGGAGGACATCATCGATCGGATCCGCATCTGTACCTGGATCGGCGAACATATTGACGCCCTCAACCAAGAACTGGCGGAGTGTCTCTGCGCCTGTCATCAGTGCTTTCCCACCCAAGACAGGCGGGCGATCGAAATTTTTGCCGCCCCCATCGCCCCGGAATTTGGCATCGATGCCCTTTGCAATATTCTCTTGGATCCGGTGGTGATTCTGATTGATGTGGGTCGCACTGCACCCGCCGACTGGTTGAGCATCGTGGTGCATGAATATGCCCACGCCCATTTGAAGTCTCCCGGACACGATCGCCCCTTTTTCGAGGTTCTGACTCATCTGTGTTTGGGCTTGGGCCTCCCACCCCCGGTGGTGGAGGGGATGGATCCCCAAACAATGGAGGCTACTTTGCGAAATTGGCCTCACTGTGGCTCCACCGCTGACTCTTTGGCCTTCTGGATGGGTCGCGAATAATACTTTTTTTCTCGAAATGTTACAGATTGTTGCGTTCGGTGAGAAAATTTAGACGCAGATTACCGTAATCCCGTAATCTGAATGATGTCTATTTATTAAATCGGCGCTCGGCGAGCAAGCATCCTCCGCCAACGATCGGCGATCGCGTACTTTCGGAGTCCCATCCCTCTGTACGGATCCGTTACGTTGGACCCCCGGTGCTTCTCTTCTGTGCCGAACGCAGATAATTAGAATTTGACATTACGGAGATTCTGACGTGGCAATACCTTTGTTACAGTACGCTCCAAAGAGCCAAAACGAGCGCGTTGCTGGATACGAAGTCGGTAGCGAAGAACAACCCAAGGTCTATTCCACCGAAAACTTACCCTCTCCCACTGAGATGGATGAGTTGATTTGGGCCAGCTATCGTCAAGTGTTCAGCGAACACCAAATCCTGAAGAGCAATCGTCAAACTTTCGCTGAGTCCCAACTGCGGTACGGTCAAATCACCGTCCGCGATTTCATCCGCGCTTTGGCAACTTCGCCGGCGTTTTTGACCCTCAATTACGAAACCAACAGCAACTATCGCTTTGCTGAAATCTGCGTGCAGCGGATTTTGGGCCGCGATATTTACAACGAACGGGAAAAAATCGCTTGGTCGATTGTCATCGCGACTAAAGGCGTGGAAGGTTTTATCGATGCTGTGCTCGATAGCGAAGAGTATCTGGACAACTTCGGCTACGATACGGTGCCCTATCAGCGCCGTCGCATCCTTCCCCAGCAGGCTAAAGGCGATACTCCTTTTAACCTGAAAACTCCCCGCTATGGTGCGTACCACCGCAGTCAGTTGGGCTTCCCCCAAGTTGTCTGGCAAAATCAAGTGCGCCGCTTTATTCCCCAAGACAAGCGGCTTCGCGAAGGCGACCCCGCCGGCTATCTGGGTATGGCGCGCTCTCTGAATAACGCTCAAGGCAATCCACCGCCAAGAGTCTCTACGTTCAACATGAACTACGAAGCTCTGGTGCCTCGCAAAAAATAATTGCACCTTGCTAATTTGGAACTAACCGCAGTTCCATCGCTTTGTTAGGGGTCACAGACTAGAAGCGCGCGGCTAGAGTTATGGCTCGTCGGCTGCACTTTCTAGTCTTTGACCCCTAACTGCATTGAGTATTGAAAATTAAGAATTGAGTAATTTTGAGCCGTAGGGTGGGCAACTCCTTGCCCACCCTACCCGTGAAGGTGGTGCGTAAGTCCTGAAATTGACAATTGACAATTGCAATTGGTGGGGAAGTTGGGGAGGAAAATGCGATCGCCCTGTTTGGGTAACGCGAAAAACAGCCCCTCGACCCGATGCGGGGTGTCATCTCGGAATCTCTCAGAGGCGCGAGAAACTCCTTGTGAAGACCTGGATATCTTCCATCATCCGCCTCTAGCTTTCATGGCTGATGCGGTGTCGATCGCGGGGTTTATGCAATATATAAATTACATCGGCAAAAAAATAGCCCGCGCGGGCGGGCTTTGTCGGTAGAGTGCCCGGTTTGCACCGGGCAATTAAAAGGGGAAAAAGCGAATTAATTAGAGCGCTTCCAACCAGATTGATAGTAAACCTGGGAACCGCGATCGCTGACGAAATGGCAAGAGAAATAAGAGCGAATAAAGCTCTTCCAAATCGGTTCGCTAGACTGGCGATAATAATCACCCAATACCGGTTTAATCGCTTCAGTTGCGGTTTTTAGATGGTAGTGGGGGATGGTAGAAAAAATGTGATGGGCCACATGGGTGCCAATATCGTGATGAATCGGATTGATAAACCCGTAATCGCGATCGATAGTGGACAATGCGCCTTTCAGGAAATACCAATCTTTTCCGCGATACCAGGGGATATCCGCTTCGGTGTGATGCAAGAAGGTGACTAAATCCAACCACATCACAAAGATAAGATAAGGAACCAGGTAGTATTTGACTAGAAACAGCCAACCAAACTGATAAGTCAGGAAACCCAAAAAGCCAACCATCAGCAGCCAAAGGGCAGAACTGGTTACCACATCCCATTTTTCCGAGGGACGGAATAGGGGGCTATTGGGCAGAAAGTGGGAACCGTCGCGATCGGGCGATCGCTTAAATAGATAGATGGGATACGCCAGCAACGGTAAATAAAAGCGCACCAGCTTTTCATACCACCTCATCTCGTTGTATTTGGTTTCCGACACCGGATACCAGCTTTCATCCGTATCCAGGTTGCCCGTATTGGCATGATGAGTGCGGTGACTGATACGCCAACCGTGGAAAGGCACGAGAATCGGCGTATGGGACAGGTGCCCAATGAGATTATTCAGCCATTTGATTTTGGAAAAGGATCCATGACCGCAGTCATGCCCCACCACAAACAACGCCCAAAACATGGTGCCTTGCATCACCCAGAAAATGGGGAAAAAAAGCCAAGAATCGAGGGTAGCGGCGATCGCGTACAAACCCGCGATAATCGAAACATCGAGAACAAAATAAAACAGAGACTTTCCCACCGAGGGTTCAAAACAAAAAGCAGGAATTGCCGTTTTGAGGTCTTGCAGGGTAAAGGGTAACTCTGCGGTCCGGGTGGATGAGGCTGTTACCGTCGGTTGATTGAGAACAGTGTTTGATTGCACGAAACTTACAATTCTACCTGATTTTAAAGCCAAAATTTCACCTTTCACCGATGACCCCAAAGAATTTGCAGCCCGGTATGTGACTCAGCAAAGCTTCCAGGGCGATCGCCAATTCCCAACGGGAGGCGAATCTCAAACCAAGGGGTTTGTCCAGGGCATAGAGTCGGAGCATAGGGATAACTTGCATGATTGCATCAGAAAATTCAATGGGTCAGGTGAAAGCGCCAAATCTAGGCGACAAACGGAATGTATTGTACCCCGCTATGAGCAATATTTTCGCAAAATCAGTCAAATTAGCTTTGCAGAAAGGGACTGACTCATCCAATCGTGGGGCTGCGCCGTCTGAAGGTTGAGGAACCCGGGAAAGAAACGTTAGGCGTCAGCCACCTCCCTTATCCCAAAAACAACTGATACGCCGGATTGTCATTTTCATCCCAATAGCGATAGCCCAGGGTATCGAGAAACTTCTGCCACTCGTCCATTTCCGCCGGTGGAACCTGCATGCCCACCACAATGCGCCCATAGTCGGATCCATTATTGCGGTAATGGAACAAACTGATATTCCAGTTGCGACTCATGGAATTGACGAACTTCATCAAAGCCCCGGGCCGTTCGGGGAACTCGAACCGATAGAGCAGTTCGTGGTGTGCCAGGGGAGAATGTCCGCCCACCATGTGGCGCAGGTGCAATTTAGTCAGTTCGTCATCGGTTAAGTCAACCGTCTCGAACCCATGAGCTTCAAAGGTTTCCACCATCTGCACCGCATCGGCGCGATTTTGGATTTGCATGCCGACAAAAATGTGAGCCACCTGGCGATCGGCAATCCGGTAGTTAAATTCTGTGAGGTTTCGGGTGCCCATTGTATCGCAAAACTTGCGCAGACTCCCCGGTTCTTCCGGAATGGTGACGGCAAAAATCGCTTCCCGGCGTTCCCCCAGTTCGGCGCGTTCTGCCACAAAGCGCAGGCGATCGAAATTCATGTTCGCGCCGCAGGCAACCGCAACTAAGGTTTCGTCCTGGATTTGTTCCCGTTCCACGTAAGCTTTCGCACCGGCGATCGCCAAGGCCCCTGCCGGTTCGAGAATCGATCGCGTATCCTCAAACACGTCTTTAATCGCCGCGCAGGTGTCGTCCGTTCCCACTAAAATCACATCATCCAGGTACTCCTGACAGACCCGGAACGTTTCTTCTCCCACTTGGCGCACCGCTACCCCATCGGCAAATAACCCCACTTGGGATAAGCGCACCCGCTCTCCGGCGTGCAGGGATTGATACATGGCATTCGCATCCACCGGTTCGACCCCAATAATTTTGATTTCCGGGCGCAAGCGTTTCACATATGCCGCAATGCCGGCAATCAAACCGCCACCACCGATCGCCACAAAAATCGCATGAATCGGTTTTTGGTATTGCCGCAGGATTTCCATGCCGATGGTTCCCTGTCCGGCAATCACGTCTGGATCGTCAAAGGGATGAATAAAGGTTAAGCCTTTTTCCGCCTCCAGTTGACGCGCGTAACCATAGGCATCATCGAAGGTCTCCCCATGCAACACCACCTCCCCGCCTCGGGACCTCACCGCATCCACCTTCACTTGGGGCGTGGTGACCGGCATGACGATAATGGCCCGGGTTCCCAGGCGCGAGGCCCCCAGAGCAACCCCTTGGGCGTGGTTCCCCGCCGAGGCAGCAATGACGCCCACGGCAAGCTGTTCCGGTGGCAATTGCGCCATTTTGTTGTACGCGCCGCGCAGCTTGAAGGAAAAAACGGACTGCATATCCTCTCGCTTTAGCAAGAGTTGGTTGTTCAGTCGCGCCGAGAGGTTGGGGGCAAACTCTAGGGGCGTTTCTTGGGCAACATCGTACACGCGGGCATTGAGGATTCGTTCGAGATAATCAGAATGCATGGGTGTTAACAGAAGGTGTAAGTGCCGGATGCAGGACCATTTTACTCGATGTTTGTCCCCGAGGAACGCGATCGCCCCAAATTTTTTACTCCCCCTCTTCTTCAGTGTCTAACGCCACGTTCTCCTACAAATATGCCAGGGCAATTTGAAGACGCATCGCCATTAAAAAAAATGGTTTCATCGGCATCATCAGATGCTAAGCACTTATGCAAAATAATTTGCAGGTTTTAACTCGTTAACTCCTTTAACTCGTTCCCAGGCTTAACTCGTTTAACTCGTTCCCAGGCTCCTGCCTGGGAACGTCCCACCCCTCCGCCTCCCCCCAATAAATGTGCAAAATAATTTATCCCCCTGCTTACTTCGATACCCCGCTAAGAAAGCTTAAGACATATCTGTAAATACTTTTTGCGTAACCTAAATTTTAGGCGTTTTTAATATTTATTAGAATCGGCTTTTGATTCCTAAAACTATTGGATGTTTTTAGACAAGAAATAACGACTAATTGCTTCGACATATTATCCGGCACTTATACAATTCATAAATTTAAGACTATTTGGTTTAATTTTGGGTTGTCTACACTTTTGTTAATTGCGTTTTTACTCTAAGTTTAATGGCGAAAATTGATTATTTTACCTAGATAAATATATTTGCACTCATCTGATTGGTAGCTTCTAAAATGGCAGGTCATGCACCAGCAATTCACTTGAATTTTGCTCGATTCCTTTCCGCTGCAAACCTGTTGACGGAGCGGGTGAACTAGGATGTTTTATTTGTGGCGCATAATGTCTATAACTTGCGCCACCGATTAAGTTTCCCCCCACAAATATTCCGGGTATTTCACCGGGTGAATCAACGGGATTGCCACGCACTGCTGTGCTGTGGAAGGGAGGTAAAAATGAGGCTATAGCGTTTTTCATGTAGGAAGGATGCAGATGAAATGTAGGGATATGGCATGCCATATCCCTACAGGCGGTGGATCGCGAGCGAGGTTTGAGAAAAAGGGTATTATGCAGAAATTTCTCGTCTCTAGGTTGGTTTTTTCCAGAGAGAGGCGTTGCCGATTATTTTGAGCAAATTGCAAAGTGCTGCTTACTGGCGTTGGACTTCCCGATCCTCGGAAAGGTAATAGCGATCGTAGTAGTTGTAGGAGGTTGGCATATGTCGTTTAACCCCATTAGTGACAATGCCGAGTACGGAAGTGCGAGACATTTTTAAGCCCTCGAAAACCTCGCGCAAAAGCCCGCGATCGCTTTGTCCGATGCCGACTACCATGACCAATCCATCGGTATGAGCCGCGATAAATTTGGCATCGGCAATCACTCCCAATGGTGGGGTATCGAAAATCACCAAATCGAATTCGCTTTGGAATTCTTGAATTAATTGTTTCATCCGTTGGGACGAGAGCAGTCGCGCCGGATCTGGCGGCACTTGGCCGGCGGTTAAAACATGCAAGTTGGGGTCATGGGGCGATCGCTGAATAATGTCATTAGAATTGAGCGAATCGGTAGAAATCAAATTGCTCAGTCCCCACACATTGGGCAAATCCATCTGGTGATGAATTTGCGGACGGCGCAAATCTCCATCCACTAATAAGACCCGATTGCCCATTGACGAAGCAGCTTGGGCGAGATTCATCGAGATCGTACTCTTCCCTTCTGCTGGCAGTGCAGAACTGATAGCCACCGATTTCAGGGGCTTATCCGGACTCATAAAATAGAGGTCAGCATGGAGCGATCGGAATGCCTCCAAAAACCGAGAAAAGAGATAGCCGCCAGTAGAGGGAAGTAACGGTTCGCCGTCGGAGATTTCGCCTCGCGATCGGTCTTTGAGTTCTTTTTGAAAAGGAATAACGCCCAACAGCGGAACGCCCATCGTGTCTTTGATGTCCTCGGGAGAGTGAAATTTGGTGTCAAGTTTTTCGGCTAATAAAGCAGCACCGATGCCGGCAAGGATGCCAGCGATCGCGCCGAGGAGTATGCTGCGCGGCACGTTAGGCGAAATCGGATTTTCCGGGACTTCCGGTGCGGAAATCAGTTGCCAAGGCATGGCATTTTGCGCCGCTTCGATTTGCAGGTTTTCGCGCACTGCCAGAAAGCGATTTAAACTCTCGGTAGCCACTTGCAGTTCCCGTTGTAAATCCGTGTACTGCCGCATCAGGGTGGCTTGTTCTTGCATTTGCTGGCGCATCAGCTTTTCCGCTTGCGCGATCGCCCATTGTCTCGCCCGAAGCACTTCCATCTGGTTCACAGCTTCCATAAGCTGATTAGTCAGATCCAGGCGAATCGAATTCGGCGAAGAGATGGCACGAATATCTCCGCGCACTCGAGAAGCATTGCGGCCTAAAATCAATAATGCTTCTTCCTGCAATAACGGTAATAAATTATTCCGCTGAGCGATCAAAGCTTGTACCGCTGGACTGCGCCCCGTAAACCGCGTGGACTCCCGGGCAATTTTTCCTTCAATTTCTTGTAACTGGTTGAGCAATGCTTGATAGCGAGGTGCTTCGCTCAGAGACGCCGCTAACATCGCTTGCTCCACCTCTAACCCCAACTGTCCTTGCAATTTTCCATACAAGGCTTGCGTTTGCACGATTTGCGATTCGGTTTGCTGTCGTTCGTTCACCAGACTTCCGATTTGTTGCGATAAAATCTGGCCGCGCTGTTCCGGGTCGATGAGATTATAATGTTGCCGAAATTCTTCTAAATATTCTTGCAAGGCGTCAACTCGCTGTTGCAACAAAGGCAACTGTTCGTCAACAAATTCTAAGCCCTGCCGCAAGCTTGTTTGCTGCTCTATTTCGGAATAGCTTATGTATCCATCTGCCAATTTTTTTAATATAAAGTTTAGTTTTTCTGGATCCGTATCTTGATAGCGAATGTCTAAAATTTTTGTATCGCGCAATCGTTGAATTTTGACTTGACTGGCAATGGTTTCTGAGTTAACCTCCGGATAGCGAGCTTGAATGTTGGGCAGGATTGCATCGATCGCTGGCTCGCTAGAGAGAACCTGAATCTGGGTTTCGTAATCCAGGCTTTCCCCAGGTTGCCCAGATATGGCTAAAGTTTGATTGATTTTATCGAATTTTTCTTGTCCCTTGATTGGCTCCACTAACAGACGGAAGTGTCCCTCATAAATCGGAGTTTGGGTCAAAACCTTCATCACAACGCCACAAGCAACAGCGATACTGACGCCCGCCAGCAAAAAGAACCGACGACGCGCCACAGACAGCAAATGATGAAGATTTAACGCATCCACATCTTCATTCAGGGGCGGCAACATCATCCCAGACATCGGCGATTGTGAGGGAGACGGGTGGCCGTTCCACTGAGGGAGTAAAGGTTGAGAATTCGCTTCTGTATCCATAATTCAAGCGTCAGTGTTAACTAGGGCTACGGGGTCAATATTGCAAGGTAAAAGGGTGAATTTAAACGAAATCAATAGAACTTCAATGTAAGTGGACTGGGGCGGTGAATTTGAGTAGGGTGGGCACTGCCCACCCTACTCAAAAAGGCTCAGATTTAATTAGCTAAAACGGACAGTCTAAATAACCGCCTACACCGATAATAAAATCATCAAAATCAACGTCTTGTAAATCACTTCTGACTAATGCCGAGCCGGTATCGTCCCAACGCAGGAGCACTCCACCGTCTCCCAAGTCGGTAAAGTTCCCCTGAAATCTGATTTGCTGGTTTCCACCCGGATTTTCCCGATTGATGGAGTAAAGAATACCCACCGGGCGACCGTTTAAGGAAGATTCCAGGTAAAATGCATAGGGGGTATTGGCCTTAAATTCAAAAGCGACTAAGGGCTGGGGAACGGCATTTCCGGGAGTGCCTTTAAAGTCATCGGGGTTGGCTTGACCTGCGTCATCCTGGTAGTTAGATGGGCGCTCCACACTCTGTATGCGATCGGAGGGTCTAACTTCCACCAGCAGGGGCGTTTTTTCCCCGGTTTCTAAATTAACCACTCCAAAGGTGGACTGATAGGCACCGTTGGATTCGAGAAATTCAAATTCAATAATGGTATCGAGTTCAAACAGGATGCTATTATTGTTAAATCTATCTTCAGCGAATGCAGGAGCAGAAAGAGTGTTGAACGAGCAAATCGCAGCAACCGAGGCGATCGCAACTCGGCTTATGGTGCGTTTCAACCCAAGGTGACATTGCATGATGTTACACTTCCTTTTGGTTACCAAGTCCGTAAATTTTGAATTGCTCTGAGTCGTTCTTCTTCGGGAATATCGAGACGACTCAAGAAAGTTTTCGCTTCTTCAAGCAAGCGATTGTATTCAACGCACTCGGCGCTAATACAGACGCCCTCTTCTTCCCTTGGCTGTCTCGTAAACCGTCGGGGAAGAGTAGAGACCTCTTCCACCGAAGCAACACAAGCTGCATAAGCGTCATTTAAGGCTTGTGAAAATTCTCGGGCTTGCGCGAGGGTTTCCGGATCGAGTTGGCTCTCGATTTCAAAGATAGGAGTCGTATCGTTCCAGGTATTGGTGCCGGTCACATCGGACTGGGGAAAAACCGCTCTAGCAGTGACCAGGCACATAGCGGCTGCGATCGCAGAACAACCCAGCGCCCACTTTCTGTAAAGTTTCATCGTCATCTGTTCTCCTATGTTTTCTCCTTAAAAGCGAAAACCCAACCCAGCACCCAATACAAACCGCGCTCCATCCCCTGTCCCGGTAATATCGCGCACGGCTGGTGTAATCACAAATGGAACATTTTTAAACGGGGCGATCGAAGCCCCCACCGCTAAATCTTGACCCGTCCATTCGGCAATGACGCTGACGGGTTTAGCCACCCGCACGGCAACACTGCCAAAAACCCCGATTCCGTCCTCATCATCTTCCAGTGCATCTGCAGTGCGGAATTGCCCATTTCCAACTCCAGCACTCAGTGCAACTCGACTAAAGGGGGAACTAATGGATTCTTGGGTGCGAATCACTTTGCTAACGACGCCATAGACCGAATCTTCAAATCCATCCAGATCGTCGCCTATACTGACAAAACCATTCCATCCCGCCGCCACAGACCAATCATCGGGAAATTGGCGATGCACCTTGACGTTGAATCCACCGGTGCCAAAGTCTCGCCGCGTTCCCAAGCTGGCAAAGGTGTAGCTCAGTTCCACCCCAACGGTTTCCCGAGCATCACCAAATCCAAACCCCAGGGCAAAGGCTGCATCATCGGACTCGGTGTTTCGCACCCGTTGTTGATAGGTGGCAGAAAGATAGCCGGTGTTGCGATCGGCACCATATCCCGTGGGATTGACAATGGTGAGCGACGGTGAGGCTTCAATAATATCCTCAACCACGGCATTTTCTTGCAGTTCTTGCACTTCTTGTTCAAAAACTTGAACGGCTTGTGGATCGGGACGGTAGATATCGGTGCGAGTTTGTGCTATGGTTTCTGAGTAATCGGGAGTAGATTGTACGGCAGCGATCGCCGATGAATCGGATCTGGATTCGGGTTGGGCGATGGGTAAAAGGTCTTTAGCACTGCCTTGTCTGGCGCGATCGCTCACTGGGGCAGGTTGCGGCGTCGGCACCGGAATCGATTGTCCCGATGAAAGGGTGGGTAAGGAACTCGGCGGACGCTCCGGAACCGGCAATACCCGGGTGCGATCGCTCGGTCTTACCGCAACCCGCGTGGAGGCGGCAGGCTGAACCCAATTCTGGTTATCCGGAACGGCAGCGATCGCCGGTGCGGGATTCGCGCGACGTTGCGGAACTCGCAGCAAATCTCTAGCATCCCCCGATCTAACCCGCTCGACTTTCACCCCAGGCCGTTCCATGATTTCAGGTACGGAATTCGTTACGGCTGGTGCGGCAGCTCTGGGGGAAACGCCTCGGTCTCGCATCGCCACCGTTGCTCTAGATACCGGCGAATTTCGAGCCAAGGCACCACTCTCCTGCAATGGCTCGGCACCCAGGGTTTCCGGAGGTGCCACGTTCGCCCAAGGAGAAGCGGCGCTAAACTCTGGAATGAACACCGGAGAACGGCTTTCGCCTTGTAAGCGAATCTCTCGAACGCTATCTAGGTCTCGACGAAGCGACTCGGCAAGCATTTGCTGAGCCGTCTGTTTATTTGTTGCAGCAGCGACAGACGAAGCGAGATCCGTGGCATTCTCTGGCTCAGGCGAGGACACCTGGGTTGCAGATGATGCCATTAACGCCGGATCCTCCTCATCTGGTGCCGCAGCCATCTCATCATCAGTGGTCGGACTCACCGCGAGGTTCGCATTGGCGCGATCCGCACTTTCGGTGTTCGACATTGATGTTGCTAGAAAAGCAACGGTAAATAGGGTAGCCGTAGCAAGTACAAGTCGCATAATCTCAGTATTTCTGTTAATCAGAGATAAACATGCCGATAAATTGAAAAGGAAAAAATAAATGATTACGATGTCTTCCCCGATCTCCTTCTTCCTCTCGGGTGGCTCGGCTAACCACTCATACTCTAATAGAGGGTAACTATCGGGAAAATGTTTCGTTATGGCTCCTTTCACCCTCACAAAACAGGCAAATCAAATGCAATTTTTATCCAGACTTCTCCATGCTGCTATTGGAAAAACTTATACCCATATATTTTCTCAATCTTAGAGTAAAATATCCCCAATGGCATCGTTAGTTTACCATTATAAATTTACTTGTATAGAGAAAAAAGTAATGAGTAATTTACCGAACTGTTTTTGTTAAACTTGTTACTTTTTTGTAGCTCTTCTGAAAATAAATCAGGGGTTGTGCAGGCAGGTAAGAGGCTGGCATACATTACTTCCATGACAAAAAAATATTTGTTTTGAGTTTACATGAAAAATTCACAAAACTTAACAGTAATCGTCGGTGATGTTTGGTTAACTTGCCTAAAGGCTAATAGACGAAAAGCATTTTCTATGCTATTCTGACCGGAAAGTTACCATATTTTTACTTTTTAAGTGAATGCTTGACACCGTAAATGTCGAGGTAAGGAATTTTTATCGGAACCTTTCCGGAAACTCAAAGTCAAAGCTGTACCATACGATAATTGAGGTAGTCAAAAGCCGTATGGGAGCCTTTATATTAAGGAGTCTTTTTACCGATGGAGTCTCCCTAAAATTTTCTGAGGCTGCTCGGAACCTTTCCAGAAACGAAGAGTCAAGACTGTACTATAAAGGAATCGCGCACAACAAACTGCATATCTTGCAGTTTATAAGCACGATTTGTCACAAAAATTGCCGAATTTTATGTCAGTTTTAGAGAAGCCTAACCGCAGGGTTAGAATCAATCGGGTGCGACAAATTGCTCTGATGAAATAGAAAAGAGATGGTACTCCGATGAGTTTAAATGACTATAAACAGCGAAACCCCACTTATTTAATCACCGGCGGCGCGGGCTTTATCGGCTCTCACCTAGCGGAAGCCCTCTTGGCTAAAGGCTGTCGGGTGCTGGTTATCGATAATTTATCCACCGGCAGCCTAGAGAATATTCGACATTTACTCGATCGCCCGGATTTTCACTTTGCGTATTCCGATATCGCAAACGAAATGGTCTTAGACCGATTGGCATCAGAAGCGGATGTTATCGTTCATTTAGCTGCCGCAGTGGGGGTGAAGCTGGTAGTGGAAAATCCGGTTCACACCATTCAGACCAATATTATGGGGACGGAAAAAGTGCTAGAAACCGCCCATCGTTATCAAGCGAAGGTGGTAATTGCCTCCACCTCAGAGGTATATGGGAAAGGACACAGCATTCCGTTTCGCGAAGACGATGATGTAGTCCTCGGGCCAACCAGTCGCAACCGTTGGGGATATGCCGCGTCGAAGATGGTGGATGAGTTTTTAGCGTTGGCGTACTATCACGAGAAAGGATTGCCAGTCGCGATCGCCCGTCTGTTTAATACCGTCGGACCGCGACAAACCGGGCGCTATGGGATGGTGATTCCGCGCTTCGTGCAGCAGGCACTGCGGGGAGAACCCCTGACGGTTTATGGAGACGGACAACAATCTCGCTGTTTCTTGCACGTAGAGGATGCAGTACGGGCGCTGATTGGCTTAGCGGAGTCTCCCGAGGCGATCGGGGAAGTGTTTAATGTGGGGTCACAACAGGAGATTTCGATTCTGGATTTAGCCCAGCAAATTATCGATCGCGTGGGAACTCAAGGAGATGACCGGCGGTCTGAAATCGAAGTGATTCCCTATGGGCAAGCGTATGCCCCTGGGTTTGAAGATATGCAGCGACGCTTCCCGGATATTAGCAAAATTGAGCAGTATCTTGGCTGGAAACCGACGCGATCGCTGGATGAGATTTTGGAGGATGCGATCGAGAGTTTTCAGACTCAAAACACGGTGGTTATCGCATGAAGCTCTTGCTAATCACCGGCATCTTTCCTCCAGATATTGGCGGTCCAGCTACCTACGTGCCGCAGATCGCCAAAGGATTGATGCAACGCGGTCACGAAGTGCGGGTTTTGACCACCAGCGAACCGGAGAATCTTTCTCACGATGAGCGCGAGTATCCCTTTCCAGTGGTGCGGATGAATCGCCGGGTGCCCCTGTGGCGACGACCTTGGGAGTATATCCAGCAGATTCGGCATTATGGAGCGGATGTAGATGTCATCTATGCCAATGGGATATTTTGGGAAACCGCAGTGGCAAATTGGGGATTGCACAAACCGTTGGTGATGAAGGTGGTTGGCGATCCGGCGTGGGAACGAGCGACCAATCGAGGTTGGGTGCAGGACAATTTTGAGGAGTTTCAACAACACAGATATAACCTGAAGGTAGAAACACTCAAGTGGATGCGCTCTTGGAGTGTCCGACAAGCCGATCGCATTATCGTTCCGAGTTGCTACTTGGCTCGCTGGGTTGCTGGGTGGGGGGTGGATAAAGACAGGATTTCTGTTATCTATAATGCGGTAAAGCAATTTCCAGAAATTCACCCCGGTAACCTGCCATTGACTACACCGATTAAGGTGGTGACGGTGGGGCGACTGGTTCCCTGGAAACAGGTGGATAAAATTGTTGAAGCGATCGCACCGTTGAAGCAAGTCGGATTGGTTGTCATTGGAGATGGGCCAGAACGCGGAGGTTTAGAACGCTTGGTGGAAAATTTGGAGATGGGCGATCGGGTGTACTTTGCCGGACAACGCAGTCAAACAGAAATGCTGGGCTTCATGGCTGCGTCGGATTTATTTGTCCTTTATTCCACTTACGAAGGCTTGCCCCATGTGGTACTCGAAGCCATGAGTGTCGGATTGCCCGTAGTGGCAACAGCCGTTGGCGGAACCCCAGAATTAGTCAGGGATGGGGAAAACGGACGGTTAACCGACCCGAAAAGCTATCAAATTTTTGGAAAAATTGTGGCCGAATTAATTGAATCCACTTCCCAAAGACAGCAGCTTGCTGAAGGAGCAAAACGGACTATGGAAGAATTTAGCTTACAGAAAATGGTAGACGATTGTGCAACATTGCTGGAAAGGAAACTTACAACTATCGTTAAAGATGTATGACTACAGATAATTCGTTAATTTTAGAAGTAATTCCTTCCGGTAAGGGAGATGCGCTAGACTTAGGAGGCGGTAGAGGCAAACTTCGAGAACCCTTAGAAAAATTAGGTTATTCTTATATCAACCTTGATACTCGAAAGTTTGACAATGGAGAACCGACAATAGTCGGCGACGCTCATGCCATGCCATTTGAAAATGCCAGCTTTGATTTAGTGATAAGTAAGGATACTTTGGAGCATTTTTTGGATCCGTTTCAATCAGTGAAAGAAGTGTATCGAATTTTAAAACCGGGAGGATTATTTATTATTTGGGTTCCTTGGATGCATCCTTTTCATGGGGATGATTATTGGCGATATAGCCCATTAGGATTGCAGCATTTGCTCAATGAGTTTGAAATAATTTCGTTTGATAGTCCCTTATGGGTGTTTACCGTTGTTGGTTCAGCCGTTACCGAGGCTGCAAAGCGACTCGGATTTCAACTTATAGAGCAACTGATTAAAGCAGGATGCAATTGGTTAGATCGGCGATTTACACAAAATCACAACCGACCCGCTGCTTTTGCTTATCGGCTAGTAACGCGGAAACCAGGACAATCAAACGAATGAGAAAACTCTGGTTCTCACTCAGAGCAATCTGTGCAAACTTCTACGCCAAAGTAATTGGACGCAAATTTGTGCGAAATGTGGGAGTGTTGACGATCGCCAACTTTGTAGGAGCGGGGTTAAGTTTTGCTCAGGGAATTTTGATTGCCCGATGGCTAGGGCCAGAACTTTATGGAGTAACGGCATTAGTGATGACCTATCCGGGTTTGGTATTTACATTTTTTGATGCGAGATCCTCTGAGGCATCTGTCAAATACCTAAGCGAATTTCATGCTCAAGGCGATCGCGATCGGGTGCTGGCGATGTGCAAATTAGGATATCTAATTGATTTGGGAATTGCCTGTATAGCTTTTTTAACCATATTATTCACCGCGACTTGGGCGTCTGAAGCCATTGCTCATCGTCCAGAAGCAGTGGGACTCATTGTCATCTATGCAGCGGCATTTATTCCCCGAGGATTAGTCGGTACTTCTCGTGCAGTTTTGGTGACATTGGGAAAATTTCCTTTGATTGCCTGGATAGAAACTTTCACCACATTTTTGCGCGTGATGTTAGTTTTGGGGTTAGCGAGCGCTGGTTGGCAAGTGGCAGGCGTTGTTTGGGGAAATACCATTGCTATGGCAGTAATGGGATTAGTTAAAGGGGCGATCGGGTGGTTAATGATTTATCGCCACTGGGGGGCATTCCTGACTCAAGGAAAATTACAACATCTCAAACAACAGAGTCAAGAAATATTCAAATTTTTGTTCTACAACAATATCACAGCTCTGATAGGAACTATTCCCAAGCAAATCGATACTTTATTATTAGGCTACTTTCGCAGTCCCTTAGAAGTTGGCTACTATCAACTAGCCAAAAAATTAAGCAGCATCGTTAGCTACTTTGTCGGACCATTACAATCTGTCACCTATCCAGAATTATCAAGACTTTCCGGCTTAGGCAAGATATCTGCTATTCAAAATAAAGTTAAAAAACTAGCCTTTCAGATAGGAATACCCTTGGGATTGACTGTTTTGGCTTTCACCCTAATCCTACCTAGGGGATTAACCATATTTTTTGGGAATGAATACCAACCGGCTACTCAAGCTATCCAGCTTTTATTTTTAGGTGCCGCGATTTGGCTAACCTTCTTTTGGCTAAAACCAGTGTTTATGGCCACCGGTGAAATGAAATTTTGGGCGAGTAACTCCGCCTTAGTTGTGATACTTACTTTAGCAGGATTTGCGATGGCAATTCCTTTAGGCGGATATGTTGGTTTGGCATGGGTATGGCTGATTACTGGTGGGTTGGGAGGGCATTTATTTGCCACCATTTATCTTCTTTACAAGTGGAAAAACGCTACTGCTGTTCCTGGAGAGTTAAAATGAGCGCAAAAGTCAAAAACTTCTACGAAACTTATCCCGATCGCATTTTTGATAAAAGATACAATTCGCCTTACTGGCTGCGAAGCTATACTCACCGCCAAATTTATGACCAATTTTTACCTTATCTCAAAAAAGGGATGCAGGTACTTGATGCCGGTTGTGGAGAAGGCGTACTCAGTTGCTTAATCGCACAGCAAGGGATTGATGTGGTTGGAGTTGATTTATCTGCACCCAATATCGAGGCGGCTGGTCGTTTAGCTTATCAGTGGAATGTTAACCCTAAGTTTTTGCAAGGAGACGCGGAAAATATCCCCTTTTCAGACAATAGCTTTGATGTAGTAATTAGTTCCCACGTACTCGAACATTTACCCGATTTGCATCAGGGATTGCGCGAGTTGTACCGTGTAACCCGGAGTGTGGCGCTGATTGCCATGCCTACTTGCTTAAATCCGGCTTGTTGGGTACTGCTGGGTGGCGATCGCTATTGGAAATTAGGCAGGCGATCGCTCATGGCAATGCCCATTGGCTTGAGTAAAACAATTGTTGCTTGGTTATCAGGAAAAGAAGGTCCCGATGAAGGATATGCAGGAAATAACGAGTTACCCCATATTTGGCGCTTCCCTTGGGTCATGCGTCAGCAAATAGAAAGTGTTGGTTTCCAAATTGAGAAGTTTGAAGCAGGGCCACTTATTTTTCCTTACCTAACACAATATATTCCGCCATTGCAGTCGGTTCAGATTGCTATAGATACATATCGCGATCGACCGTTACTGCATAACTTTGGCTATGGCAGTATGGCGGTTTGCTACAAGAAAAGCATCAGTGATTCATCCTCAAAATTTTAGGAGCAGTTTTAGCTGAAATGAAACCATGAGAATTGCTTGTCTGACCACCAGCTTGTCCCTTGATAACGGATGGGGGCGTTATTCCTACGAAATTATTAGACGGCTTCCTGACTATGGAATAGAACCTGTCGTTTTTCTGGATATTTCTGCTCCCAAAGCCAATCAAGATGGGTTCAAAAGCTACTCCGTTCTCCGTTCCTTTTCCAACGGCATCCGCAAACCGATTAATTTACAATGGGACTGGTTGAAAATTCGCTCCAAAATTAGCAACTGTCACATAGTCCACTGTTTTGCCGAACCCTTTATGCCTTTAGCCTATCTTGCGGCTTCAAGAAATCCAAAAAAATTGCTGGTTAATGCAGTCGGAACCTATGCTTTCTCTAGTCTTAATCAAAAAAATAGTAATCTCTACTACCAAGCTTATAAATTAGCAGAGAGTATTCCGACTATCAGTCATTATGTCGCCAGACTAATAAACGAACGACTACCAGAATTTGCGGATAAATTACAAGTAATTCCTTTAGGAGTCAACACAGAACATATTCAGTTATTTCCCAACCATCAGCAGTTCCCTAAACGCGAGAACGCTTTTTTAGCAGTCGGTCAAGTCAAAGCCAGGAAGGGAACCTTGCAAGCTGTTGAAGCCCTGGCAAAAGTGGTTGAGAAGTTTCCAGAGGCTAAACTGTATATTGCTGGCTCTATTGCTCAGACCAACTATGTCCAACAAGTGAAAAATAAGATTAATGAAAACAATCTTGAAAACCATGTATATTTTTTAGGAACTGTCTCCACAGAAGAACTCAATTACTACTACAGTAGAGTTCGCGGTCTGGTGATGCCTTCGATGAATGTCGGTAATAGTTTTGAAGGGTTTGGTCTGGTTCACTTAGAAGCAAATTCATTTGGAGTGCCTTCTATAGGATCGTTAGACTGCGGCAATGAAGATGCGATTAAAGATGGATACAGTGGCTTTTTAGTAGAGCAAGGAAATACTGATGCGATCGCGCAATCCATGATGAAGTTACTAGACCCTAGTTTTGACTGGTCTTCAATGTCTCGTAATGCCATAAATTTCGCTCAAAGTATGTCGTGGAACAAAGTAGTTGAATCCTACGTTAATCTTTATCAATCTATAGCGTAAACTAGATAATTTGTTTAACTTAATTTAAAGCTAATATCGCCAAATAAAGCCGTGAAAAATCAAGAATATGTTCGCACACAAACCTTGGGAAACAGCAAAAATTCCCCAAACATAGCTTGTTGCTGGATAGGTGGCGCTCGCTATAGCCATCCCCTAGATAAAACGAGCGAAAAAAAATTTCGCGCTCTCAAGCCATTAGGAGAGTTATTTATAATCGGCTTTTCTCCAAACATTCTCCCGCGCCAGTTTACCGAACACGCTCACTTTTATTTAATGCCTCAGCTACCTTGGGCTATCCTGCGCTATGCAGAAATGTTAATTCTGGGGACAATTCTAACTCTGTGGATAATTTTCCGAAATCGGGTACAAATTTTGGTGGCTCAAAGTCCCTATGAAGGGGTGGCCGCTGCTTTAGCAAAAAAGATGGCTAGTTGCTTTGGGCGAAAGGTAGTGTTAGTGGTGGAAAGCCACGGTGATTTTGAAGAAAGCCTATTTTTACAAAAGCAGATTCGATTCACGGGCATTTATCGCTTATTGATGAGATATGCGGCGAATTTTACCCTGAACAGTGCTGACTTACTCCGCTCAGTGTCTCATGTTACGGGGCAACAATTACAGCGATGGTTGAGTGACAAGTCAATTGTACAATTTCCTACCTGGACAGACATAGAAACATTTTTAAATGTTAGCGTTCCAAGGAATGAGCCTGAATCCCCAAAAGTTGTTTATGCTGGCGTCTTAACTTATTTAAAAGGTCTTACTCATCTAGTCAACGCTTTTGCCAGTATTGCCCAAGATTTTACGCAAACAAAGTTAGTAATTATTGGACGTGAGGATGACAAAACCTATGCTGACCAGTTGAAAGCGCAAGTTCGCAAGTTGGGGTTAGAAAGTCAGGTTCAATTTATCTCGCAACTGGAGCAGCCAGAGTTAGCAAAGTACATGAGTCAGGCGTCAGTTTTTGTGCTGCCCTCCCTCTCGGAAGGACTTGGACGAGTCGTTCTAGAAGCAATGGCAACTGGGACACCTGCGATCGCCAGTAAGGTGGGTGGGATTCCCGACATAGTGCAGGAAGGCATTAATGGATTTCTCGTGCCTCCAGGAGATGAAAAAGCTCTCGCCGAACGCTTGCGCTGGATGCTAGAACATCCCACTGAGGCCAAAGAAATGGGACGCTATGCTCGTGCTTTTGCAGAGCAATTCTTTTCCACAGAAGGCTACGTGCAAGGATATGGCAAGATTTTTGAGGCCGCACAAGAGTTGCTAAACCAAGGAGGAATGAATCATGCGCCTTCTACTTTTTAATTTGGCAACTGATGTTGATGACCCCATTTTAGGGTTTGCCACTCGTTGGATAGCGGCCCTGGCAGAACACGTGGAGTCCATTGACGTGATTACCATGCGATCGGGCAAGATTGAAGTTCCGCAAAATGTCTGGGTACACTCCGTTGGTAAGGAAAAAGGATATAGCGAACCCCGAAGGGCGATCGAATTCTATCGTATTTTAGGCAGGTTACTAGCAGAGCAGCATTATGATGCTTGCTTTGCTCACATGATGCCTCTATTTGCGGTGATGGCCGCTCCTTTTCTTCGCTTAAAAAAGATTCATACCGTTTTATGGTACACCCATAAATCAGTAACGCCAATTCTACGTTTAGCAACAGTTTGTGTCGATCGCGTGGTCACGGCTTCCAAAGAAAGTTTTCGGATTCCCAGCAGTAAAGTTAGAGTTATTGGTCATGGCATCGACACAGAAAAGTTTGTTCCTAAACGAGATCATTTGTCTGTGCCTCTTGTTCCCCCCTTTCCAAAGGGGGGGCTAGGGGGGGATCGAAGTTCAAGGCAACGTCCTTTTACAATTCTGACCGTGGGGCGTCTGTCCCCTATCAAACGAGTCGAGTTACTGGTTGAAGCGATCGCTTTATTGCGCGAAAAAAAGCCCGATATGTCTGTTTGCCTAAAAATCGTCGGGGGACCAGCAAGCGAGTCAGACAAACTTTATGAAGATGAATTAAAGAATCAGGTGGAGCAGTATCAGTTGCAAGATACAGTGTTTTGGGCGGGAAGTATCCCCTTTCCCCAAGTCGTTGATTACTATCAACAAGCTGACTGCTTTGTCAACTTGTGCCCTACTGGTGGGATGGATAAGGCGGTTTTAGAGGCGATGAGTTGCGAATTAGTTGTTGTTGTCGCTAATCAGACCTTTATTCGAGTTATGGGAACAGCATTAGCGAATACCTGGGTAATTGATGGAAGTACAGAAAAATTGTGCGATCGCCTCTTGCTGTTATTATCCATGACTGAAACTTACCAAAATGAAATGGCTACAAAACTGAGAAATATCGTAGTTACTCATCACAGCCTAACTGGATTAGTAGCAAATTTAATTGAACAATTTGTCACATGAAAAAATAATCAAAATTATTTGAGGGGTTTTTATGAAATTTAAATAAGTTATTTACTGGCTATGGAAAGGCAAGTCAATCGCCCGTGTTAGAATGAACTCGATTATTCGCGAACGAGTCAAAATACAGGGTCGGATATTGGATTTGGGTGGAGGCGATCGACCGTCATATCGGCTATTGTTAGAATCTCAAGTAACTGAATGGGTCACGGCTGATATTGTGCCTGATAATAAACCAACAGTCCTATGCAACCTCGAACAACCTCTGCCTTTTGAAGACTCTGAGTTTGATGCTGTCATTGCGTTTAATCTTCTAGAGCATATTTACAATCACCAGCCGTTGATTGGCGAAATGTACCGAATACTAAAACCCGGAGGTAATTGTGAAGTGATGGTGCCATTCCTTATTAATATTCATGGCGATCCTCATGATTATTTTCGATACACTGAAAGCAGCCTAAATAAATTGTTCAAACACGCTGGTTTTGCCAAAATTGATGTAATCCCATTGGGGGGCATTTTCCAATCAGCATTTCAGATAATCCACCCGTTATTTAAAGGCAAAATTTTAAATACTATAGGTGGAACTTGTGCAATTGGTTTAGATAATGTACTTAAAAATCTCAAAAAAAGTAATTTTGAAAACAGATGGGTGCTTATGTACTACTTAACAGCAAAAAAATAAAATAATAAATTCGTGAATCTTATTATACTATATACTATTGGCGATACGTTAGTTGGAGCGATTTATTATGAAGAAAAATAATTATTTAAAAAAAAGCTACGACTACGAAGGTAGATTTGGGTCATATTGGCATCAAATTAATGAGATTTTCACTTTAGTTAATCCTGGGCAAACCATTTTAGAGGTAGGGCCAGGAAACAATTTTATGAGTCACTATGTATCTCAAAGAAACATTGGAGTTGAAACCTTAGATATCATAACAGAAACCAATCCTACATATGTTGGTGATGTCACTCAAATACCTTGTAAAGAAAACCAATTTGATTGCGTATGTGCATTTCAGGTACTAGAACATCAGCCCTTTGAACTACTTCAACCGAGTTTAATAGAAATGTTAAGAGTCTCTAAACAATACCTATTGTTTAGCGTTCCAGATGTGCGTTGGTTTCTGAGTCTGGATCTCAGAATTTTTTCCAGTCGTAACGCTATCCGACAAATTGTCAGTTTTCCTAGACTAACTAACAGAGTCCTGAAGGTTCCACAAAGTGCCAAAGACCATCATTGGGAAATCGGACGTCCGGGGTGTTCGTTAGCAACAATTTTGAGGGAAATCGCAGCAGTTGAATCTCTCCAGTTACAAAACCATTACAGAGTTCCTTCAAACCCAATCCACCATCTATTTGTTATCTCAAAAAAAGTATGATTTCCCAACGACTGGTTTACATTGCAAATGCTCGAATGCCAACGGAAAAAGCACACGGTTATCAAATTTGCAAAATGTGCGAAGCCTTCGGACAGCAAGGTTTAGATGTGCTACTACTGCACCCCGATCGCCATCAACCCAATAGCAGTCTGCAAACTACCAGCGTGTTTGATTACTACGGGATTACATCCACATTTAAGATCCAGACGCTTCCTAATTGGGACGTGGTTAGATTAATTAAATTTATTCCCGATCGAGCTTTTGCACTGTTCTTTTTTACTCATGCTTTTCTGTGGGCATTTTATGCTGCCTGGGTAGCTGGCCGAGAAAAAGCAGATTTGTATTATACCCGCGACATTAGTCTGGCTTTCTGGTTAGTGCGACTAGGACTACCAACGATTTACGAAGCTCATGTGGTTCCAAAAAGAGGGCAACGAGCGCTCCTACGTCAACTCACTCAAAATTCAGTATTGCAGCTTGTGGTCGTACTCACCTCATTTATCAAAAAAGAATTTGTGGCAATGGGGTTTCCTGCTGAAAAAGTTATCGTTCATCCTGATGCAGTGGACTTGTCTCTATTTGCCGATTTGCCAGATAAACAAGAATGCCGAAAACGCGTCGGACTTCCCTTAGAACGTCCGATTATTGGCTACATCGGACGCTTTCGCACAATGGAAATGGAAAAAGGCATACCGGAACTGGTAGAGGCAATGGCTCAGTTGCCACTTCTCGATGGTCAAGAACCTTTACTGTTATGCGTGGGTGGCCCGATGGAAGCTGTCCCCAGTTATCTTGAGCTTGCTCATCGTTTAGGCGTTCCCGAACATCGTCTTCAGTTTGTCGATCGCGTCCCCAATAATCAGGTGCCTCTTTGGATGCGTGCTTGTGACGTAGTAACAATTCCTTGGCAGTGGACGGAATTTTCCGCCTATTTTACTTCGCCAATGAAACTATTTGAATATATGGCAGCAGGAGTACCGATAGTTGCCAGCAACTTGCCATCAATTCGCGAAGTCTTGCAACATAAAGAAAATGCCTGGTTAGTGAAACCAGGAGATGCCTTAGCATTGGCTAATGCTCTAAAAACTATCTTGAGCGATCGCTCTACTGGTGAAAAATTCGTTGAAAACGCCAGACGGCAAGTCCGAGAATATACCTGGATAGAACGAACTCAAAAAGTGCTGAAATTTGTCCAACCATCTTCGAGCGAGCATATTTAATCGAATGTTCAACAAAGCGATCGGAAAAGTTGCCAAGTTTTCACTGTGGGTGGGATTTGTACTGATAGTAGTAACGATGGCCGCCCATTTTGCTGAACATCCCCAGTCTCCATTTCTGCCATCTACAGAAATCTCTATTCAAGGTGCAATTGTGCCTCTAATACTTGCCTATTCTATTGGATTGGGAATTGTCTCCAGTCGCCGATCGCCCAAAAATGCCCTAGATTTGTTCACAATTGCCTTTCTCTTGCGAATTCTTATTAGCTTATTGTTAACCTATGCTTATCAAGAACAAGATGAGCAGATATTACACGAAAAGGCAACAGACCTCCTTTCCCTGTCATTTACAGATGTCTTAGGAGATGGATATGTTGCAGTGGTTTCACTTTTATATATAGCGTTCGGATCTAACTTGCTGCTGCCCAAAATTTTCAATTCAACATTGGGCAGTCTGATGCCTTTTTTTATTTGCGATATAACTTATAAAATTTATCCGGATATAAACTCTGCCAGTCGAGCGCTGAATTTTTGCATTTTTCTTCCGCCGCTGTTATTTTATTCTGCCATGAACCTCAAGGAATTGCCTTGTGCTTTCCTGCTAATTCTAACATTGTGGGGACTGTTAGTGCCCTCTTGGATGCTGGGAACGCGCCTGATTTTTGCGCTGCTCTGCGTAGGAATCACTGCTTTTATCCGGGGGGGCTGGGCACTTTTTCCTCTAATAGCTGTGGTTTTTTATTTAATTTTTGGTCAAGGAGAATGGAAAATTCGTAATTTTTTATCTTGGCAACGAATTTTAATGATAGCGGTTGTTGGCGGAGTAGTTTTTTTTGTAATGCGACCTTTTTTAAATACGGCTATAGAACACATTAATAATCGAATCTTTATCGGTGCTACAGCTTCTTGGGGCACTTTGCAAACAGCCAATTCATCAGTAACCAGGTCTTTCCTCGATATTGACCAGCCTTGGTCTTTGAGAAATATTCTGATTCAAGTAAGTCGCGCTCCTTTTTCTCCATCTCCTCTGGTGATTTTTGGAGACTTCAATTTTTCTACGTTTGTAATTGGTTTAATTGGGTTGACTCAATATTTGATGATGCCATTTTTTTTAAAAGGAATTTTATGCTTTTGGAAAAACAGTGAGTTTTGTGTTGTTGGTCTAGTAGAAATAGCCATGCAAGTGACGATTGGTTTGTCTCTGATGTTGGGGTTGACTATACATCGTCAAAGCATACCTCATTTTGCTCTTTTATACATTTTGTCTAGTGTGGGTCAAGAAACTAGCCAAAAATACAACTTTATTCTCAAGGGATGGTGGATCGCAGCCATTGCTTATTCTGCAATTTATATTGTAACCAAGTTCTAAATTATAGCGATTCAAAATCACTTATGCAACTTGGGAATGAGTCTAATACAATAGAAGATCGAGTGATTTTTTTAGGGTGCAACATGGTTGGTGAAAAGGATTATCTCGATGTACAAGAACATATTCAGGAAGTGGAAAAGTTTCTTTCCACTTGTAAAGATATCAGAAAATGGAAGAGAGCGGAGGCAGTTAGACTAAGATGTTCGGGCTTCTCTTATAAAAAAAATAAAGAGAGAGTAAGAGTGTTCCAGAGCTTTATTGTCCAGCAAAAAAACGATGAAAAACGAAGTATTTCCGGACTTAAACTTGCTTGCAATAGGTAAAAACTTTATTCAAAGCAAGGTAAAATAAAAAATATTCACTGGCTTATAGAGCTTTCATGGAGACAAAATATTTTTGAGATATAACAGTATATTATGGAAAAGTATGATGCAGTCTTTAAATCAAGAGGAAGTTATTATAACATTCTAAAATCTGCCAGAATAACTTGGCAAAAAGCCAATCAAAAGCATCCCAGACAGGATCCGGAACAGGTCAGAGCAAGAAATCAAGAAATAGCTGATTTACTGGAAGAACTAAAACCACAGATAGAGTCTGGAGAGCTTGCTGTGTATTCAGTAAATGAATGTCACCTCTTGGGAGATGATGGGGTTGGATACCTATGGGCAGATAAAAAAGATAGAGGATTTGTAGACATACCCAATCAACGCGATCGTCAAACTTATTATAAAGCCTTAAACTTGCTGACCAACAACTTTATTGTGAGTCCTTATGAAGGAGGCAATGGAAAAAACACAGTGAAATTTTTAGAGGAACTTAAAAAACATCATCCGCCTCACCAGAAGTTTTTATTGATTGGGGAGGGTGCCAGCTATCATAGAGGATAAGAAATGAAAGAGTTTTTGAGAGCCGAAAATGACGGTAAAGATAAAAAAAGGTCGATCGCTTGTGAACTTTTTGATCCTTATGCTCTCAAATAAAATACGGTCGAAGGAATCTGGTTGCAAGTTAAAAATTTTATCCGAATTATTTACCCTGTATGCACAATTTTTTATATAATTAAACAAATTTTACAAACTTTATTTAAATTTAATATTTTCGATCGTTATAATTTTAAAAACACGAAATTTTTGCACAACTGATTTAGGCTCGCTATATATGGCGAATATTTTACACATTCAAAAAGTCGCAGGCGTTGCCGGTTCGGAAAACCACCTGCTAACCTTACTTCCCCAGATCAAAAAGCACGGTTACGAGCAAACTATGCTAGTGCTGGCGGACTCAGAAGACCGTCCCGAACCTTTCATCGAACAAATGCAGGCTTCTGGAATTCAGACTCATCTAATTTCTATGTCGGGAGATATAGACCCCCTTATCGTGACACAGATAACACGCTATTTGAGATCCAACTCTTTTGACTTAATCCACACTCATTTATTTCATGCCGATATCTACGGTACTTTGGCGGCAAGATTAGCAGGGATTCAAGCCATTGTTTCCACGAAGCATGGTTTTAATCCTTGGCGTTCTCAAAAACTGTACGGTTTTTTAGACCGAATGGCTGCCCAATGGCAACAACAATTAATCATTATCTCTCAAGCGATCGGTGAATGGCTGGTGCAAACCGAAAAACTTCCCTCTCAAAAAATGCGGGTGATTCACTATGCCCTAGAAATGGAACAATTCCTGGCGGGAACTCAAGGTAATTCAGAACTGGTTAACCTTCCCAAACCGATCGTCGGCACAGTCAGCCGTCTGCTGCACCAAAAAGGCGTCCACGTTCTGCTTGATGCTTTTGCAAAATGTCTCGAACAGCACCCACAAGCTTCTCTCGTAATTGTTGGGGACGGGCCATATCGCACCAAATTGGAAGAACAAGCTCGTACCTTGGGAATTGCAGAACAGACTCATTTTCTTGGCTATGTCCATCAACCCAGACTAAGTGCCGTGGTGTCAGAGTTTGATATCTTTGCTTTTCCTACTTTTGGCGAAGGATTTGGATTGGTTTTGCTAGAGGCAATGGCTGTGAGTAAACCCGTCGTTGCTTCCAATGTTATGGCGATCCCTGAAATTGTTATTGATGGAAAAACGGGATTGCTGGTGCCCCCGGACAACGCTGATGCCTTAGCGCAAGCACTATTAAAGCTGATAGAAAATCCAAGTTTATGCCAGCAATTTGGCATAGCTGGAAGGCAAAGATTGGAACAAGAATTTACTGTAGAACGCATGGTACAAAAAACGATCGCCGTTTACGAGGAGGTGTTGGGAATTTCTAGCCAAAAATAAATAATATTGAACCCGGGAGAATCTTTTCCTCCCAATTCATTACTAACCGTCTGGTTTTCAAACTACCTTTAATAACTTCCACATAACCATGCTTTCTTCCTCTCCCTCCCCCCCCATCCGCGTGATGCGAATTATCGCCCGCATGAATATCGGTGGGCCTGCTACCCATGTCACCTTACTCAATGAAGGGTTAACTCGTCTCGGTTACGAATGTCTCCTGGTCACGGGAATGGAAACCAGTCGCGAAGGCACCCTGAAAGATGAATTCGCCGCCCGTCACCTCTCGATGGAAATCATTCCGGATCTGGGACGGGCCATCGATCCCCGTCAGGATATCGTCACCTTGATGAAACTCTATCGCTTGATGCGACAGTGGAAACCGGATATCGTCCATACCCATACGGCGAAGGCGGGGTTTGTGGGGCGACTTGCGGCGCGGTTGGCGGGTGTGCCTCTGGTGGTGCATACGTTTCACGGCCATGTTTTTCACGGATATTTCGGTCGGGCAAAAACTCGTTTTTTTATCGAGTTAGAGAAAATTTGTGCGAAGCTCAGCAGTCGCATTATCACCATTAGCGATCGCCTCAAATCGGAAATCCTCGAGTTTGGCATCACCCATCCCACCCACATCCAAGTCATTCCTTTAGGCTTGGAACTCGATCGCCTCAAAGCAGTCTCAGAAACAAATCGGTTTCGTGCCGAATTCGGCTTAACCCCCGATATCGGTTTAGTGGGTGCAGTGGGGCGGATGGTGCCGATTAAAAACCTGCATCTATTCCTGGATGCGGCGGCGATCGCCCATCAACACAACCCCAACCTCCGCTTTTTGCTCGTCGGCGACGGCGAACTGCGCGCGGACCTGGAAACCTACGTCCAACAACTCCATCTGGAGAAGGCGGTCATCTTCACCGGATGGCGGCGGGATTTGGCGCAAGTGTATGCGGACTTAGATGCGGTGGTGATTTCCTCGGATAATGAAGGCACCCCAGCTTCGTTAATTGAAGCAATGGCTGCCGGTTGTCCGGTGATTTCTACCCGGGTCGGCGGCGTTCCGGATTTGATCCGGGATGGCGACACCGGGCGTCTGGTGCCCCCGCGCGACCCCGCCGCCTTAGCAAACGCGATTCTCAATCGGTTTGCCGAGGCAACCCGTACCGCTGAAATGGCACAGCAGGCACAAACGCTTACGGTAAAAAAATATAACTCAGCGCGCTTAGTCACCGACATGGACGGGCTTTACAAAACTTTACTTCACCTGCCCCAGCATCGTCAATTGGCCACAGGGAACGCATCCGCATCAAAACGCAGTTCGTCTTGAGAACCCAGAAGGGTTAGTCTCTCTATCTAGGTTGTGGTGGGCAATGCCCAGCCTACAGAAATGAAGCCATCGTGGATTTACGGACAGGCAATGGGTGATTTGCGATATAAGTGAGAGGTTTGGACTGCATCTACCGGGAAATTACTGGCAATCGATTTATCTTTTGGGAGAAAAAAGTCACGGACTCTCTTCCAATGAGACGAACGAGCTATCATCTGGGTGCAGGTGTCAGAAAACTGGCTTCACAAAATTATCCCGAAAAATATAATGGATAGAGCGAGCCAGATGCCCAACCGGGGTGAGTTGAAACCATGCGATCGCGCCCACAAGGCACTTGGCCATCTGCCAACCTCGCAAACCTTTGTCGCGTAGCGCACAAGCCTAACCTGAAGATTGAATTATACCACACTCAAAGGGCAGAATCAATCTTTTTTTTAGATTAATTTAACCAGTTTTCTCTGACCCCCAGCCCCCTCACACCAGCCCAATTATGCAAAAGTACCAGCATGGGGAAAATTATGAACGAACATTGGCTGTTAACTCAGGGATTCATTCTCTCTGTCTCCCTCGCCTTAGCCGGGACTTATATCGCCCGCAATGCGGCAAATCGGTTTCGGTGGCTGGACAAACCGGGACGGCACAAGGCCCATCACCAACCGATTCCCGTCCTGGGCGGGATCGCCATGTATGGGGCATTTGTGGCCACGGTATTGATTCTGGACTCGCACTGGTTGCTGTCGGAGGGGTTGACCCTGGCGATCGCGGCCACGGTGCTCGCCGGCATTGGATTGTATGACGATTTGCGCGGACTCAATCCCCTGCCCAAACTCGCCGGACAACTGGTGGCGGCGATCGCCCTCATTTACAGCGGCATTTCCCTCCATCTCACCGGGATTGACCCCCTGGATATCGGCCTCACCCTCTTTTGGGTGGTGGGAATCTGTAACGCCATGAATCTCCTAGATAATATGGATGGTCTTTCCAGTGGCGTGGCGGCGATCGCCTGCCTCTGTTTCGGCGCGATCGCCTTCTCCCAAGGGCAGCTCCATGTCTCCGTACTCTGTGCGACTCTCTTCGGTGCCACCGTCGGTTTCCTGCGGTTTAACTGGCATCCCGCCACGATTTTCATGGGAGATGCCGGCAGTCTGGTCATCGGATTTCTGGTCGCCGCACTGGGGTTGATGGTGGTTTCCCCCACGTCGGAATATTCCTGGATCGGGTTAGTGCCGATATTCATTTTGGCAGTACCGATTTTCGACACCACCCTCGTAACCTTCTCGCGCCTGCGTCGCCAACTGAAAATTACCGATGGCGGTCGGGATCATAGCTCTCATCGCTTGGTGAAAATTGGCTTAAGCGTACCGCAAGCGGTGGCACGACTGTACAAAGTGGCCGGCATTTGTGGGGTTGTGGGAATGGCGATCGCCCTTAACCCATCCCCGGCGATCGCGCTACCGAGTGCGATCGCGATCGGCACATTGGCGATCGGGGCATTCTTCTGGTTCGAGCAAGTGGATCTCTCGGATACCGGACAATCCACTCTTCCCTTTCCCACTCCCGGTATCGCTTCTGAATTGAAAACCTTACGGTCTGCCCAAGTTTACGAAGGTTCGGAACTGTAACAGTTCCACCATTTCTCCAACTGCAATAAAGCGATCGTTTTTTTTCTGAGATTAGGAGCATCTACCTTTCCAACCCCCTATGTAATCCAGAAAAATCATGCAGGAAAAAATCGCGATTATCGGTCTCGGTTATGTGGGGCTACCTTTAGCCATCGCCATAGCCAAAAAATTCCCCAATCCCATTGGGTTTGATATCAATTCAAAAAAAATAAGCGACCTCAAACAGGGAATCGACATCACTGGTGAAGTCTCTGCAGATGACTTAACTGCCACCACACTCCAATTCACCAGCGACCCTAACGATTTAACCCACATTAATTTTTTTATTATCGCCGTTCCCACTCCCATTGATGCCAATCATTACCCGGATCTGACGCCGCTGATCCGTGCTTCGGAAATTGTCGGGCGCATGCTTCAACCCGGTGTGGTAGTGGTTTACGAATCCACAGTTTATCCCGGCGTCACCGAAGAAACTTGCGGCGCAATTTTAGCCCGAGAATCTGGTTTGCGCCAAGGCATCGATTTCAAATTAGGCTATTCTCCCGAACGTATCAATCCCGGGGATCCAGAACACCGACTGGAGACGATTGTCAAAGTGGTTTCCGGTGAAGATCCAGAAACCCTAGAACGGGTCGCCACAGTTTATGAAACGATTATTGATGCGGGGGTTTATCGCGCCCCTTCGATTAAAGTGGCTGAATCCGCCAAGGTCATCGAAAACATTCAGCGCGATTTGAATATTGCCTTAATGAACGAGCTGGCGTTAATTTTCGATCGCCTGAATATCCCCAGTCGCGAAGTGTTAGCTGCAGCGGGAACCAAGTGGAATTTTTTGCCGTTTAAACCGGGACTGGTGGGCGGTCATTGTATTGGCGTTGACCCCTATTATCTCACCGCAAAAGCGAAATCCGTGGGCTATCGTCCGGAAGTGATTCTCGCCGGTCGTCGCATCAACGATAACATGGGGCGCTATATCGCGGAGCGATCGATTAAACTGCTCAGCAATTACGAGAACGTACCCATGAAAAAAGCTCGGGTGGGGATTTTGGGGATTACATTTAAGGAAAATGTTCCGGATACTCGCAATACTCGCGTCCCGGATATCGTGCGCGAACTCCAAAACTTTGGCATTGCGCCTTTAGTTCACGATCCGATCGCCAATCCGGAAGAAGTCTCGCGCCAATATGGCATTACCCTCGCTCCTTGGGAAGAACTCTTCGCTCTCGATACCATAATTCTGGCTGTGGCACATCGCCAGTATTTAGAACTCTCGCCGAACCAATTAATCCGCTGCATGAATCCGGAGGCGATTTTCATGGATGTGAAATCGGCATTTGAACCCACTATTTTTCCCGAGAAAATAGTCTACTGGAGTTTGTAAGCGTTAATGAAACCTATTTTAGTCACGGGCGCTGCGGGTTTTATTGGCTTCCATCTGTGTCAACGGCTGTTGGCGCGGGGGGAAGCGATTGTCGGTCTGGATAATCTTAACGATTATTACGATGTGAATTTAAAACGGGCACGATTGGCGCAGTTGCAAGAAAACCCGCAGTTTCAGTTTTGCAAATTAAACTTGAGCGATCGCCAAGGAATGGCGAACCTGTTTGCCCAGTTCCAACCGGATCGGGTGGTGAATTTAGCCGCTCAAGCTGGGGTACGCTATTCTTTAACCAATCCTCACGCCTATGTGGATAGCAACCTAGTCGGCTTTACCAACATTTTAGAAGGCTGTCGTCACGGAAATGTAAAGCATTTGGTGTTTGCTTCTTCCAGTTCGGTTTATGGCGCAAATACCAAAATGCCGTTTTCCGTTCGCGATAATGTAGACTGTCCGATTAGTTTGTATGCAGCCACCAAAAAAGCCAACGAACTGATGGCACATACCTACAGCTATCTCTATGGGTTGCCGACTACGGGACTCCGTTTTTTCACGGTTTATGGCCCGTGGGGTCGTCCGGATATGGCATTATTTATCTTCGCGAAAGCGATTTTAGAAGGCAAGCCAATTCCAGTGTTTAATTATGGCAAGATGAAACGGGATTTTACTTACGTGGACGATATTATTACTGGGGTGGTGCGGGTTCTCGATCGCATTCCCCAAACCTCCGGGGCGAACCTTCACTCCCCACCGGTGGATGTGCCGTATAAAATTTACAATATCGGCAACAATCAGCCGGTGGAATTGCTGCGGTTTATCGAAATTCTGGAAGATTGTCTGGGTGAGAAGGCACAAAAGGAGTTTCTTCCCATGCAACTGGGAGATGTCCCCGCCACTTATGCGGATATTGAGGAACTGGAAGGGGATGTGGGGTTTCGCCCGACGACGCCGCTTGAGGTGGGCATTCCCCGGTTTGTCTCCTGGTATCGCTCCTATTATGGGGTGTAATCTCATCTCCGGTGGCGTGCCGATAAAACGCACTGGATGGAAATCGCGCCCGCCCGATCGCGCTTTCGCCCGCCGACGGGGGCTAATACCATTTTTCGATTGGGATGTTAGAGGTTGTCACAGTAGGACCTGGGTCACAGACGCGATAAATCGCGTCTCTACAAGCAAGAGGGGGAAGCGGAAACCTCTCTCACCCAATCGGTGAAAAACGGTGTAAATTCTGAGGTTCGATGGCAAATCGAATCGATAAAATAGAGACCAGGCACAAGCCCGGTCTCTATTTTGATTTTCAGATGGAGGGCGAACGACCGGATTCGAACCGGCGCATGGTGGAACCACAATCCACTGCCTTAACCCCTTGGCTACGCTCGCCATTTGGTTCATTTTTTACATTAGCATAGTCTGGCGATTCGGTCTACCCCTTTTGAAAAAAAATCAAATTTTTTTTGGGCGGGGGTGCCTGGGATGCGGAATTTACGGAAAAACTAGGGTAATCTAAAGCATAGAGAGTGGCACGCAGGTTCCATGAAAAATCTTAATGTAGTGGCCTCTGTGGCAGGGGCGGTATTGGTGGGACTAGGGGTGGCAATGGTGGTCACGAATCCCAGTCCGTCTGCTTATAATGACTATGCTACGGAACGGCTAACGGAATATTTAAAAGCAGAAGGTTGCGAAAAGGCGCTGCTCGGTCAGCGTCAGTGCGTCGCGGCGCTGGAATCGGCGCAACCTCAAATCGCCGAACTGATCCGCGAGAGTACCGAACGGCAAAATTTTCTGTTGTGGAGTGTCTACAGAACGGAGTTTTCTTTGCCGTTGCTGCCGGCTTACCAGTTTGAAACCGTGGGGGCGTTCCAAAGCTTCTACACCTATGAGTTCCAAAAAGATTAGCCTCGGGGTCTCTACCTGGGTTTATTACCATAGTTGTCTAATTTTGTCAAGCCTGCCGGGGAATTTCTAGGGGTGTGCCTCGCGATCGCGTCTCTGGTGGCGCGACCCTATCAACCCCGGCCAATTCCTATATGCTATGGAAATGACTAGCAGTTTTGGCTGCGGTTTTTAATATCAACTCTACAACAGGCAATTGTAAATCAGCATGAGCTACTGTGTCATGCCCGGATGTCCGCAACCGCAAAACCCGGCAACGGGGAAGGTTTGCCAATCCTGTGGCAGCAAACTGTTGCTGAAAGAGCGCTATCGTCCGATTCAGGCGATCGGACAAGGAGGATTTGGTCGCACGTTTTTGGCTCTGGATGAGGATATCCCCTCGAAACCGAAATGCGTGGTCAAGCAACTGTTCTTCAACCAAGGGCAGACGCGCCATATCAAAAAGGCGGAGGAATTATTCTACCAAGAGGCGGTTCGTCTGGACGAGTTGGGGCATCATCCGCAAATCCCCACCCTGCTGGCGCACTTCGAACAGAACCAATGGCTTTATTTAGTGCAGGAGTTTATCGCCGGACCGACGTTATCTCGGGAACTGAAAGAACGAGGGGCGTTTAAAGAGGCGCAGGTTCGTCAAGCGCTGGCGGATCTGCTGCGGATTTTGGCGTTTATTCACGATCGCCAAATTATCCACCGGGATATCAAACCGGCAAATATTATCCGGCGCACAGGTGCGGCGGGTGCAGGTGAGGGCCAGTTAATTTTAATCGATTTTGGGATTGCTAAGTTGCTCAGTGCCACGGCGATGATGCAAACCGGGACGATTATCGGTTCGCCGGAGTATATGGCACCGGAACAAACGCGCGGTAAGGTGGTTCCGGCAAGCGATATTTACAGTTTGGGGGTGACTTGCTTGCATTTGCTGACGGGCGTTTCGCCGGCCAATTTATACGACGAGGGTCGCGATCGCTGGATTTGGCGAGATTTTTTAACTGCCGATAAGCTCGTCAGCGCCGAACTGGGTCGCATTCTGGATAAAATGGTGCAAGCTGCGACGCGCGTGCGCTATGCCTCGGCGGCACAAGTGTTGCGCGACCTGGAGCCTTTGCCGTCCCCCGCGATCGCTCCTTCGCCGAGTCCCGCTACACAATCGCCCCCACGCCCAGTAACGCGATCGCCCTCTCCTCAGCCGGTTTCCCCAACTTCTGCCCCGGCACAACCGATAAAAACCTTCAAGCGGGCGATCGGCAATCTCTTCTCCCTGATGGCAGGTCAATCCACCCCGGACGAAACTCCCGATATTCTCACTTCAGAAGTGGGGATTGATTATACCAAATTGCGGGACTTGTTGGCAAGGAAAAAGTGGAAATTGGCCGACGAAGAAACTCGTGCCGCGTTATGTCAGGCCGTGGGCAAACCGCCCCGGGGATATCTGTTTGAGGACGATTTGGCCAAACTTCCCTGCGCGGATTTGCACACCATCGATCGCCTGTGGGTGAAATATAGCGATGCCCGGTTCGGGTTTAGCGTGCAGGCGCGCATCTACGAGGGATGTGGGAAAAATTACGGCACTTTCTGCGATCGCATCGGCTGGGTAACATACCGACCTGCAGTCCCCTATAAAGGGATAAAATTTACTCTCACAGCGCCAATCGGCCATTTGCCCTCCCGGGTCTGGTCTGGGGGCACGAAATGGTGGCGACATGCAGAAGCAATGGCGAATCGACTGGCTGAATGCGAAACTAACGAGAGTCAGCCCTCATAGTTCGGGTTTTCCCCGCGATGGGATTGCCCACCATCGCCTAGAGTTAAAACGAGCGATTGGCAGCCAATTGCGTAAGATCGCCTCCGAAAGAATCGTTTAAAAAATAGTCCTTGTCATGCGGACTATAGCCCGCTTCGGGCATGGCTACGCTAATACCTGCCCAGGCGCGATTTCAATCGCCCGGGTTTTATGGCTTTATTTCACAAACACCCTAGCCAATCATGCACAAAAGCGGCACAATTGCAGAGAAGAACTTGTTTTGTTTGCTCTTAACCTGTAATGCAAGCCCATGTCTCAATCTTTTGCCCGTCAACCCATCGACCAAATTACTGTAGAAGAACTCGCCGAACGGCTGAAAAGCGCGGAAACCCTGCAACTGGTGGACGTGCGCGAACCCAGTGAAGTGTCGATCTGCGCGATCGCGGGGTTCGATAACCTGCCGTTGAGTGAATTTGCCGAATGGTCCGGTCAAATTTACAGCCGCTTGGATCCGGAAGCGGAAACCCTGGTGCTGTGCCATCACGGTATCCGATCGGCTCAGATGTGCCAGTGGCTCAAAGCGCAGGGATTCACCGACGTTAAAAATATCGCTGGGGGAATCGATGCCTATTCAAAAATGGTAGATCCCTCGGTTCCTCGGTACTAATTTCGTCTTTCTCATCCCGAAAAAAGTTCGTTGTTGCCACGCAATTCTCCCTCATTTTTTGGGCGATCGGGCAACAACGAATCCCACAAAAAACGGGTATTATTCCAAACAAAGATTCCGTTCCGTATGCGACTTGAAGCAGTCGCCATTTTTATCGAGAATGGTGACAGCATCGACGGTAGAAAACTGCTGGAGAGTATTGCGGATGGCTTTTTTCATTTTTGCTTCTTGACCGACACCCCATGCGGTCACGGTGCGACAGAATTGCAGGGTGGCTTCGCCTCCTTCTGAAATGTCAATGGTAAAATTTTGGTTCCCGCAAATCGATTCCCCATCAAAGTTGATGAGGTCGATAAAGCCTTGCTGTTTTTCGTCAGGTTGCGGACCGGCAGCCAGTTGCTCGATCGCAAATTCAGCCACATCCACGCGATCGGTGGTGCGCCACACGGGTTGTACTTCGTTGGGGCGATCGCTCTGTTCCGAGGTCAGTGGGAAAAATACTTTCACCTGACGTTCGTCTTCCTCTTTTAAACACAGATTTCTGCCACTGAGGTCTTTAAAACAGTTGCCATATTGATTCAAGATGGTGACAGAATCAACGGTAGAAAACTGCTTGAGAGTCTTTTCGATCGCCTTTGTCATTCGCGCATCCTGTCCTACGCCAGCGGAAGGAACGGTGCGACAAAATTGCAGGGTGGCTTCCCCTTGTTCGGAAATGCCGATGGTGAAATTTTGCCCGCCACAATTCGATTCTCCTTGAAACTCGAAGGGGTCGGTTAACCCTTGTTGTTTTTCTTCGGGTCTCGGACCGGCAATCAGTTGCTCGATCGCAAATTCAGCCACATCGATGCGATCGGTGCTGCGCCATACCGGTTCGACTTCGGCAATTTGTCCGTCCCCGTCTGGAGATTCGGGAAAAAATACTTTCACCGATTTGAAATCGTTGTGGGTTGGGGCAGGATGATTCGCGGTGGCAGGCATTTGCGGCGCTTGGCTTTCTGCAGCAGTTCTAGCAACGTTTTCGGTGTCGGTTTGGGTGGTTGTGGCGTTTTCTCCAACCTCGTTGGTGGATTGGCTACAGGCGCTGACGCCCCCAACGGTCAGCAGTAAACCAAGAGAGAGTAAAATAGAGTGGCGGTGACTGCGCCGTTTTCGCTGGAAATTAGCCATAATGCTTATACCTTAGATTGTTAACTGACAATGGCTTCTGCTGTTGCTGGATAGCAGAAAACACCTAATTCTAGGTTAAACCCAGTGACGCGATCGCTACCAGCGCTGCCATCATTTCCGGGGTGAGTTGCACGGTATGCTTTGCGCCACTGACTTCGGTGAACTGAACGAGCGCATGACCTTGAGCGAGATTGATTTCGGTCAGGCTGCCGTTGCGGTGCTTCCAGGTGAGGCGAGTGCCAGACTCGAAAGTTTCAGTAGAAAATTCAGAATGAGACATTGTAATTGCTCCTAAACTATGGGAATTTCTTCGATAATATGGCGAGAGGGATCCGAGATTTTCACCTCCAGCCGATGATTCGCATTGAGGATTAATTCGATGCCTTCCGCTCGTTCCAAATGGTTGGCGATCGCATCCTCGGATAGCTTGAAAATTTGGCCGGGGCTGTTCGCTTTGTAGGTGAGTTCTGCGAGGGGGATTTGCTCGGTTCTGTGTCGAGCGGCATACTGCACGGTTGCCAACGCGATCCATTTGCTAGGAACGCGACGTTGATTGAACGCAAAGGAATATTGAGTATAAAATCCCTTCTTGCCAGAGCGCTTGAAATATTCGAGTTGAGTCGAGCGAATCAGTTTGAGCGGACTGAACAAACTCGCTCGACCCACAGCAAAACGTTTGGGGGGTTGGTAGCAAGTTAAAATTATCGCCAAATCTTTCTGCGCGGTGGCTGCTGAATTGCGCCGTTGGGTTTGGGTCTGGAGGAAATCAGCCAGTTGCGATCGCACCACATCTTCCTCAAACTCGCGCTGGTTCAACGGGTTAAAAAGCCACCACCACGCTGGCATCTTGCACGGCGGTTCCAATCCCTAGTAATGCAGCAGCCAAGGGGTTTCTGGATATTCCAAATAGGGGTCAAACTCTTCAAACAGCCAACGACCTCTAACAGTGGGCACCAAACTGGTTTGCCGATACTCTGCCAGCTTGAGAACCACCAACCAGTAAACGCTACTGGCAAATTGGACGCGACCGATTCCCAATTTAGCCGGAAGCTCTGGTCTGGAATACTCCAGCCCAGAGGACGCGATCGCATCCCACACCCGCCGCAACCGTAACGCTTCCGGATGCAATCCTTGGTGGCTCCCTTTGATATCGGCAACGTCAGGCAAAAAGTGAGTGCCTAAATTGAACTGAAGTTGTTGCATTTTAGTGCCCTCGATAAAACCGCAACCGCATCGCTAAACTAACAACGCCAATTAGAAACAGGTAATAAACAATCCAAAACATCGCGATTCTCCAGATCAATGCGAAATCAAGTTTGGGTCTTGTCTATCGACCTTTTTTTCTCGATTTTTTGTTCGAGTTTTGATTTAAGGTTTTAAAGTCTTCCTTGAGAGCCAGCATCACTTCTAATGCGTTTTTCTTGCGGTGTTTAACGCGCAGTTATCGCGCCGCTTGATGGGCTTCTCGCACTGAAGAATAGTCCGTCAGTTTCAAAAACACCGTGCCGGGTTTCAAGCCAACCAATTCTCGCAAATAAATGCAGGCTCGTTTGCCTTCACGCACCACCATTGTCGTCCAACGATTCAAATGCGGACTCGGATAATTTTTGGTAATAACTTTCATCTCTTCTCCCTCTTCCTCTGTGAGTGTTATGCGGTCTGATTTCCTGTGCGATTGGTGTCACTGGTTCCGGCAGGTCGGCAACCCAAGTAACACCAATCAGCAACGATAGAATTGCAACGTTTGGCATCAATTGTTTTGATACTTGTTAAGGAAGCGAGCCAGCAGCAAACTGAGGTAACTCATCACTTCCCGATCTTGGTTTTGGGTTGCGGCTGCTACTCGGCGTTGGGCGATGGTTATCGCTTCAGGAAGGTACGCATCCAGATAGGCGGTAATCGCTGCGATCGCATCTTGTTCTTGGTGCATTGACGCTTCCACGATTGCCGAGAGTTCTTTCGGTGAAGGTTGCCGGAATTCTTTGACACTTTGCATGAGCTTTTCAAAACCTTTCTTCGAGATTTGCTCTTGTTGTTCGCGAGTGAGTTTCGGTTCGGGATACGCATAGCTTTGCCAATTTTTCAAGAACTTTTTGATGTGCGAATACTGCGCCAACCACACTTGGTTTTGCTGTTGGTCGAGCAATAAACCGTAAGTTGGATAGCTATCGTCACTGCCTAAATCGCAGCCAATCAGGTGAATGGCTACGGCAAAATGGTCGATGAATGCGGAATAAACCCAGAACGAATTGGTATGCCCACCGCAGATATGCTCGACATAGCAATTGGTGGCTTGATAAGTCAGGCAAACGTAGCGCATTGAGGGTTTATTCGGCACCTGCAACGCCGCCAGCATTTTGGGTGGAATGCCAACAGGAACGAGCGTAATTTGAGGGATGCTCGTTTCGGGAGTCGGTGCGCTATGTTGCTGCCAGCCCGTCTCAAAACAGCTAATTTCTGATTGTTTCATGGCAATTTATTCAAGGTTGATGGAGCGATTGCCTGGGGAGACAACCGCCAGAAAATGTCGGGATGAAAGCGTTAGTATTCGCTCGGCAGCATCAACACGCCACCGCTGAGGTAAAGCTTGATTTCATCTAGGGGAAAGTCGGTGTATTCGATGTCTTGGCTCAGCACGGGGTCATCGGTGTCGCGCAGCAGCGTTAACGTGCCGCGCCCGTCGGACACCGAAAGTTGCCAGATTTGAAATTCCTGCAACATCTCGTCACCCGTCACTCGTTCGTCGCGTTGATAGGAGGCGATCGCATCAATCAGCCAATGCGCTTCGGCTGCATCTGCGAGATACTTGACGCCATCGGTATATTTGAACTGGTTGAGCCAATGGCGGTAGTAGTTCGTCGTGCCCTGGAATCGGGCTAAATCTGCTTGGGTAATCGGTTGCATAATCTCACCTCAATGTGAGTGTTATCCACCGCGAGAGTTTCACTATACCGTTCTCACTCTCACTTTTACTATCCCTCTTGATGCCGTTGCATTTGACCCAACGGCGACGATGCCCAGTCCAACTGCTCCTTGAGTTTCTGATTCTCGTGCTGCAATTGGTTAAACCGTTCGGTCATTTGCTGCAACTGCTGGTGCGTTTGGTGCAGCTTGAGGGTGCTGTCGGAAAGCTGCTGCTGAGTGCGCGACAGGTCAGGGTTGTTCGCGGGGTCTTTGTACTGCGCGATCGCAGTTTGCGCTTCCTTCAAAAATTGTTGCAATTGCTCGATTTGAGATTGTTTTTCATCGGCGATGCGCGAGATTTTTTCCTTAACTTGCGCTTCGGTGAAATAGTCGTCGGCGGGCGGCAAGAACGCATCCACAAGCTGCATTTGCTCGGCGTAACAAGTCACGAGGTATTTCTCACCAGAGAACCGCACTTTGTAGCGATTCAGAGTGTCGTCACTGAGCGGCAGTTGCAGGATTTGACCGATGCGATCGCGATATTTGGGAGTGTCATGTTTCACGACGCGGACGTAGGTGCCAACGGTTAGCTGTGCAGGGTCAACGGGTTTTTGTTGCTTGTTGTTAACAAGAGCATTTTGAGCTTCTGCTAACTGCGCTTCCAAGGACATGACTTTAGCCACCAACGTGGAATTGTCGGTGTATTTCATGCTGCGCTCTTTGGCGGCCATCTCGGAGGCCAACACCTCGTAGCGCTGCTGCATTTGTTCGAGTTGGGCGCTGAGTTGTTGGTTTTGCTCGGCGAGTTGCTCCAGCACGGAATCGGATTGCGCCATCTCGAATTCCTCAAGCTGCCGTTCGAGCAGGTGGATCCGCAGGTCTTTCTGGGCGCTCTCCTGAATGAGTTCTTGCAGTTTCAGGTTTTCGCGTTCGAGGCGATCGCGCTGGGCTTGCAGTCCGTTGATAATGGCCGCCGCTTTATCCGCTTCCTTGAGTTGGGCGGTGAGGTCGCGCACCTGCCGTTCGAGTTCGACGAGGCGATCGCTCTGCTGGGGTTGCGCAATGGTGGGCGCGAGTTTTTGCAGTTGCAGTGCTTTTTGGACGTGGCGGTGCTGGCGGATGACCTCGCCTTCCTCTGGGGCATCTTGACGAGCTAAGTTCTGAACGCAAGACCGGAACTGCTCGGATTCGGCGTCATCCAGTCCCAACCCGCGCTCGATCCAACTCAGGCGATCGTCATCGATCGCATCTTCAGGGGCGGCACTGTTGGCGATGAACGAGGCGATGGCTTGGGTTTGCTGGGTGGGTCGGGTGCTGCGTTTGGGAGCCAGCAGCTTGGAAACGTCCCAATCGCTCAGGTCGCCAATCGCTTCAATGAGGTAATCGGTTAGCACCACCGGGTTCTCGTAAACGTGGGCGAGTCGTTCGGCTTCAGCCTTGAGCGTGGCGATCGCATCGTCGTTCGCGTCAAAGGTCTTGACAACGAGTTCCCAATCTGCATCTGTGACGGGCTGACCCAGCACGATGGATTTGCTCCGGGCTTGGCGGATGCTGTTGACGGTTTGCTTGCCTGCTTTGAGGAGTTTGACAAGCAGGTGGTCGTCAGAGATTTTCGTCAGTTCCTTGAGGGCACTGACGCTCCAGGACTGCACGGAGTTGAGGATGAGGCGTTGGATGCGTTGGCGCTGCGAGTCGAACCATTCGGAAATTTGGATTAAGGCTCGCGCCATCGAGTTGGAGCCACCGAAATCGGAAGAATCCAGCCAGCGATCGAACAGGTGTTCCCCTTCAGTAAGGCCGCGTTCCAGGCAAAGTTGGTGAAGAAGGTGCCGGAAACTGCGACCGATTTCGAGGCCAGTCACGAAGGTGTGGCGGACGTAGCCGAGGAACTGGGAAAGAGTTTGCTGAGCTTGGCGTTGCAGGATCTCCGAGCCGAAACTGGTGTAGTCGTACTCGAAGCGCAAATCAAGCGGAAGCTGGCTCAACGCTACAGCCGTAGCGGATTTCGCAATGCTCATGGTAGTTTGGAAATAGTAATTTAATTGGTTGAGCGGGATAGTCCCCGCTTTTTTTGTGAGTCAAGCGTTGCAAACAATTAACTCGCAATCTGAGAGAATCCCTCAAACCGGGAATCAATTATGCAAAATACGAAAAGCGCAAAAAGCACTTTTTGTTTATGGCATAATTTTAGACGGGAAAGGTGCAAGTGTCAATAGCCTGAGAAACGGGGAAACCAGAGTGCTTTCACCCTGCTTCGGCAAGAGCGCGGTGCAGTGGCGAATGTTAAGAAATTAGAAAGATTTACCACCGATGTGCTTTTAGCGCTTTGCGTTTTTAGCGAATTGTGGAGAGAATGAGGGTGAACAGCCGTTTTTGCCCTTGTTTTTTGTGGAGTCCAAAGAATCCCAACAGCAACGCCTTCGCGACTTGCTCAATTACCTTAGCGATCGCATCCACCCGGGCGATCGCACTCCTGAAGCTGCGTTGTTGGCGTACCTGAATCGATTCGAGCCGGTGACGAGCGCGAGTTCTTTGCGCCGGTGGTTTCTCGGTCAGCAGTTTCCTTGGGTGTCGCGTCGTCCGCTGTTGGCTCGCGCGATCGGTGTGGAGGCGGCGGCATTGGAGAGCTTTTTGCTGCATGGCGTCCCGGAAACGAGCGAGTTTCTGGCGGCTTTGCCCCCGATTCCTCCAGAGTTCACCACGCCGCAACGGTGGGAGGCCAGTGTCGATTTGGATTCCGAGGTGGCGGTGCAAAGTGCGATCGAACAACTCAGCGAGCATCTGTCTTTGGAGGGGTTAATTGACACCATCGATGCGCTGCGATCGCTTGCCCGAGACCGCGCCGAACGATTGCGATCGCAAGCCGGTTCGGAGTCAGCGCGGGTGACGATTTTGGGAGATTCGCTGCCCACGATTGCGGAAGTGTTGCGCGATAAAAACTTGGAAAAAATTGCCAGTCTGGTGGATTTGCCGTTGCATCGGCTGAAAGCGATCGCCCGAGGAGAGGAACCGGCTTGCACTGAGGTGACGTTGCTGGCGGCAGCGCTGGGGATTCCGGTACAGCAGCTAGAGCAGATGCGGCAAAAACAGTTTGGGGACAAGTCCAATCATTCCGAAGATTGCCCGGAAAATTGCCATCGGTAAGGAGGTGTAGTGTGGAGCATTCGATTTGTTCGCCGTTGTTTCCTAGATGCGTGGGGTTGGGTATCAAGGGAGATACGCTCCAGGTGCGCGTCGGCAGTTGGGATGAAGCGTGGAAGCTGAATCAGTCTTATCTGCCTTACTTGACCAATTTGGGAAAATGTTTTGGCAAGAATGTGGTGGAACTCGTCCACAATACTCCCAACAAACCGTTCATTCCCATTTGGGTGGAAATGTCAGTTAGTCCGGGCACGGCAACGGTGGAAGACTCGCCCCAAAATATTACTGCAAAAGATTTCCAAGCTTTTCAACTATCAGAATCAAACGCAAAAAAACGCAAAAAAAATCATAGGGGAGGTCAAACCAATATGCTATCTTTACAACAAGTTGCAGAGTTGGCAAATCATTCTGGCGAATGCGATGCAGAGTTAGCGGCGCTGGCTTTGGGCGAAAAGAATATCGCGACCTGGATTATCGACCAAGCCACCCAAGAAGTGCTGTTAGCCAATCGGTTTGCGCTCGATGCCAACTGCAAGCCGCCGCGAGAAGTGCTGGCGAAGGATATCTCGGCGTTGTGGGAGGAAGAACCCCTGCGAGAGTTGACTGATTTGGTTCACCGGGATACTCTCGTGCGCGAGCATACCAACCGAGGCTACCGCTGGCATAAAGAGCCGGGTACTGAGGTGTGGCTCCGCAAAAAGCACGATTTCACGGTGGACTACGCGGAGGTGGATTTCCTCGGTCGTGTCTGCCGGTTTGAAATCGTTAAGGAAGCGATGCCGGTGTAGGCCGATGATTGCCCGTTCGATTGCATGGATAACATTGGATGGCGATCGCTTCCAAGAAAAGCTGGATGAGTTGGTCGCCCTCTACCGCGCTGCGTTCGCCGAACCGCCTTCATGTCAGTGGTGGACGCGGCGCTCGGTGGCAGAAATGTTCGATCGCTACTTCCAAACCGGAACCGTGCTGGGGGCGTTCGAGAATGAGCGGGCGATCGCTTTTGCAGTAGTGCAACCGTTAGCCTGCGCTTCCATCATCGGTCAGCCCACTTGGATTGAAACCGAACAACAATGGCGGCGGCTGGACTGGGAGTTTTTAGCTCAGTTCGGTTTGAGTCCCGATTGCGCTTACTTGGCAGATTTATGTGTGGCAGCCACTCACCGGCGACAGGGAATCGCCACTGAGTTGGTACGTCTGGGATTGCGGCAGTATCCCGAAAAACCGATGCTATTGCGGGTGAGCGAGTGCAAGACGGAAGCGATTAGACTCTATGAAAAGCTGGGGTTTGTGGAACTGCCAGGACTCGAACAGCAGCCGGAATATCAACACACTGATGGCACTCTGAAAGCTGAACCGAAATTGTTGATGGTTCGCTCTGCGGTTAATTTGAGTGCGCCCTCGTGATGAGTGCGATCGCTTCCCTAACCCCAGCGGGTGAACGTGAATGAAATTTTGCTTAGACCCACCGGGCAGGTCAACTGAGGCGAGTGCTGAGGAAACTGCAAAGTCTTGCAGGTTGTCGCCGGTGATGGTGGGAAGAGGGAGCCAGTTTTTTGCCGTTGGATCGGGGTGAACACAAGTCGGTGTATTTATAAGGAAAGCATTTTTTAGGGGACTTCTGCTCACCCTGGGAATGCTTGCTCTGATTGGGTTACAGCGATTTAGCAGAAATTTGTTGCACCATTGGCTGAGTGCGGCGGGGATGTTGGCGAAAGGGATCCGTGATTTGATGCGATCGCGTTCTGGTTATTGCGATGCGATCGGCGGCACCAATCTGGGTGTGGAGCCATGACTGAGATGCGATCGCCTGTTGGATGCGATCGCGTTCGGGTAGTTGCGATCGCGTTGTTGCTGCTGCGAGCGATCGGCGGCACGAATCTGGTTGTGGATCCATGAGTGAGTTAGGCGATCGCATTCTGGTTGCCACGCTTCAGGATCCAACATGACAGCTTTGAGGCAGGGTGAACACAAGTCGGTGTATTTATAAGGAAAGCATTTTTTAGGGGACTTGTGTTCACCCTTGAAGTTATTGCTTTGACTGGGTTTCGGGGATTTGACGGAAATTTGTTGCACCATTGTCGGGGTTGGGACGATCGGCATAAATGTGGTGATGGATCCGTGCAATGGCGATCGCGTTCCCGTGCGATCGCGTTCCCGTGCAATGGCGATCGCTCTCTCGTGCCTGGATGCGTTGGGGCAGGGGTGAGCAGATGTCGGGTTATTTATAAGCAAAGCATTTTTCAGGGGACTTCTGCTCACCCTGGAAATGCTTGCTGTGGGTGGGTTGTAGTGATTTGGGATTCAGCGCACTAGCTGGAGCGCAATATCGGGCGCGAGCGAGACAGGATGAGTTGCGATGCGATCGGATTCTCATGTTGCCATTTTCAGTTCCTGCTGGTGTCGTTGTTGGCAAACTTGGGTGGGAATCGTCGCAGGTAAAGAGAAACTAAAGCTGGCTACTGGCAAACATTTCACGGTGGGATCGCATGGGGGCGATCGCATTCTGGTGGGCGATCGCTTACGCAATCAAAATCCTTCGTCAATGAAAGCGACTCCAAGAGCGCTAACCTCACCCACTTTTTCAATCGAGTCGTTCCTCTCTCGTCAACTCCCCCAACTCCACAGTCGCGATTAAATCACCCTTTTCTCACTCATTGTGTATCCTGCATCACTTTTCAGTATTATTACTCAATAAAAATTGACCGAGCCAAAATAAAAATAGTTTTCCCTCACTCTTTGCCTTAACTTGAAAGAATTAAAATTCGCCTCAATTCCCCAGCCCGTCAAGAAAAATCTATCAAATTAATTGCTAAAACCGCCCCTGTTTTCCGTAAAATCACTGAGAAATTTACACCGCCGTGACGAAAACCTCTCCAAAATTCCCAAAAAACTTCAGTAAAATTGCGGATAGTAAAAACCGAATAGAGTTGTTAAGGTAGTTTTCAAGCGATTTCAAATTCACTCAGGGCATCCTACTTTTTATTTAAAAAAGACAGGACGCAGCACCATCTAAACCCCAATCATGGATGGCAACTCGTCATGCCAAATTTAAACAATGAATCTTTATTCCCTGACTCCCAGGGAGACCCTTTACTATTCGGGTTGGCTGACCAGCCCGCAGACCCATTTAACAACCCAATAAAACCCTTAGAATCTCCGTCAACTGGCAGCGATTTGCCCCGCATAGATTCCCCTTATGAAGTCGGGAATGCCGAGCTTTCAGACCCAGGCGCGGTGAATGGGGTTAATTCAGGCAACCTCCCCAATTCTCATCAAAATTCTGCAATCGATCCCCTCACCGGCGAACCACTTGCCTCCCTCCAAAATACCGACTTCACCTCCGGAACATTCCTCGTTGGCAATCCCGGAAAAGTTAGCATCCAATTCCTCTACGATGGAGGTGCTTACAAAAGTGAAATTGGCATTTTTAGTTTGACCGGGATGGAAACACTCATCCCCGGAAGTGCAGAATTTATTAAAGAAGCCGCCAAGCGAGCATTAAGTCATTCCGAACAAGGTTACATCGTCATCTCTGATGCCACCGAAGCTGCCAAATTTACCGGAGACTTAGGAGAAGTCAACAATTTTAATCGAGGAGAAATCTCAGAAAATCAAACTTTCTCCATGCAGCCTGGAGATAAATTTGGCATCATTCTCGTTCCTAATGGAACGATTGAAGAAGTCCAAGAAAATCCCGAAATAACTGGGAACAAACGACCCTTATTTTCCCTCGCCACCGCCAATCCATTAGATGCCTTTCATGTGGGACAAATTGCCGACGTCACTGGAGAAGGCAACCTATTTGTCATGGAAGATTTGCGAGTGGATGTGGGAAGCGATCGCGATTACAATGACCTCATCTTCTCCCTCTTTGGAGCCACCGGAACCGTCACAGTTCTTGATGAATTAATCAATCCTAATTTAGATTGGCGCACGACTGACACTGCTCAGGAAATCATCACTTACGTTCAAGAACAATCCGCTTTATTCCAACCGACACATCAGAGCGATTTAGAAGAAGTTTCAGAAACAACGAACGCATTAGAACCGAGTAGTGAGGAAATAGCGCAGTCCGATTCAACCCTTGACATTGATGACACTGACAGTGGAGTAGAATCCACCTCAATTGCCGAACCAACTAAATCAGAAACTATTTTTTCTGACGAAACAATAGTTGAGCCAACTGAATCCACTTCAAGCCTCGAAGAAACTGAATCAAAAACTTTCTTACTTGACGAGACCAACAACGAAATAGAATCCACCTCAGTTTCAACCGATACCTCACCGTCAATTGTTGGCAACTCCGACACATCCAATCCAACAGAATCCACTTCAGTTTCAACTGAAACATCTGAACCAACCGAATCTTCTGATGAAACTTACTCTGGAACGGACTCCGACACAGTTGAACCGACCGAATCCAACTTAGAAACTTCCTTCTCAATTCAGTCCGATTCCGATACAGTTGAGCCGACCGAATCTCCTGATGAAAGCGGCGAACAACCAAAATCTAACGCCACCGAATCGGATGAGGATATACTGGGTGAATCTACCGCTTCGTCCGAATCAAGCAACTCAGTTGTCTTAGAAGAAACCTCTGACTCTTCTGAATCTTCCCTCAATCCCACAAAAATTACTTCTTCAGACATTTCCACCGAAACTGAATTGAACTTAGATGAAAGTACATCTCTCCATTCATCTGAGTCAGACTTAGTAACCTCTACAACTCCATCAGCTTCAACGGAATTTATTATCGATACCCCTTCACAATCTAACTCATCGATAACCAAATCGTCAACAATAGAAACCGCACCAGTGGTTCTAGAAGATGGGGAATCGCCCTCTTCTAACAATTCTATCGCCATCAACGTCGTTGCTCAAACTGTAGCTCCTCAAATCGAACCGACCTTCCCTAACTTCTCTCAAGGGGTTTTCCTCGTAGGAGAAACGGGTTCGATTAACATCGAATACATCTTCGATGGCGGCTACTATCAAAGCACGGTGGGTTTGTTCAATATGGCTGGACTCTCGGAGTATGAATGGGGGTCTCCTGAATTCTTCCAAGAAATTGCCAGACGTTCCCTGTCCAATTCTGAGGAAGGTTACGTTCTCCTGGACGACTCTACAGAAGCAGCCAAACTCGATGGAAAATTAGAAGAGTACAATTGGAATCGCGGCATCAAACAAGGAGAGAAAACTTTTTCTTTACCTGAAGGAACCGAGTTTGGGTTAATTTTAATTCCCGATGGCTCTCTGCAAGAACTCTTTGACAACCCGCAAGCAACTGGGAGCAAAAAACCTTTCCTTTCGTTAACTCCCACTGACCCCGAACGCGCGTTGCATCAAACTCAACTCGTTGATGTTACTGGAGATGGAAGCTTATTTGCCTGGGAAGATTTACGCTCCCCTGGAGGAGATACTGACTTTAACGATATCACCTTCAAGATGTCTGGTGCTACCGGAATCGTGACTAACCTGTATGAAGTGATTGCTCCGGATTCAGATTGGCGCGATTCTGAGGTGGGACGGGAAATCCTCAATGAAGTTCAGATAGAACCGCCCAATTCAGATAAAGAACCCCCGATAGTTACAGCACAATTGTTCTCCGACAATAGTGGCAACGAACCCTTCAATCCAGTAGTACGAGGAAGTATTACCGATGCCAGTCCAATTATCCGGTTACGGGCTGGATTTGATGAAACTCCAGTAGAGGAATTTGTCGATATAACTGCATACTTGCAAGCCGATGGAAGTTTTGAGTTAGACCGTCAGACTTTAGAACAAATATTGGGAAATTCCCTGGCTGGAAACAGTCACGTACTCCACTTAATTTCCGAAGATGCGGGCAGATTAATGGGAGTCAAGGCCATTCGGGTCGGTAATTTAGTCCCAGAAAACGATGCAGAATTGAATCAGGCACTAGCTGAATTTTATGGGTTAGACCCCTATCCCGACAGTCTCACTCTAGTCGCCGGAACCACTCGACAACTCTCCCTCACCATTAACGAGTTGGAATCACGACCCAATATCACCGCCACAGAAACCGGAACCCGCTACTTTGTGAGCCATCCGGACTTGCTGGAAGTGGATGAAGATGGCTTAGTCACCGCACTCGATGAAGGAGAGGCCACCATTACGATGATTCATGGAGCGCAGATGGTGACAATACCCATCTCAATCCAGAAACCCTTAGCCGGTTCCGTGACATTGGGAGAAGAAGGGGGAGTCGTTGAAGCCGTTGATGGCTCACTGGTGATGATTCCTCCCGGTGGGTTAGAAGCCGAAACCGCTGTCAGTCTCACCCCCTTACTTCGAGAGTCTCTCTCACTACCCCTACCGGAAAGTTTGGATTTAGTGGGTGCCTTCAGCTTGAATTTAGGTGATGAACCCCTCACTCAACCCGCTCAACTGGCAATTCCCGCTCCTGCTGGTTTGTCTGCTGGTAGCGAAGTGTTGTTCCTGCGAAAAAGCTCCCTCCCAGATGAAACCGGCACATGGAATCCTACTTGGTCGATTGAAGAAGCAGGTGTCGTAGACGAAAAAGGCACCATCCGAACCACTTCCTGGCCGTTTAATGGGATTTTAGCCAGCGGTCAGTATGCAGTGTTGACATGGCCTTCTGCCGGGTTAGGCACTTTAGGATTTGTTGAAACCGGAATCTCACAAATCACCGCTAGTCAATTGACAACTCGCACCGTTGGAGGAATCAACTTAGCTGGCAACCTGAGTCTCGCAACTAGCTCTTTTATCGCCCATGCGGGGTGGTTCAGTGTAGCCGCTCTAACATACGGTCAATTCGTTGCCACAACCTACCTGTTGGCTTACTTAGCTAAATATCTGCAAACCGACCTCGAAATCATCGGCATTCCCCAAGTCGGTTTACCTGTAGTCACAACAGCCGGAGTCGAACTCACCGCTGAAGGAATCCCTTCTGTGACCGCAGTTCTGGATACCCCACCACCTGGACCTGCTGACCCACTGGCACCACCCGTTCTGCAACAAGCAGAACTCACGTTTAGTAATAACGAACCTGTTGTTGTCCTCAATGGGAGTAATTTCCTCAACGATTTCAATGATATTGGCAGTTCGTTTGAAGACTTGGCGGTGGAGTTTCGAGTGGGAGATAAATCCTATCCCGGCATTTTAATCCCCGAACGCTCTGTTGAATTGGGAGACAATCGCTATGAAATTGCCATCAAAGTTCCCAATATAGTGGTTCTGGGCGAAGCTGAAATCGTCTTAATTCGACGACAAAAAGAACAGATGAATCCACTACCAACGGATTCGGAAATTGTCGAAAAAGAAAGCACCCCAATCCAGTTGACTCCCACTTGTGTGGAACTGGCTTTAGTGGCGAAAGAAACAGCCGATGCGATTGGGATTATCAATGCCCATGCACCCGAATCAGTAATCGAAGCAGGCAGTAGCTCAGATTTATTGCGTGCTAACATTCCCGTAGGAACACCAGACCGGGAAGATAAACCCGTAGAATTGGTAGCCACCAACAATGCAACGCGAGCTTATGTGTTGTTACAAGAATCAGGTCGCGTGGGGTTAGTAGA
>NZ_JAJENT010000725.1:0-441 GCF_035615515.1 Phormidium sp. CCY1219
GGCGGCTGATTTGCGGGAAAAAAAGATTCAAGCTGCGATCGATTTGCAGATGGCGATCGCCAAACTCGCGGCGGCTAAAGGAGACTACCAGCAAAGATTGTACGAACACTCGATACAACAGCAACGATTCCAGGAATCGAAGCAGCGGCAACAATATCAGCTTGGGCTTTTGCTTAGGCAAGCAGCCGAAGTTGAAGATAAGCTGGATCGCCTTGCGGTGGTGCGATCGCCTGTGGCAGGAAAAATACGACGGGTCAAGGTAGCTAGTCAAAGCGATCGGACAATATCAATTGAAGTAACAATCGATCCTGATGATGAAAATACAGAAGGCAATTAATTGGCTCACGCCATTATTTGGAGTAGCTGCGATCGCTTATTCTGCATGGAACCGAGTTGGTTTAGAGCGTGCAAATTCTGTTGTTATGGTGCAGCAACCAAAAG
>NZ_JAJENT010000726.1:0-1379 GCF_035615515.1 Phormidium sp. CCY1219
TTCATCTTACCCGATTCCCCTTTTTTTTGTCAACAGATTGGGGAAAAAATTTTCCGGTCCGAGCGGGGGGTAGTTAATGCATTCGGCGAGAGGAGCGGATGCATTATTATACATAAAGGCGGCGAAGCGCGATCGCCGGTTTTGTGAATGCGAAAAGCAGGAGTAAACGCCACCAAGATGTCAGGTGCTATTAAAATTGCAGAAGCGATCGTCGAACCGGGACAAAAGCGGCGCTTGGAGCTACCAGTTGCCCGACTTCCCACCCAAACAATGCTCTCGTTGCCCGTGACGGTGGTGAATGGCACCCATGACGGACCGCGATTGTGGTTGAGTGCGGCAATTCACGGCGATGAAGTCAACGGGGTAGAGATTATTCGCCAAGTGTTGCAACAGATTTCGCCGCAACGGTTATCGGGGGTGCTGATTGCGGTGCCGATTGTGAATGTGTTCGGATTTATCGAACAATCGCGTTACTTGCCCGATCGAAGAGACCTAAATCGGTCGTTTCCCGGTTCTCCACGCGGATCGTTGGCGTCGCGGTTGGCGCATTTGTTTATGGCGCAGGTGGTGAAGCGCTGCACCCACGGCATCGATTTGCATACCGCTTCCCATAACCGCACGAATTTACCACAAATTCGCGCTAATCTTTTGGATCCGGAAACGGAACGCTGTGCCCGGGCATTTGGGGCACCCTTGATGGTTCATGCCACCACCCGCGACGGATCCTTGCGACAGGCGGCAACTCAGCAGGGCATTCCGATTTTGCTTTATGAAGGAGGGGAAGCGTTGCGGTTTGATGCGGAGGCGATCGCCGTGGGGGTGCAAGGCATTGGGCGGGTGATGCAGATGCTGGGAATGTACCAGTTTCCCGAGACCCCTTCTGCGCCGCCGTCATTAGCGGTACAAAAAACGCAATGGGTGCGATCGCCGCGCAGTGGCATTTTGCATCTGGAAGTCACCCTCGGCACGTTGGTTTACAAAAAACAGGTTTTGGGAATGGTCTGCGATGCTTTTGGGGATAAAAATGTGAAAGTTTCCGCTCCTTATAATGGTATTGTCATCGGTCATACGCAAAACCCATTAGTCAACCAGGGAGACGCCATTCTAAATTTAGCCGCACTGAAGCCAGAGCAAGTCTCCCTGTGGAAACAAAGCCTCTGAGGAGGTTTGAGCCGAAACTCGCCGCCCTGGCTTGCGGATCGCAAATCTCGCTTGCCAAAAGTGGAAAAGGGCATTGCCCGATTCGGCGTGGGTAGAAGGATGGAAAAAATTTTTCATGATAACCTCCGATACGTTTTTCCTCCCCCGTGCTTTAGCCGGGGGAGGAAAAACGAACGTGCGGCTTTAGCCGCCGTCAAAACTATATTGAGAATTGGGTG
>NZ_JAJENT010000727.1:0-8863 GCF_035615515.1 Phormidium sp. CCY1219
GCTCAGCCTGGGAACGGCCCTCCCGAGGCTCCGCCTCCCTCACTCGCGCCGCAAAATAATTGACCCCGATGGACTCGTTCCCAGGCTCAGCCTGGGAACGGCCCTCCCGAGGCTCCGCCTCCCCCACTCGCACCGCAAAATAATTGACCCCGATCGCGGTTAGTTGAGCGGCGATGGTATTACATCGGTTTGCATTTCCCCGCCCGAATCAATCCCACTCGACGGGCGATCGCTTCTCCCGGGGAATCAAACGGTCCCCATTTTTCCAGGATGTCTGGGGTTTCCTTGTCCTCGACTTGGGCGATCGGCACAATATCGCAAGTTCCCCCTTGCCGCTTGACAATATAGCATGTTTGTGTATTGTCCATTCTCACCTCCAACCATTTTCCATCCACCATTTTACTCCCCCAGTGGATGGGTGCGGCACCCCCCAGGGTCGATTTCTCCTCGTTCCCCCCCCCTGGGGGGAACGCCGCGATCGCCGTTCCGCAATACCGTGACCACGGCTGGAAAACCCCTAGATTCTCCCTAGGGTTTCACCGTCACTGGGAACTGAGCCTCACGGGTGGAATCTCCCATAAAAATAATCTTCGCATTCTCGGAATTCGACAGCTTATCTGTGGCTTCGATCCGCTTCCACTCCAGGAACTTCGGGGTGATTCCTTCCGCGACGATTTGCTGGAAATCGGCAATTCCCTCCGCCTCGATCCGCTTGCGTTCCGCTTCTTGGCGCTCTTTTTCCAAGATGAACTGCATCCGCTGAGACTCCTGCTGCGCTTGCAACTTTTCTGCGATCGCTGCTTGCAGGGTATCCGGAAGCACCACATCGGTTAACAGCGCCTCCTCTACCACAAATCCCAACGGCGTGAGAGAGGCGCGCAGTTGTTCGCGCAATTGCGCCGTCACTTCATCGCGGCTTTCCGTATAAACCGCTCTAGCGGAATAGTTGGAAGTAATTTGGCGAACAATGGAACGAAAGCGGGAAGTGACAATTTCCGTCTCGTCAGTGCCGATGGTTTCGTAAATATCTGCAGCAACTTTCGGATCTAATTTGTACTGCAGGTTCACTGCTAGGGTGACGCTGACTCCTTCAGAAGAAGTAGCGGTGACGGTTTCTCGGATATCGCGCATGCGGGTGGAAAATTTCACCACCCGCCCGAAGGGATTGACCCAATGCACTCCGGGAGATAGACTTTGTTGCGACACTTTGCCAAATACTTCTAAAACCCCAATCGTCCCCGTGGGGATAATCGCAAAGGTTTTCAATAAGGAAGCACTCGCCGCAATAATACCGATGAGCAGCGCCACCGTGCGGATGGTGTTTCTCTGCTTTTCATCCGCTAATTTTGGCCCGACAAGGGCAACTAAAATCGAAAGGAGACTGGTTAGGGTTGTGGCAATAAATGTCATGGACTTACCTCAAGAAACTGAGAGAAGGGGACAGGATTGAATCGATGTTGTTCGGTGGTCCGCATGCGCCTGATTGACGATTCATTTTCTCCTAGGAGAGAGATGTCGGTTAAAGAAACCATAGCTGGTGCTGTTGTTTCACCCGTTTTTCTGGGTGTTCCGGAAACCTCTCCCCCCCCTCAGCTCCCACCCATTCCCCTGCTACCACCCTCGTGCAATGGGTAAATTGTATCACTTGTGGTTTTTACTTTGTATAAAAAACCACAAGTTTGGAAAAGGTAGGGTGCGGGAGGCGGTTCGCCCCATCTGCGATCGCATCCTCCCCTCTTTTTCGAGAAAAAGCATTATCGATACCCTCGACCATCGTATTTTTTTATCGGCAAAATATTTCCCCATCTCCGCTTCATTTACCCCCGTTCGGATTAGCGAGTGGTAAAATTTTCACTTGCATTTTTGCCTAGAATTTACCACCAGATTATTGAGCTGGACAGAGATTTCTATCATACCCGCTTTAACGGCATAACAGCTTACTCATTGGATGCTATACTACAGGGTTGCATTTTTGTCAAGTGCGATGAATACAAAATTAGCCCACCCTCTCCTGAAAATCAGCTAAATTTATGGGATTAGGCGGTTAAGCATTTATGGGTGAATTTTGAGGGGTTCGGGACTTTACTTTTCTTGAATGTAAACTTTTGTTTCAAGGTTCAGCATTTCTGGGTAAGACTTGCTAAAATAACCATGCTGGCTAACCGTCAAAAGTGGATAATCATTTTGCACAGATGAAACAAGCCGACATGCTTGTTTTGTCTTCCGGGTGACAGGGGGAATTTTAGATCGGAAAAAAGTGGCTCAAAACTATGGTTGATTTTACAGTTGCTATTCGGGCTTACAACGCAGCAGACCGTTTGCCTGAGATTTTGGAGAAACTAAAAATCCAGGTAGGCACCGAAGAAATTGACTGGGAAATTGTCATTGTCGATAACAATAGCCAGGACAATACCGCTCAAATAATCGCTGACTACCAATCGAACTGGCAAGAAAAATTTCCTCTCAAGTATTTTCTCGAACCTCGGCAAGGATCCTCAATTGCCAGACGAACGGCAATGGAAAAAGCCCAAGGGTCTTTCGTTGGTTTTTTGGATGATGATAACTTGCCGGCACCAGACTGGGTTGAACGGGCGTATGCGTTTGGGAAATCACATCCCAAGGCGGGTGCTTATGGCGGACAAATTCACGGTCAATTTGAAGGTGAACCGCCGCAAAATTTCAAAAAAATAGCAGTATATTTGGCCGTTGTCGAACGAGGTAAAACAGCGTTTTGCTATAACGAACACAAGCAAAACGTTTTGCCACCTGGAGCTGGAATTGTTATTTTAAAAAAAGCATGGCAAGAAAGCGTTCCCAAAAATTTATTCCTGACTGGACCGGCGGGAAAATCCTTGTCTCTCAAAGGAGAAGACATGGAAATTTTATCTTATCTGCAAAATGCCGGATGGGAAATTTGGTACAACCCGGACATGAATCTCGAACACCAGATACCTTCTTGGAGATTGGAGCGGGATTATTTAATCTCCCTGGTGCGTGGTGCGGGGTTAAACCGACATCATATTCGGATGATGAGATTGAAGTCTTGGCAAAGACCTTTGGCATTTTTAACCTATCTAGTTAATGATTCCCGGAAAGCTCTAGTTTACTTTCTGCAAAACGCTAATCGGCTAAAAACTGACACGGTAGCGGCTTGTGAAATGGCACTTCTGTTAAGCATTTTAGCGAGTCCATTTTATATCGGCAAAGTCAAGTTATTGAAAAAACAATCTCAATCTAAAGAGTTGCAAGGATGAATTAATCGATGAAAGACAAAATTAAATCAATCATCCCAGAGTCGGGTCTCACCTTCCTCAAGTCAATCTCGGATAGACTCGAAAAAGGTGTGTTGAGTTGGGTGGTGAAGTCAAGAGTTTTGAGTGCGTTTTACTATGCCTTGATTTCCAATAAGTTTAGCCGCGAAAATCAGGCGGTGATTTATGGTAAACTAAAATATTATGAAGAGCTGCAATCGAGTTTAGAGAGTCAATATCTCTTAAGGCGAAATATTCATCGTCTGGAAAAAGGGATTATTATGAAAAATCGGCGGGATGTGTTTGCGGTTGATTATATTGAGGAAACCGTGGAATGTTACGAGTATGCGGTGTTAAGCAAAAACAAAGATATTTCGGATGCACCTGAATTGCAATGGGCGAATGATGTGCTAGACAATTATTTTAGTATTGTGGCGTCTCATCCAGGGATTGACCGGGCGAAAAATAGATTTTTGGCACTCTGTAGTCAATCCCAAGAGGGAACCAAGCGCATTCCCTATAAGCGAGAACTGAGCAATCCACCGCCTGTTGCTTATGAAGAGTTTTTGCAACTGTCACATCGACGGCGATCGGTGAGGTGGTATTTGCAAAAAGCCGTTCCCCGGGATTTAATCGATCGCGCAATTTTGGTCGCAGCACAATCGCCAAGTGCCTGCAATCGCCAACCGTTTGAATTTCGGATTTTTGATGAACCCGAAATGGTCAAGACAGTGGCATCAGTTCCCATCGGAACGAAAGGGTTTAGCCATAATTTCCCGGCTGTTGTGGTCGTAGTTGGCAAACTCAGAGCTTATTTTAGAGAAAGAGATCGTCATGTGATTTATATTGATGCAGCATTGGCTTCGATGTCGTTTATGTATGCGTTAGAAACCTTGGGTCTCAGTTCTTGTCCGATTAACTGGCCCGATATAGAATCCTACGAAAAAAGGATGTCAAGGTTGCTTAACTTAGAGCCAGATGAGCGGGTGATTATGCTCATTTCTGTGGGCTATCCCGATCCGGATGGCATGGTTCCCTATTCCCAGAAAAAATCACTGGATTTACTTCGGAGGTATAACTCAAATGAAATTTGAAATTCTCGGCGTAGATTTCATTAATAAAGGCGGCGAATTAATGACCCATGCGGTGGTGCAACATTTTTCTAGTTTGGAAAAAAATGACATCGTAGCCGCCCATCTGCGAATGGGAAATTTTAAACAAAGGGAAGAAACTGGGTTATATCATTTAACCTGGGCTTATGTGGAAAAAGTGCCTGCGCTTGGCCCGATTATCAATGGGTTTAGTGGTGTGCTACCGCCACAATTACGCCACTCTTTGAAACTGATTACAGCAGACGAAGTGGGGGCGGTTTTAGATGCATCTGGGTTTACATATAGCGAACAACAGGGAGCCAGGATGATAGAAATCATGGCGAACCGGATTGCGCGGCGGAAACAAGAAGGGAAAAAGATTATCTTGTTACCTCAAGCGTTTGGACCGTTTAAGTCCCAGCGGGTTAAAAACGCTTTTATCCAGATACTAGAACATTCCGACTTGATATTTGCCAGAGATGAGGTGTCTTATCAATACCTGCAAGAAATTAAAGAGTTGGCAAAGCATTGTCCGCTCATCAAAATTGCACCGGATTTTACCAACCTAGTTAAGGGAAAAGTGCCGGAATACTTTCCTACAAATTCGCGGAAGGCTTGCATTGTTCCCAACTATCGCATGGTACAACGAACCAGCAAAGAGGTTAAAGGTAAATACCTGGAATTTTTGGAGTGCTGCATTAAGTTTCTCCGCGAAAAAAAACTCGAACCCTTTGCGTTAATTCACGAAACCAGCAAAGACTACGAACTGGCTTTGCAACTGCAAGAGCGAGTGGGAGGAACCCTGGAAATTATTCAAGAACCATCCCCTTTACATATTAAAGGAATTTTGGGCAATTCCTTTATCGCGATCGGGTCTAGATTTCATAGCTTGGTGAGTACCCTGTCTCAAGGCGTGCCTTGTTTGGGTACCGGCTGGAGTCATAAGTATCAAATGCTCTTTGATGACTACAACTGTCCGGAGTGTTTGATTTCTCCCGTGGACTCGGAGGAGAAAATATATAAGGCTCTGGAGGCTATCATCGAAGAACCGAGTCGTGGGGATATTATGCGTCGATTGAAGACAGCAGGTGAAGCACAAAAAAAACTCACTTCCCAGATGTGGCAAGAGGTGGAGCGCCTTCTTGCGGAGGATTGAAATACCGCCGAGGCAAACCTGAGCCATTTTGAAGCGGGCGATCGCAATCGCACTTGGGCAAACCTTAGCGAAGCCATGCCCGAAGCCGGCTATAGTCCGCCTTTGCAGACTATTACCTGGTTCCCCGGCTAGAGCCGGGGAACCACCCACGCGAGGCTCCACCTCCCCGGGAATCCAGGTACCGAATGGGCACCCGAACTGAGTGAATTGCCTATTTTCCATTGCCCACCCTATAATTAAACAAACCAGAGTCCAAAGGAGAGGAGCCGATGTTCCGCAGGATATGGCAGGCACTTGTGCGGCTGTGGCGGCGCTGGTTTGGTTCCCCGGAACCGCCACCGCCACGGAAACCGCCGCAACCCACCCGCACCGATGCGGAGTGGGAACAGGTATTTTTGCAGGTACTCGAACAAGTCCACAACGGCGCGAGTCGCGTACACCTGCGCGGCTTTTTTATCGTCCACAACATCCGCGAAGCCGAGTTGCTGGAGTGGTTTCGTCACTTTTGCAGCACCCTGGAACACTCCGAAGCCCCGAATGTAGAACTGGGACGGCGACTGCTGCAACTGAGTCAACTGGATATGGCAGAACTGTCGCAACTGGCGGGACAGATGGGGCGGAAGCTGCAGGGGACAGAAGTGCCGCCACCCCCTCCGCCACCTCCCCCCCCACCTCCCGGAACCTCACCAAAGGTCAACCTGGAAATCAGTGGAGAGGCAAAAGCGTGGTTCAATCGAGGGCTTCAGTTATACTTGGCCGGGAAGCTTCCAGAAGCGGTAGCTTGTTTGGATAGGGCGATCGAGATTGACCCGAACTCTGTATTATTATGGACATGTAAAGGTGAGGTGCTATATCATCTAGGGCAATACTCGCAAGCGGTAGCTTGTTATGACCGCGCGATCGAGATTGACCCGAACTGCTACCTCGCCTGGAATAGCAAGGGCACCGCCCTCAGGGACTTAGGGCAATACTCGCAAGCGGTAGCTTGTTTTGAGCGCGCCATCGAGATTGACCCGAACTCCCACGACGCCTGGAATCGCAAGGGCATCGCCCTCAGTGACTTAGGGCAATACTCGCAAGCGGTAGCTTGTTATGAGCGCGCCATCGAGATTGACCCGAACTTCCACGACGCCTGGAATGGCAAGGGCAACGCCCTCAGTCACTTAGGGCAATACTCGCAAGCGGTAGCTTGTTGTGAGCGCGCCATCGAGATTGACCCGAACTACCACGATGCCTGGAATGGCAAGGGCATCGCCCTCAGTGACTTAGGGCAATACTCGCAAGCGGTAGCTTGTTATGACCGCGCCATCGAGATTGACCCGAACTACCACCTCGCCTGGAATGGCAAGGGCATCGCCCTCAGTGAATTAGGGCAATACTCGCAAGCGGTAGCTTGTTATGACCGCGCTTTAGCACTCACCCAGGAGCAATTTTGGCAAGCATGGGCAAATGTTTGCAGTGGATGCGGCAAAATCGCTATCGGCGGCAAACTCCCAGCGCCAGCTACGAAGACATGCAGCAGTTGCTCGATCGCGATCGCGCTTTGCTATACTGGCATATCAGCCCGGTAGCTCTCACTACGTTCTTGCTGAAATCCGGGGAACCGATGGAGGTGCGAACTCTAAACAGCCGCCAACTCCTGCAGTTCGAACAGTGGATGACCCGGTGGCGGGAGGGGTATGGCGAGTATGGAAAAGCCAGCAAAGGCACATCGACCCCAGGGGAGGGGGAAACCCCGCAGCAGCGGAATATCCCCTGGCGCAAGACAATGGGTGAGGCGCTGGGGGAACTCTCTCACCTGTTGCAGGTGCAGCAGTGGTTGCCCCTTCTCACCGATGTGTCTCGTCTGATATTGATTCCCCATCGCGACTTGCATCTGTTACCCTTAGAGTCTTTGTTCCCCGGATTCTGCTGCACCCGTCTCCCCAGCGCCCAGGTGGGGTTGCAGTTTCCCGCCGGGGAGGGTTCGCCCACCACCCTGCTGCTGGTGGAAAATCCGGAACGCAGCCTATTTGCCTCCATTGAGGCGGCGGCGATTTCGCGAGAATATACCACCAGGCGCGCCGCACCGGTTACGGAAGCAACGGTGAAGCAGGAACTGCGGGCCGGGGCGGATATTTTCCACTTCACCGGGCACGCCTATCACGATAGCACCCAAAGCGATGCCTCTTGCTTGCTTCTCCCCGAAAATCAACGGCTCACCTTAAGAACGTTGTGGGATTTATCCCCCTTACCTCCCTATTCTCTGGTGTCCCTTTCCGCCTGCGAAACCGGCATGACGGGCACAAAGGATTTAATCGATGAATTTATCGGCTTTCCCAGTGCGTTTTTGGCCAACAAAACCCGCTATGTTCTCAGCAGTCTTTGGCGAGTGGAAGATATTTCCAGCGCAATTCTGAAAATAGTATTTTATCAGCATTTCCACAGCGGCGTCCACCCTTCCCTCGCCCTGCAGCAGGCGCAGAATTGGCTGCGAAATGCCACCTATGCCGACTTGGGGACATTTTACGCCGAATTGCTGGCCAACTTGCCCCAGGAATGGGACCGAGACAGTCGGTTTTTCTTGGACATGGAAACCCAACGAGTGCAAGGCAAATTTGATACAATAAAAGAGCCGCCCTATAAACATCCTTATTATTGGGCGGGATTCACCCTGCATGGCGATTCAAGATGATGAAACCTACTGAATTGAATTTATCCGGAACTCCCGCAGAACTCACCCTGAAAGCATTTTATCTGGCGTTGTCGCGCTACGAGTCCCCCCTCCCTGCGGCACAATGCGATCGCATTCAGGAGATTGCCCAGAGGATAAAAGGGGGGGACAAGGAGGCAATTTCTCAACTCCGTATCCTGGCGGAAAACAATGAGGAATTTTACCCGATTTTCCAACAAGCTTATTTGGATTTGCGGGAGTTAGATGCGGAACAAGAACGGGATAAGTGTTTGCCCAAGCTCGAGGAAAATGAGCCATTTTGGCAACCGGATGGCATTTTGGAAAATCTGTTAGCTGGTAATTCTCAAGACCGTGTTAAACAAGACCGGGAGTCGAAAGGAGGCGGTTTTCTGCGCTGGTTGAGTCGAATTGAAATTAAAATTCGCATCAAATCTTAGAATAGTTAGCCCGCCAGGGACTAAAAGTCCCTGGCTAATAGCTAAAGTCGTCTAAAGACGACTGGTAAGCAAGGGTGTCTATTCGGTACATTTATTGGCTAGGAGGCGGTAGCTTTCGTGGGGTGCTTCTGCTGAGCCTGGGAACGAGTTAAATGAGTTTAAATGATGTTAAAAATAATTAGTCCGCGAAGGCGGATTTGGTTTGCAAAGGCGCAATTTCAATTGCCCGCTTCCGATTCTTCTTCGATTAGTCC
>NZ_JAJENT010000728.1:0-7930 GCF_035615515.1 Phormidium sp. CCY1219
CAATTATTGCTTATATGCCCTGCCTGACCCACCGAGCTTTACTGACTATTTTACCACTTCTAAAAAAAATTAGCAATGGTTGGGAGTTGCGGTTAATTGGAGCAAATGATTTTCCAGAGGGGATGAGAAGGACCCTGGTGGCGAATGCGGAGGACTTGATTTTGCAGACGCGATCGCTCCTTGTCGGGGAGTCCAAAGAGAATATTGCGACTTTGCCAAACCAAGACACCGAGGGTCATGCCGATACAAATGAGGAGTCCGAGGGTAGGGATGGGGTTGTAGTACAAACTGAAGCTGTAGCGCAATGCGGCCCAGGTAAAGTAGTCGAGCAACTGTTGAATGTCCGATCGCAATGCCCACAAACTCAAAGAACCCACAGTGAGCCATAGGAAAAGGACGAACAGCCAGCGGGCAACCACAGTCATTTCATGCAATCGCTGGACTTGCCCCACGAAGGTGGGATCCTGTGTCAAGGAAGCCAGAGAAGGGGTTGGGTTGGGGGAATCTTGAGAAGGAGTCATGGTGGTGCATCTGTGTAGAAGAGTGGAAAGCGTGTAACTTTCAGCGTTTGTAAGGATGCAACCCGCGCGCCAATTTCTGTACCCTAGGTACAAAAATTGGCAGCATAAGAGGGACTAAATGTCCTTAGATTCCGGTTCGGAATCCACCAGTTCCGGAGGGCCATCGGCGGGAACGGGAATTTTTGACTCTTGACGTTCGCGCCACCAAGCAAGCAGGGTACTGGCGATAAAGATACTCGAATAAGCACCTGCACTAAAGCCGATAATCAAAGCGAGGGCAAAATACTTGAGGGTTTCGCCGCCGAAGAGAAAAATGGCCACCAAAGAGAGCATGGTGGTTAACGAGGTATTGATAGAACGCGAAAGACTTTGATTGACCGATTCATCCACAATATAGTCAATCGAGTGAGTCACTCCTTCGCGCTTGGTGGTTTCGCGGATGCGATCGTAAATCACCACCGTATCGTTAACCGAGAAACCGATAATCGTCAGGAGGGCGACAATGAACAAGCTATCCACTTCCACGCCCAGAGTCAATCCCAAAATCGAGAAAACCCCCAAAGCGATACCCACATCGTGGAACAGGGCGACGATCGCGAATAAAGCGTAATCGAACTGAAAGCGGAAACTGAGATAGAGAATAATGCCGGCGAAAGAGACAACCAGAGCCAAAAGGCCCTTAGCGAACAACTGACGTCCGATAGTCGGACCGACGGTATCGATTTGATTTTTTTCCGGATCGAAAGTCCCCAGTTGAGCTTCGAGGGAATCCACCAGTTGGGTGCGTTCGTCTACATCCAGGGTAGAGGTGCGAATGGAGAGGGCTTGCTTATCCTCGCCGAGCACTTGAATGCTGCTGCTGTTACCCAATCCGCGATCGGCCAAAATATCGCGAACCGTACCGGGGTCAATCGGGTCATCGCAGGCATTGGGAATGGTACAATCCCGTTCTAACTGCAAGCGAGTGCCCCCGGCAAAATCGAGACTGGGACGCAGGGGTGCGCCAATTTGCGTCCAAGAAATCGCCATTGCCAGCAACCCAATGACCAGAGCGATCGCGGAGACACTCCACCACAGCTTGCGCTGTTCGATAACATTTAATCTCATCAACCTGCCTCTGCTCGAGCTTTCTTTACAGTGGATAAATTCGGGCAAAACAGTTGTGGTTTTCGCAGTTCGTCAAAGCCGATCGCGACAAACAAAAGAGAGCGAGTGCAAGTAATTGCCGTAAACATACTCACCACCACCCCAATTCCCAGGGTAAGAGCGAAGCCCTTCACCAGACCCGCACCCAACCAAAACAAAGCCACACAAGCAATCAGAGTCGTCACATTACTATCGAGAATGCTAGAAAAAGCGCGATAAAAGCCGGATTCCACCGAACGATACAAACTCTTCCCCGCGCGCAACTCTTCTCGCGTGCGTTCGAAAATCAGCACGTTGGCATCCACTGCCATCCCAATACTGAGAATAAACCCAGCAATTCCCGGGAGAGTCAACGTTACCCCAAAGATAGAGAACGTGGCCAAAGTCAGCAGAGCATAGATAGCCAGGGCAAAATCTGCCAGTACACCCGGGAGGCGGTAATAAACCACCATAAAAATCAGCACCAAAATCAAGCCGCCGAGGCCGGCATAAATGCTGCTCACGATGCTGTCGCGACCCAGAGTTGCCCCTACGGTGCGGTTTTCCACGATTTCCACCGGCACGGGCAAAGCACCGCCGCGCAATTGCACCGCCAGTTCATTAGCTTCTTGGACGCTAAAGCGACCTTGAATCACCGCCCGTCCGCCAGTAATGCCGGTTTCGGCAAATTCCGGAGGGACAATCGGGGAGCTAATCAACTGGCGATCGAGAAAAATCCCCAGGGTGCGACCGGTTCCGGCGAGACTTTGGGTTAACTCAGCAAAGAGTTTACCGCCTTCGTCATCGAAGTCGAGTCCCACATTCCAATTATCCCCAGCTTGGGCGGGTTGTGGATAGGCATTTTCCAGATTTTTCCCGGTTAACCTGGTTCGTTCGTACAGTTGCTCGTAAAGGGCCTGGATTTGCTCCGACTTTTCCTGCACTGCAGCTTGGGAAGCTGCGAATGCCTCTTCACCGCCAGATTCTTCCAATGCGGCTTGTTCGAGCAATAATTGACTCAGTTCTTGCTGGCGGACGTTGAGTTGTGCCTGCACTTCGTCGTTGGGGGTTTCGCGGCGAAACTCGAGTACGGCGGTGCCTCCGAGGACCCGTTCTGCTTGTTCGGGGTCGCTGACGCCGGGAAGCTGAACCAAAATCTGATCTGTGCCAACGGTTTGGACCACCGGTTCGGATACCCCCAGGGCATCCACGCGGTTTCTGACCACGCTTTGCACCGCTTCCATCACTTCTGGCGTGATTTGCTTGACTTCTTCGGAGGGTCGCACCTGAATGGTAAGCTGCGACCCTCCCTGAAGATCCAATCCCAGGCGTAATGGCACCTGCACCAGCACTGTAATGGCAGCGATGACGAGGACCAAAATTAAGGCCAATAGCGAACGCTGTTTTTTCATAGCTTTACCTGCGGGTAGAGTTTTGAGGTGAGCGTTTGGTTGGGAATTTTCACTCAACGCTCAAAACTCTGCATTCCATAACTTTATATCTGTAGGGCGACCATTTTCTGCACCGCTTCGACGATTTGCGGCGGTTGCACGATGGTGAGTCGCTCTAAGTTTCCATTGTAGGGTGTGGGAATATCCTGGGAGGACAACCGCAACACTGGGGCATCGAGTTCGTCAAAAAATCGCTCGTTAATCGAGGCGATGATTTCTGCGCCGATGCCGCCGGTTTTCATGCATTCTTCTACAATGATGACCCGATGGGTTTTGCGGATGGATTCACCAATGGTGTCTAGATCCAAGGGTTTGAGGGAAATCAAATCGATGATTTCGGGATCTAATCCTTCTTTTTCCATTTGGGGCAAGGCTTGCAAAACGTGGTGACGCATCCGGGAATAGGTCAAGATGGTGACGTCGGATCCGCTGCGCACGATTTCAGCTTTGTCCAAGGGGACGAGATATTCGTCGGATGGCAGGTCTTCTTTGAGGTTGTACAGGAGGACATGCTCGAAGAACAACACTGGGTTGTTGTCTCTAATGGCGCTTTTGAGCAGTCCTTTGGCGTTGTAGGTGGTGGAACAGGCGACGATTTTTAAGCCGGGAACGGCTTGAAAGTAGGCTTCGAGTCTTTGGGAGTGTTCTGCGCCAAGCTGACGCCCTACGCCGCCCGGACCGCGAATCACCATCGGCATTTTGAAGTTGCCACCGGAGGTATAGCGCAACATGCCGGCGTTGTTGGCGATTTGGTTGAAGGCGAGGAGCAAGAAGCCCATGTTCATGCCTTCGATGATGGGTCGTAGTCCGGTCATTGCGGCACCCACGGCGAGTCCGGTAAAGCTGTTTTCGGCGATCGGGGTGTCGAGGACCCGCAGGTCGCCATATTTTTTGTACAGGTCTTTGGTGACTTTGTAGGATCCACCGTAGTGACCGACGTCTTCTCCCAGTACGAATACTGTTGGATCGCGAGCCATTTCTTCGTCTATGGCTTCACGGAGGGCGTTAAAAAAAAGGGTTTCTGCCATCTTCTCAGAGCTGAATGGGTCAAACTTTTATCTTATAGCAGGGAACCGGGAAGGGGAAACAGGGAATCGCGGGAAAAACCATGTAAAGTCGAGGATTTGCGATCGCCCTGTTCGGTTTTCACCCCCGCTTCCACTGCTATTTCTATTTCCAGTGGCCGATCGCCAATCGGGCTGCTTCTGGGGGCGTTTTTCCCTGGGGTGGCGGGCGATCGCTTTCCGTTCATTTTACATTTAAACTGCTTTCCCCCCCTGGCACGCCCTGCGAATTTATCCCCGGTTTTAGGGCAATTCATGCTGTCAAGTTTACCGATAAATTCTCCAAATTCAAAACTCCCCACTCCCGAGAAGGGTAGGGCTAAATCCAAACCTAGCTCGCCGAAGGGGGCTTATTTATTTATGTACTCGGGCAAAAATAATTGCAGAGGGTAGGGTGGGCCTCGCCATTTTCGGAAGTGCCTCGCGCGCCGGAAGTTCTCGTGTCGGCCCACCCTACAAACCTCAATAATCGATGTGCAATTTATTTTGCATGACTGCTTAATAAAGAGTTTTGCTGACCCAAATTCGGTGATGAGTTTATCAGGCGTTTGAAGGATATCTGCAAACGGGGGTTTCCCGGTCATGCTGGGCGGCCAGAAGTTTTTCCCAGGAGAATAGCTTTAATTTCGGTGGAGGAATTATGCAATTTAAGTGTAAGCGGATTGAGCGGCAGTGGCGATGCGCCAGATTTTAATTTCCCCGTCGCTACTGCCGGCGGCGAGGGTGTGACTATCGGGGCTAAAGGCGACGGACATCACGGCGGGGGGGGAAGTGGATTCGCTGTTGAGGGTCGCGATCGCAAAGCCGGTGCGTAAATCCCACAGTTTGATGCTGCCGTCACCACTACCACTGGCAAGGGTGTTCCCGTCGGGACTGATGGCGAGGGAGTACACCACATCGGTATGACCCTCGAGGGTAAGCTGAGGCTGTTGGGGCAGGGTGGAATTTTCCGGAATCTGCCAAATATGGATGTTGCGATCGCCACTGCCACTGGCAAGGGTTCCGCCGTCGGGTCCGATGGCGACGGAATACACGGCATCGGCATGGGCGTGCAGGGTTCCGCTCAAGGTGCCTTTGGGCAGATGCCAGAGTTTGATGGTGTCGTCGCGATGACCGCTGGCGAAGAATTGTCCTTGGGGACTGATGGCGATCGCGTTGACTGGTGCATCGGGCAAGGAGAGGCTTTTTCGCAACTGCCCATCCATCACGCCCCAAATATTAATCGTCCCTCCATTACTATCTTCCACCGGAGGATGAGGCTTCTTGGCGGGGGTGGCAAACAGGGTATCCACAAATGAGTTATCGCTGCCGGTGACGATTAGGGTTCCATCGGGATTGAAGGCAACGGCGGTGACTCGTCCATCTCCACTGAATTGTCCTACGCGCTTGCGTTCCTGAAACTGCCATAGCTCTACGGTTCCATCTGGCGCGCCCACGGCAATTAAGGGCGATCGCGGATTCATGGCGATGCAGTTGACGCCCAAGGGATAACCAAACAAGGTGAAGGCGCGATCGCCGCTGGGTACTTGCAGCAATTTCACTGCACTGTCACAGCTTCCAATCGCGATCGCCGACCCATCGGCAGTAAAGGCGATCGTCGCTACAGGCCCCGATGGCTCAGAGAGGGTGCAAATCAGTTGGGCGTTTTCCCAATCCATCAATCTTAAATGTCCTTAGTATGAGTGACTTAAAACTTGATTCGGGGTACTCACCGCGCAATAATCTAGCACGATCGCCGTCCAAGAGCGAGATAGCCGCTTTTTCCACTGTGCTCCCTTTCCTCCAAGGGCGCAAGGGGCAGGGTTTCTCCGATTGATTTCGCTCCTGATTTCACCCTCAAAGCTTTATTCTACCAGCTATTTTCGGTGCAGGGCAATCGGTCTGCAGCATCCTACCCCAGGGGAATTTCCATTGAAAACTGGGTTGCCGATGGCGCGGATTATCCCCCTCGATTCGCGGTTTGTCTCTCATGGGTTGCGAATCTGGGCACATTGGCTGGAAAAACCCGCTTTCTCATCGCCACTGAACCGACCCGCCGATCCAGGGGCTAACCCTTGCGCCCATCGCGGCGATCTACACTAAAAAAAGGAAATTTTAAATTAACGTTGAGACAAACCCACGAGGAAAAAGCAAGCTGGTGAATAATTCAATGCTCGATCGCTTACGCGATGCGATCGCCCCTTATCGCGATCGCGTGGACTATCTGGAAATCCGCATGGAACAAAGCGAATCCAATTCGATCTCGTTTCGCGGGCCTCGCCTGGACTCGGTGAATCGCAATCTCTCCCTCGCCGGGGGAATTCGCGCTTGCCATAAAGGAGGCTGGAGTTTCGTCACCTTTAACGGATTAACCGAACTGAAAGACCGGATCGAAGAAGCGATCTCCCAAGCGAAACTGATTGGTGAAGGAACCACCGAGTTGGCACCCCTGGACCCGATTGAAGATTATGTGGCGGTGGAATTAGGCCGGGATCCGCGAGGGGTCTCCCTGGAAGACAAGCGGCAAATGGTGGAAACTTACAACCAAGTGCTGCTGGATTTCGACCCGCGCATTCAAACTACGATGTCGAGTTACCGCGATCGCTTCGGGATCTCGTATTTTGTCAATTCCACCGGCACCTGTATTGCCCAAGAACGCTTGAATGTCTCTGGCGGGTTTGGCGCGATCGCGCGCGGCGATGGCGCGGTCGTCCGTCAAGGCTACGAATCCATTCACTCTCGTTCGGATTACGATGCGTTCTCCAATATCGAGGACCGGGTTCGCAGTGCTGCAGAACGGGCGATTCGTCAGTTAGAAGCCAAATCGGTGAAAGGCGGCCAATATACGGTGGTTCTCGACCCCTATCTGGCTGGGGTTTTCATTCACGAAGCGTTTGGCCATCTCTCGGAGGCGGATTTCGTTTACGAAAATCCCCGCATGCAGGAATTACTGCAATTGGGCAAGCCGGTGGCGATCGAACAGCTCAATGTGGTGGATGATGCGACGATTCCCAATCTGCCGGGTTCGCTGAAGTACGATGATGAGGGGGTGCCGGCACAACGCAAGTATTTGATTAAAAATGGGGTGCTCACCCAACGCTTGCACAACCGGGAAACGGCGGGCAAAATGCACGAAGAACCTACGGGCAATGCAAGGGCGATCGGTGCCACTTATCCCCCGATCGTGCGGATGACGAATACGGCGATTGAAGCGGGCGATCGCTCTTTCGAGGAGACTATCCGCGATATCGATGAGGGGGTTTATGCCGTCCGCATGATCGGCGGTCAAACCAATGGCGAAATGTTCACCTTCGCCGCCGCCGAAGGCTACATGATTCGCAATGGCGAAATTGCTGAACCGGTCAGCGATGTGACGCTCACCGGCAATGTCTTCCAAACGTTAAAGGATATCGAGGCGATCGGAAATGATGCGGTTTATCTCAATGGGGGCTGTGGGAAAGGCGGTCAGTCTCCGCTTCCCGTGAGTGTCGGCGGTCCCCACGTTCGCATTAAAAATGTAGTGGTTGGCGGACGATAAGGCTTTTTTCTCTCCCCCCCCTCCTGCGGTTTACCCGGTATTGGTTCACCGCTGTAGCCCACCCCGCTTATCCAGGGGACAAGGGTTTGGGGGGGTTGTCTCGATTCAATCTGGCGACCTGGGCGATCGCAAGTCCTCAGGGGCTAGAGAATGAAGAATTACAGATTAATAATTTCTTCATCAGAAATTAGGGTTGGTAAGGGGGAGAACGGAAACCCTCGTCATTTATGCGTAGGGAGGAGTTCTCCCCCC
>NZ_JAJENT010000729.1:0-459 GCF_035615515.1 Phormidium sp. CCY1219
CTAGACGATAGCATTTGGCAGTGGTCGGTTACTACGGGTATTGGCTTACCCTGTCCGCCTTCCGTTCCCCGCTTCACTCAGTGGTTCGTGAGTCCTGCAAATGGGGGTGGTTATCGCCGTTGCTCTCGAGAATTGTTAGATTTTGTTAAAATTCTCCAATTCCTTTGACTCGGAGCCTGCTGACCTGAGATTTGGTAGCGGTTGTTACCGTTCCCCTCTTCCTTAGCAACCAGATGACAGTGGTCAAGGTTCCTTGGCTTTAAGCCTTGGATTCCTTGCCCCGCTTACGTTTTCAGTATTTCACCCTTGACTTTGGCGGGAATAATTCGCACGTTTCGCACGTTTCGCACGTTTCGCACGTTTCGCACTTGTACTTAGATTCTAGCCCGGTTTGGCGGGATTGTCGAGTCCCCGAACACAAATTTTTAGATTAGCAGCGCCCCCTCTCCTGAGTAGAAT
>NZ_JAJENT010000730.1:0-252 GCF_035615515.1 Phormidium sp. CCY1219
TTCCATCATCTGGGGTGTTATGCCGACGCCTCCATCTTTCCCCCGAGGTACTTTTGCAAGTCGGTGTCAGTGGATTACAAACTCCCTGACCTTTCCCTTTGCCCGTTTTGGGCGCGGCGTAACATCCACTTTCGCCGCTTAATCTTTACGAGGGTTCAAGACGATGATTTGGTTACTAGACGATAGCATTTGGCAGTGGTCGGTTACTACGGGTATTGGCTTACCCTGTCCGCCTTCCGTTCCCCGCTTCAC
>NZ_JAJENT010000731.1:0-352 GCF_035615515.1 Phormidium sp. CCY1219
CGTTTTCCCCATTTGGTTAATTTCCAATATAGTAATTCATCCATTTGAGAAAAGACTTCCTTGGATACTACTGTTGAATAGTAGTTGCTCCACCCTCTAATGACCGGGTTGAGGCGTCTTATTAACCCCTCTTGCGGTGCTGCGCTGTGGGAGTCTACTATCCCTTTCAGTTTTTTGTAGTGGGTTTTGATGGCTTGATTGCTAGGTTTGATGATAGTTTTGAAGCCTAGTGGATTACTGTGTGTGTCTTTCCCAGTTTTGTATTTTCCAACTGTATATTGTCGGATGTTGAAGCCGAGAAAGTCAAACCCTGGATTATCCCCTTCTAAAGTGTGGGTGATATGAGTTTTGG
>NZ_JAJENT010000732.1:0-201 GCF_035615515.1 Phormidium sp. CCY1219
CGTTTTCCCCATTTGGTTAATTTCCAATATAGTAATTCATCCATTTGAGAAAAGACTTCCTTGGATACTACTGTTGAGTAGTAGTTGCTCCACCCTCTGATGACCGGGTTGAGGTGTCTTATTAACCCCTCTTGTGGTACTGCTCTGTGGGAGTCTACTATCTCCTTAAGTTTCTCGTAGTGGGTTTTGATGGCTTTTTTG
>NZ_JAJENT010000733.1:0-337 GCF_035615515.1 Phormidium sp. CCY1219
TGTGAAAGCACCTCCCCCACGGTAGCGACTGGTCATCAATCCGTGAAGCGGGGAGGAAAGGTGGTTAAGCCTGGGTCCAAACAGGTACTCCATCGAGCAAGTGTCTATGGATAGGAAAACGAAGCCACGATTGAAGCGTCGATATCTGAAACCAGCGAAAATTTAGACTGATACGCTGGAACCAAAAGGTGAAGGATAAAGGGAAGGCGAGTCGTTGTTCGACCTTCCACACACTCGAAAGAAACCCGGCGTAAAGTGGTGTCCTAAAGGCACGAACAATCGACATTCGGAACGAAGTAACCCTCGCTGTTGCTCTCAGGAAATTTGGTCGATATCC
>NZ_JAJENT010000734.1:0-50216 GCF_035615515.1 Phormidium sp. CCY1219
ATTGGAAACGAATTGGGCAATTTTCCCCTAAGAAAGTTAAACTGATTCGCAGGTCAAACAAACTGTGCGTTGTTTAAATCACGACGGTTAAAACCGTCGTTCGTCTTTCCTCCCCGAACTAAAGTTACGGGGATTCCAGACTCTCGGTTACTTCTCTTGAAGGGGTTAGCCATTGAATGGGGTAACATTCGCTCCCGAGACGTAAGCGTGCTTCGCCAACGCAGTGCAACAAGAACCTGGCTAGAAGCCGTTTGCCCTATGCCGATGCCGACCCGCTTACTAGCGAGTTTTTGGAGAACAAACCCCGATCGCCCGGAGTTGTTCAAACTTAATTTTGTCAAAGCCTGTTAAGAATTTCTCCTCAAATTAGTTTCCCCTCCGATTGATAATAAAACCCAGTTCGCGCAACTGAGGCCAAGGGGAAAATGTGAAGTCTATAAAATGGAGTGTGTTCGAATATGTCTAATCCTGGTTCTCCTGGAAATAATCCACTTGGATCTGAAGAAAAACTGGCCATTTTGGTTGCCTTCTCCACAATCGGCGCAATTTTTGGGTGGTCTGTGATGGGGATGGAGGGGAAGTTGAATTTTTCAGAACCCTTTTCTACTTCGGTATTTAACATGCCGGAGGCGACGAACCCCCTGGGGGGGGAGAAGCCGCCATTGCCCCGCGCCAGTGAGTCTCCCGCCTTGTTTCCGGGTGTCAGTGACTCGCCCGCTATGTTGCCCGATTTATTGTCCGGTGCGACAAGTGCTGGAGTAGAAGAGCCTTCCTCAGGCTCCACCGAGTCCGAACCGGCGGAATCGGCAAGAGAAGAGAACGGGGAGGGGTTGATGGAAATGCTAGTGCCGGGATTTTCTAGAAAAAACCCCCTCGAAGCTGAGGAAGATGGGATGCCCACCGACCAAAGCAGTCCCGGCGAGGAGGCGACTCCTGCACCGGAGGCGGAACCGGGGAGTTCAACTCCCGACCCCGAAGCAGCCGAACCCGAAGCACCCACAGCTTCACCCTCTGTAGAGGAGTCGGAAGCGCCAGCTACGGAAGCCACCCCTGCGCCATAGCCGGCGCTTGGGGAGCCGCGAGATAGCGGTGACGGTGGCGTGGAAACGGGTGGGCGAGAGTTCACCCGTTTTGTTTGTTCGGTTTAAATTGCGATCGCGCGAGGGCGAAGTTTTGGCCGATGGATGCGGGGAAATGCTCTAGGGCTGGGAGATTTATGCCAGCCTTCCCTCACAGATTCCAGAGAAATGTTAGGCAAATTAAATGGTGTTTAACCCGGGCGAGAGGATCGAAAAAGGTCCGGGTGGGGGAGGGGGCAAAGTGCAGGGTGGGTGGCATCCAGGACGGACTTGCTGCGGTTTGAGGTGGGCTAGGGTGTAGGAGACAAACCACCCCCAAAAACGATCGCAAAATCCACAGATGAGAAACCCAACAGATTGGTGGGAATACTGGGGAAAAGGTAAGGTAAGGGAGCGCACGGGCTTATGCTGCGCCAGTTGAAAAATCTACTATTTGGTCTTCGCACCTACACCGATCTCAGCCCTGATGTGAAAATTAGGAAAGAGGTGAATCAGTTATTGTGTCAGCGAGAGGCGCTGACATTAGATGAGTGGTTTAATTGTTTTTGGCAACCGCGCGGTATTGCTAAACCGGTGGTTGCTTTTGTATATAATCAGTTGGGAAAATATTCGGGTTTGGAAATTGCCCGAGTGCGACCGAGCGATCGCTTAAACGGCGATTTGCAGTTGCCTTTGGTGTGCTGGTTCGACTGGCAAATCCGCTGGTGTGAAGATTTTTGCGAGTGTTTTGGGGTGGATATCAGCGATCGCTTTGACATGAACGCCGTGACTACGGTAGAAGAATTGGTGCTGTGCCTGGATGGCCTGCGCTTAACGGTAAAAGCAGTGTCGCGAATTAACCCCAACCCTTAGCAGAGGGAGTGTTCTAACCCAGTGCCAATAGAAATTAGGACGAACAGTTCGGTTCGTCCTAAGCGCACAAGGAGCTACCCTCGCCGATCGCGGCGATCGCTCGTTCACTTGTGGTTTCCACCCCACAGCGATCGGTTTAAACTTCAGACGAGCTTTTGCCGATGACTTGTTCTTTCAACGCGGAAATGTCGCGAACCAATTCTTGACGATTAGAAGCGCGCAGTAAATAGCGATAGACAAACCAAGCAGAGTAGCCCATCCCGACTAATTCAAAAAATGGTGCGAGCAATGGAATATCATTAATAGCATCCACCACGGCGAGGGTGACTCTGACCGTCACTAATGCCGCCAAGAATAAACTCAGGGTGACAATGGGTTTTTGATAGTCGCTGAAAAAACCACTGACATAAGCGGGCATTTCGGCTAACACCGCCATCACGCGATCGGTAATCTCTTGGAAGCGATCGCTGGTTCGCTCAGATGGCGGCACTGTTGCCAGTGCGCCGGCTTGTTCGTCTTTGACATCCATTCTGAGCTGTTCGGCTTCTTGGGCCAACTGTTCGGCTTTCGGGTTAGAGGGTTCAGAAGTTTCGGTTTTTGGATTCATTATTCCTCCTGTTCAAACAAACAACTATTCGATCGTAACTTGGCAGTGCATCAGGGTGCCAACCGTGGAACTGTAGCGGTCAGCCTGACCCTGTTGCAAGCGATCGCCTTTTTACCCCAAGGGGGCCTCCGGGGCGATCGCAAATCGGTTGCCCGGATCGTATTTTGCCGCAAATGGGGGCGAGCGTCCGGTAGAGCGATCGCCCCCCTTGCAGGGCGATCGCAAGAGATGCCTTAAGTTTAAGGAAAAATCGGCTCTACCGACGAAATTTTTACCTGATTCTGTGATTCTCGTTAAGGGCTGAATCGGAAGAAACGGCTGAGGAGATCGCTCCCCGGGGGCTGGCAGAGCAGAAAACTTGTATAACTCGTAACAACGCTCATCAAACATCCCGATTTCGCAGGAAATCCCTTTTTCTGAGGGATTGACAGCCACAGGTATTTCATCCCAAATTTGTTTTGCAAAACGCTGTGCCTGCCGGCGTTGGGATTTCATGGGCCAATGCGGTGAAATAATATGAAACTTGCCGGATCGGTGTTGACCGAGACAAGAGACAATAAAATCGAAACCCCATAGATGGATGGCCTATGAAACCCGACGATAACGAGTTACAGCAACAGCTAAAAAATTTAAAAGAACGATTGCCTGGGTTGAGTACGAGATTGTCGCAGGCGGCGGTGGAACTCAAAGAAGCCGGGGTTCCCGTGGATGAATCCGCGATCGAGCAGACGATCGCCTATCGGCGCGACTTTGCCGAAGTGCGATCGCAAATCATCGAACTAGCAAAATCGAAGGGCATCCCGGGCACCTCGGGAGTCGTCGCACCGTCCCAAGTCTCCTCCCTGTTGGATCTCGAAGGCATACTGCACGCGATCGCCACTTCCCCATCCACACAGGGAAACGACACCGAAAAAGCCTTAGCCATTCTCGATCGCTTTTTAGCCCTTACCCATCGCGATCTAAAGGATTTTCCGCCATTGCAAGCCGCCCAGGAAAAAGGACAAGAACTGCGCCGCATTATTCTCAATGCTCCTGCGAATAATTTACCCATTGATGTAGAGACCTTGATTTCTGGCAAGCATCCCTGCTGCGCGTTACTGACCTTAATCGACCCCGAGGCAGACATTAGCGACGAGCAATGGGGCATTCTCGTGGAAGTAGCGGCCCGGGCGTTTGGCAAACCGCTCACGGTAGCAGCATCCCGAGGCAAATTACAAGTGTCGCCCCACTCCACGCCGAGCACAGAACCTCCCGTCCAAGAGCCAAAGGTGGAAACGCCGGTAGAGGCGAGTTCTCCCCCGCCGCCTGTGGGGCGGCGGATGCCAGAAATGGTGGTAATTGCCGGGGATGATGAGCCGGAAATGGATGCTGAGTCGGAGGCGGAACGGTTGCTGCTCGATCCTCCCAAGCCCTCCTCTGATTTGCCCGATGTGATTGTGTTGCCCAGTATGGATGAATCCCCGACACAGGGGGTACCCCAGGGGCAACAGCCCGGGATGGAATCCCGGGCACCTGCGGCCCGTGGGGGTGGCAGTGTGGGACTGAAGGTGTTGGCGCATATCGAACGCGAGGGCGATCGCATCTTCCGGGAAAATCAATTTGCGGGGACCCGGGGTCAGGCACAACGTCTGGAAGGATTTGCCATTCACATCGATCCGCCGATTCCCGGTTTGGGTCTGCGCTATATGGCTTACCTGCAAGGGATGGGGGATACGCCTTGGATGAGCGAAGGTGAATTTGTTGGCACCCGGGGCATAGGACGACGGATCGAAGGATTTGCGATCGCTTTGACCGGCGACGCGAAAGCTGAGTACAGTGTGTATTACCGGGCGCATATCGAGAATGTGGGCGACACTCCCGAAGCGGCGAATGGCGAATTCTGCGGTTTTCGCGGCAAACAACTGCGCGTTGAAGGGATGAAAGTCCGTATCGAACCGAAGTAATCTGGGTTGCCCTCTCGGTTTTTATGTGTGGATTGTCGCACTATTGTGACGCTCCTTGACCCCTACCTGTGGCGATGTGGGGGAATGGGTCGCTGTGTGGAGTTCAATTAGCTTGCATCGAGGCAAGGGTTGTCTGTCTAGCCCCACCCGTCTCGGGGATGGGGCTTTTCTTTGAAATAAAACTCAATATTTAGCAACAAATTTCAAACATATTGTTTATCAAAAAAGGTTTAAATTGTCAAGTCAAGCGTTAATAATTATTAACAGGTAGGCGGAATTTGGCGGCATCGCTGCTGGGGGAAAAAGGGGATGAAACTCAGGATTTCAGGTAAAAAAGCACCGTTTCCCCGGAAAGATTCGCTTACAATCCGGCGATCAGACAGAGAAATAAAGCCTCGGTCCATTCCACTACAGCGCCGTAGGTATCGCCGGTATGTCCGCCCAATTTGTAGTTAAACCAAGCACCGGTTAGAATGGCGATCGCGCTGCCTCCGGTGGCCATGCCGGCGGCGACGATCCACTCGTCACTGCCAAGCAGAAGTTGGACGCCACTCAAGCCCCAAAGCAGCAGCAATCCCGGGAGCAGATCCCAGGGCGAGTGCATGGATTCTTTGTGCATCGCTCCTTTCCCGGTGGCTTTCAGATAGGGGTAGCGAGCGATCGCCACCAATTGTCCCCACCGACCCCAACCGGCGGCGGCGATGAGGACGATCGCGCGGTGAGCGTCCAAATCGGTCAATGCTGCGGTTTTTAATAAAATCAGCGCGATCGCTGCCATCACGCCAAATGCACCGGTAACGCTATCCGCCATCACTTCTAATCGCCGTTGGGGGTCTTGCACCCCAAGCCCATCGGCAGTATCTATGGCACCATCGAGATGAAGTCCGCCAGTAATGGCAATCCAGGCGATAACGACAATGGCACTGCGGGTCAGCACGGGCATTTCCAATAGCTGTAACAGCCCATCCAACAGACCCAAAAGCAAGCCGATCGCTACGCCAATCCAAGGAGCAAAGCGAGCGATCCCGCGAAATTCTAATGTCCAATTTAGGGGAACCGGCAAACAGGTATAGAAGGCGATCGCCGCCGCCAGTCCGGACCGTAACTTGCCAAATATTGCTGCTGCATTTCGCAGTGTTCTCATCGGCGATCGCACCCCTCGATTATCTGTCATAAGTCTCTCAGTTTTCAGCCATTTTACGGATCCCGGTCCACCCTGACCTGTGCCAGAATTGAATCGAGACTATGCATCACTCGCCCCTCGTGGCGACATTAACCAGAAAAGCTTTTTTAAATCTCCCTCTAGAGGGCACCTACAGGATGCTTCTACTTCCTTTGAGGGCACCATTGTAAACCAAAGGCGGTTTGTCCATGATTCCAGATAAATTTAATACCAAAGTGCCTGCACCTTGCATTATCGACACCGGAATCGTCGTCAACAAGCAGGACATGCTCCGACTTTTGTCCGATCTCGGTCAAGTCCGTTACATGCACCTCCAAGACGGTCAACTCTACAGTCAAGGGGAGGGTTACGTGATGGAGGTCTTTGCCGATCCCGAACGATCCACTTTGATTGCCAATCACGGCATATATTTAAACGTCTATAGTTTTGATTGCCTCGAGCTGAAACACTCTCCCGAGTCCGACTCCTACTTCGATCTGGTTCAAGAAGGACGTCAGCTCAGATTGATTCCCCTGTCTAATCCTTTGAAAGAGCGAACCGATCGCCAGTTCGAAACCTCAGCATTAGAAGCGGTACTCAGAGAGGTACTCGCGGCTAAATTAGATGCTGAAATCGATGATGAAGGAATGTTACCGTTCTGAAACGAGCTATCTGAACTAGGGATTCAACCCTTCAAGCAAGGCAAGAACCGTGTATTTTCCCGCAATGGCGATGAGTGCGCGGTGGGTTTTGAGCTGCGCGATTTTACCTTTTTCTATGAGAAAATACCGTTCGCCAATATAATTATAATAAAGTCGCAACGAGGAACCAATAAGGCATTTTGGGTCGCGAATTTACATTTCAATTGCAGGCAAATTGCAGCCATACCCACGCCCGGGCGGCTGTGTTTAGCACGCCACATGGTGATGTGGAAACCCCTCGGTTTATGCCAGTGGGAACCTTGGCAACGGTGAAAACCGTTACTCCCGCTCAGCTTAAAGCCACGGGCGCTCAGATGATTTTAGCGAATACCTATCATCTGCACCTGCAACCGGGAGAAGAAATTGTCGCGCAAGCGGGGGGTTTGCATCGGTTTATGGGATGGTCCGGCCCGATTCTCACCGATTCGGGGGGTTTTCAAGTCTTTAGTTTAAGCGAGTTGCGAACCATTACGGAGAAAGGGGTTAAATTTCGATCGCCCCGGGATGGTCGCATCATCGAGATGACTCCAGAGCGATCGATCCAAATTCAAAACAAACTCGGGGCGGATATCATTATGGCATTTGATGAGTGTCCCCCTTATCCGGCGACTCGGGAGGCGGTGGAGTTGGCGACGGCGCGGACTTATCGCTGGTTGTCACGCTGCATCGAGACTCATTCCCGGGCGGACCAGGCATTGTTTGGCATCGTTCAAGGGGGGGTTTATTTGGATTTGAGGGCGCAAGCGGCCCGGGCGCTGGCGAAGTTGGATTTACCTGGGTATGCCATTGGGGGGGTGAGTGTGGGAGAACCCCCGGCCCTGATCGAGAAAATCGTCCGGGCGAGTGCGCCGCAACTCCCGGCGGAGAAACCCCGCTATTTGATGGGGGTGGGGACTTATCGAGAAATGGCTCAGGCGATCGCTTCCGGTGTGGATTTATTTGATTGCGTGATTCCCACCCGCTGGGCGCGTCATGGGGCGGTGGCGGTACAGGGAGAACGCTGGAATATTAAAAATGCTCGGTTTCGCGAGGATTTTACCCCCCTGGATGAGTCTTGCCCTTGTTACACTTGCCAGAACTTTAGCCGCGCTTATTTGAATCATTTGTGGCGATCGCGCGAAATTTTGGTTTATACCTTGCTTTCCATTCACAATATCACCGAGCTGATTGGCTTTACTCGCCGGATTCGCGACGCCATCAAGCGCGATCGCTTCTCCGAGGAATTTGCCCCCTGGCTGACCCCGGGCGCAAGCGAGTAACCCTTCCATCCGCTCATTGACTCTACCCCTATTCTCAATTGGCAATCTGCAAAGTAGAGAAATTGAGAAGAAGACAAAAATGAGAGATTCACCCCGGCTTATGTTAAAATCTGTTTCGATTATGAAAATTCTGTTAGAGAGGTAGAGATCGAGTATGGAAGCAGCGATGCTGTTGGCAAAACTGCCAGAAGCCTATCAAATTTTCGATCCGTTGGTGGACGTTTTGCCACTGATTCCCCTATTTTTCTTGCTGCTTGCGTTTGTGTGGCAGGCGGCGGTGGGTTTTAGATAAATTGCATCAAAAAGCCCGGGGAGAGAAAGGGGTGCTCGAGAGAGCGCCCCTTCGATGATTAATGGGATCGAGAGCCGATGGTTTTCTGAAAAGCCGGACGTTGAGAGAGGCGATTGATATACTCCACCACAGCCGGATAAGCGCTCAAATCGAGCTTCAGCATGATTTGCACGTAAGCGAGCATCGAACCTACAGCAACGTCAGCCACGCTAAAATCGTTGCCGAGGAGGAAAGGTTGGTGGGAGAAGCGATCGTTGAGGGGCTTCAGAAGGCGCTGCACCTCGCGATCGCGACTGGATTCCACAAAAATGCCCGGACCGAGGGTCGCGTTAGCAAACAGCACCCATTGCGTCACCGTAGCCAATTCCGTCACGGAGTCAGAAAGGTTCCCATAGGTTTGCGCCAAATAAATTAAAATTGCCCCAGACTCCCACAGCTTAAACCCTCCATCCTCAATAGCTGGAACCTTTCCCATCGGATTAATCTTCAGGTACTCTGGCTGCAAGTGGTCGCCCGCCTGCATATCTAACAAAACGAATTCATAAGGAATGCTCAGTTCCTCCAAATACCACTGAACGATAGAAGCGCGGCTGCGGGCACCGCCATAGAGTTTTAGCAAGACACACAGTGCTCCTTAATCAGCGAGAGTTGCCACTGTTGATTTTAACGGCTAGAGGTTTATCGTGGAAAAGAAGAAAAGACTCTGCCATTGAGTTTTTCACCCCTTTGCCTCAGTTGCCCAAATGCCGAATCGATGCCAGAAAACAATCAAGATTTATTTCAAATCCCCCCAGAATTGAACAGTAACGACCCCCTGAGTCCCCAATTTAAAAAAGCCAACTTCCTCGCCCCCGATCTGAATCAGAAAGACCTCAGAGGCGCGTCTCTCAGAGGAGCCTACCTGCGAGATGCCAATTTAGCCGGAGTAGATTTGAGTGAAGCCACCCTCGCCTATGCCGATTTGATTGGAGCCAATTTAGAGGGCGCGAACTTAGTGGGAGTCGATCTCAAGGACGCCAACCTGAACTTAGCCAACCTGAGCGAGTGCAACCTGAGTGGTGCCAACTTAAAAGGAACCACCTTAGTGGGAACAAACTTAAGTGAGGCAGATTTAAGGGGAGCCAACCTGAAAGGCTCCAACTTAATCGGTGCCAAACTGACCGAAGCCAACCTCAGCGGCGCTAACTTAAGTGCGGCAGACTTGAGCGAGACCGATCTGAGAGGAACCATCTTGCAAAAAGCGGTGTACGATTTGAGGACCCGCTTCTGCGAGGGTCTCGACCCGGAGACGATGGGCGCTTACGGGATTGGAGCGGATATTGCGCTTCCCGGAGCCAATCTCAGTGGCGTCGATCTCAGCGGCGTGAACTTGAAGCGAGCGGATTTGCGCGGCGCTAACCTCCGTTATGCCAAATTAATGGAGAGCAACCTCGAAGGGGCAAACCTGTTTCGCGCCAACCTCAGTGGTGCGAATTTAACCGGGGCGAATTTAAAAGGGGCGATCCTGCAAAAAGCCGTCTACGACTTAAAAACCCAGGTCAGCGAAGGAATCGAACTGAGTTTAGCCGGGGCCTACTGGATCGCGCCGAATGTCTCCCTTTCCGAAGTGAATCTCAGTGGCGTGGATCTCAGCGGCGCGGACTTGCGCGGGGCGAACTTAAGTAGCGCGAACTTAAGTGATGCAGAGATGATGGGGATTGACCTGACGCGGGCGAACTTGCGGAAAGCGTACTTAGCCGATGCCAATCTGAAAGGAGCCGATCTGCGATGGGCCGATCTGATTGGGGCTAGTTTAAATCAGGTAAATCTTTCTCAAGCAGATTTGAGGTCGGTAGACCTGACGCGAGCGGATTTGCGCGGGGCTAATTTAAAATTAGCCGATTTGCGAGAAGCGGATCTGACCAGCGCTAGTTTAAATCAGGTGAATTTGAGCGAAGCGGATCTGCGCGGCGTGGATTTGACCCGATCGGATTTGCGCGGCGCAAACTTAAGCGGCGCGGATTTGAGAAAAGCCGATTTAACCAAAGCGAATTTGAAGTGGACGAATCTGGACGGAACCAATTTGCTCGAGGTAGATTTAAGCACCACATTTCAATAACAACATCCCCCGATTGGGTGAAGCGCGGTAAAACTGTGTGTGTAGCAGACTACCTTTTGCTGGCTCTCACCCACCATCTACCCGGGAAATTTTCAGATCGATCGCCAGCTTTTATCCGAGAAAATACAGAAGAGCACCCCGAGCGACTAAAGTATCAATAATTATACGGTATTTTTACTAAATCTTTACGAAAAAAGCAATATCTATGAAGAATGAAAAAAGTTGGTCATATCTCCTAGACAAACAGACGCACCGTATATTATCACAGAAGCAACAGGGCACAGCCCCTGGAAATACATCAACGTTAATAGGGTAAGAAAAATGAACGCTAAACTTTATGCCCCAATCTGTGTTGGATTAATCGCGGGTAGTTTGGGCTTTGCCTCATCAGCACAAGCCTTTTCCTTCACCACTCACTACGATGAAGCGTTAAGTACCAACCCGTCGCAAGGAGATATTTGGCTCGAAGCCGTAGAATTTGACGGAAAAATCGTGAGCAACTTCAGCTTGGTCGATCGGGTGGATATTCTCCATAATGACCTGTGGACCGGCGGAAACAGCGGAGCCGGTAGTGCGGACAAGGGAGACCAAGCTACAGTGGGGTTATCCGAGGAACGGCTGACCAATGACGGAGCGCGAACCGCACTGAGAAATACCAACCTGAATAGCATTATCGATGGGGAAGATCGCGGCGAATTTTCCATGAACCTGTGGTTTGATAACGCGGTGGATAATTTGTTCTTCTGGGAACGGGGGCGCAACAGTGCGATGACGATTCAAGCCATCGACACAGCGGGGGATATTTTGGGTGATAGCCTGACCATCAACTCGCGCAATTGGGATAATGCGGGATTCCGGCTAGATACCATAGAAATTGGTGGCTCGCAGCGCGTCGGTTCTCTGGGGGTGTCTTTAGCCGATTTAGGACTGTCTTCTGCGATTCAGGGCGTTCGTGTCAGCGCTGAGGGGACGAGCTTCTACAATGGACCGGACTGGAAAGTGGTTGGTGAGAAAGTTCCGGAACCGGGGACGGTTGTAGGCTTGGGATCGATCGCGATGGCATTGGTGGCATCTCGGCGTCGGCGGTCTTCTGCGAGTTAGCCTAGATGCAAACCATACTCTGGCCACGGAACGTTGCTGCGCAAGCAAAGAAAGCTCCCGTTGGCGGGGAAATTTAAAAAAGCTGCTTGCAAGTGGAATGTTCTATGACTCTTGAAGCATTACGATCGCCCGTAGGATAGGCTCTCAGCCTATCCTATTTTTTTATGGAGGGCAAAATTTGCCATTGCGTCCCACCAGCTAGGGCGATCGCGCCGCAGACCCCGGTGGAGAAACCGATACAATAAAAAACGATGTCTTTTGCTGGGGATAACTCAAACGTGTCGGCAAATTCTCCTACATTTATTTTAGTGGACGGTCATTCCTTGGCCTTTCGCTCGTATCATGCATTAGCCAAAAGCCGCGATGGGGGGTTGAGGACCTCCACGGGAATTCCCACCAGCGCGTGCTTTGGATTTCTCAAGTCCCTGATCGAGGTGATGGCGGCGCAGGAGCCGCAATATTTGGCGATCGCCTTTGACCTGGGTTTACCCACCTTTCGCCACGAAGCCGACGCCACCTATAAAAGCGATCGCCCGGAAACCCCAGAAGACTTGCTCGTGGACCTGGAACACCTGCAAGAACTGCTCGCCGGCTTTAACGTTCCCATCGTCACAGCGGAAGGCTACGAGGCGGATGATGTGTTGGGGACCTTGGCGATGCGGGCCAGCAGCGCCGGACATCAGGTGAAAATTCTCAGCGGCGATCGCGACCTCTTTCAACTAGTAGACGACAGCAAACATATCAGCGTCCTCTATCTCAGGCGCGGATCCTTTTTTGGTCATTCCGCCTTCGCCAGCTACCAAGAATTTACCGACGAAGAGGTGCGAGAAAAAATGGGCATTCCCCCCGCACTTGTGGTCGATTATAAAGCCCTTTGCGGCGATCCCTCGGATAACATTCCCGGGGTGAAAGGAATTGGCGATAAAACCGCCGTCAAATTGCTCAGCACTTACGGTTCCCTGGAGAACATTTACGAGTCTCTAGAAGACATCAAAGGTGCGAACCGCAAAAAGCTCGAAACCGGCAAAGAAGACGCCGATCGCTCGCAACATCTGGCTCGCATTGTCTGCAATGTTCCCTTAGATATTGACTTAGAAACCTGTAAGCTCGAAGGATTTAACGAAGCGCAACTGATTCCGATTTTGGAGAAGTTAGAATTTAAGTCATTTTTGCCGAAAGTCAAGCAACTGCAGCAGCGCTTTGGCGGAACAAGCGAAGAAAGGGAGACGGAACGCGCCAGTGCGGTTTCTGACGACGAGGAGACTGGGTTTTGGAGTGCCGCCGAAACCGAAGCCGCCGCCCGGGAAAAAGCAAAAGAAGAGCCTGCGATCGCCCCGCGCATCATCGACACCGCACAAAAGCTAGAAGCCTTAGTCACCCAGCTCAAAACCTGTCAAGATCCAGCCCACCCGGTGGCTTGGGATACAGAAACCACGGATTTAGAACCGCGCGATGCGGATCTGGTGGGTATCGGGTGCTGTTGGGGAAGCGAGAAATCCGAAGTTGCCTATATTCCCATCGCCCATCACCGGGGAACCACCCTGGAGTTAGCCACGGTTATCGAGGCTCTGCGTCCTATCTTAGAAAGCAGCGCCTATCCGAAAGCCTTGCACAATGCGAAATTCGACCGTTTGGTGCTGCGCTGTCAGGGCATCGAGTTGGCGGGGGTGGTGTTCGATACCATGCTTGCCAGTTACGTACTCAATCCCACGAATAGCCACAGTCTCAGCCAGTTGTCCGAGAAGTATCTCTCGGTTGCGGCGCTCAGTTATAAGGACTTGCGAATTCCCAAAGGCGAAACCATCGCCATCGTGGATATTCCCACCATCGCCAACTACTGCGGCCTGGATTGCTATACTACATATAAACTCCTGCCGATATTGCGTGCGAAGCTGGAAGAAAACCCAAAACTCCATCAATTGCTGCTGGATATCGAACAGCCCCTCGAAGCGGTTTTAGCCGAGATGGAATACAGGGGAATTCGTATCGATACAGAGTATTTAAACGAACTCTCACAACAGATTCAAAGCCAACTGCAAGACATCGAAGGGCAAGCGTATGAGAAGGCGGGAGAAAAATTTAATTTAGGTTCGCCGAAACAATTGAGCGAGATTTTATTTAAAAAACTCGGCTTGAATCGCAAAAAATCTCGCAAAACTAAGACGGGTTACTCTACCGATGCAGGGGTATTGGAAAGACTGCAAGGCGATCATCCGATTATTGACAAAATCACCGAATATCGTACCCTCTCGAAGTTAAAATCTACCTATGTGGATGCCCTACCGCAGATAGTGCGCCAGGATACCGGGCGGGTGCATACGGATTTCAATCAAACGGCGACAGCAACGGGAAGGTTATCTTCTTCTAATCCGAATTTGCAGAATATTCCGATTAGAACGGAGTTTTCGCGACAAATTCGCAAAGCATTTTTGCCAGAACCGGAGTGGCGATTGGTATCGGCGGATTATTCGCAAATCGAGTTGCGGATTTTGGCGCATTTAAGTCAAGAACCGGTTTTGTTGGAGGCGTATCGCAATAATCAAGACGTGCATAGCGTCACGGCGAAACTGTTGTTTGAAAAGGAAACCGTGACGCCAGAAGAAAAACGGATGGGGAAAACTATCAATTTTGGGGTGATTTATGGGATGGGTTCGGTGCGTTTTGCCCGGGCGATCGGGAAAACGACGAAGGAAGGAAAGGAGTTTATCGATCGCTTTTACGAGCGTTATGAAAAGGTGTTCGAGTATTTGGATGGGTTGGAAAATCAGGCGATCGCGCAAGGATTTGTGGAAACCCTCTTCGGGCGTCGTCGCTATTTTGAATTTGAAGATAAAAAACTGCGCGAACTTCAAGGCACCGATCCCAGTGATATTTCCCCGGAAGTAAGGAAAAAACTGTCAGCGCGAGACGCACAAAACTTGCGGGCGGCGGCGAATGCACCGATTCAAGGTTCTAGTGCGGATATTATTAAAGTAGCAATGGTGAAAATGCACCAACTTTTGCAAGACTATCGCGCCCGGTTGTTGCTGCAAGTTCACGATGAATTAGTGTTTGAAATTCCTCGGGATGAATGGGAGGAACTGCAACCTAAAATTAAATCCACGATGGAAAACGCCGTGTCGTTAAGTGTGCCCTTGGTGGTGGATATTCACGCTGGGGACAATTGGATGGAAGCAAAATAACCCGTTGCTCAATTTAACTGTAGGGTGGGCATTGCCCACCACACCGATTACTTCTTCAACGAATTTTATGTCTGTAGGGGGAGCGTTTTTGCCCTGGGTTTTGTGGTATGATGAATGGCGAAAGTGTTGTCTGGTGTGCCCGGAAAACATTAAGGGTCGCATCATGTGATTAGCCGATGGATAGGGAGGATTTGCCTATCAACCAGTTGAATGAGAATCGTTGGAGATTAATTTTATGAGTATGACGTCGTTATTATACCAGAAAGATGTAAAAGAAAAATTTCGGCAAGAGTTTCCGGTGCCCAAACTGAAAGTGAAAAGCAATCCGCTTGCGCCGGCATTGACGAAACATTATGCCCTGGTTGCCACGGCGTTCGATTATTTACTGCGATTTTATCTGGAATTTAGAAATCCGAAGGCGAATTCGCGCAAGTGGATTGCGGAAGTTTCCCTGGGGTTGCTGCGCGAGCTAAAAATGTTGGTGAGTTCGATTGAGGAAGAGGAGTTAGCGCCAGATAAGCTAACGGAAGTGGAGGGCGATCGCCTGTTAAAAGTGATGCCCCAGACGCAACATATTTGTAAATATCTGGTCAAGAAAGGCATTGCCCGCAATCGAGAAGAATTTGTCAATATTTGCACGCGCTTGGAAAGGCAGGCTGATTTTATCATGGCAAAAGCCAAGGAGAATTATTTTTTATTTCTCAAAACTGGGGAATTAACCGATAGTCTGCTAAAATCTTGTTTGTTTCTGGCACAGTTAGACCCGATTTACCGGGTGGGGAAAATTGATAAAAATACGGGCATTCTCAATCTGAAAGATATGGAGGATTTAAAACAATTAATTGCTTTGGTGGATTTCGATAAATTCCACGCCGAGGAAATGATGTTGCTCAATCCCACATTTGGTAGGGGTTCGGCATTGGTGGGCGGTGCGGATGCGGATTTAGCGATCGATGATATGTTGGTGGAAGTCAAAACCGCAAATAAACTGGCGTTAACGAGCGATTATTTTCACAAGTTAATGTTTCAATATCTTTTACATCGGGTGGCGAAAATCGATGGCGCGCCGCCAAACCATGAAATCCACCGTTTGGGAATCTATTTTTCTCGATACGGTTATCTGCATACCATGAATGTGGCAGATATCGTGGATGAAAGACAATTGGAGCGGTTTTTTAACTGGTTTAGAAAGCGGGTAAGTGCAGGAGAGGAGGAAGAGCGGGCGGCGGGGTAATTGCTACTGCACTGAAGCGGAAAGAAGGTTTAAAATTGAGATTCGGCGCGCTCTAAGGCGCTGTCTAAATCTTTGATTGCTGCATCGATTCCGATTTGGATTTCGCCCCAAGCATCGGAACTGGCGGAACGCAGTTGTGCTAACTGTATTTCTAGTTCTTCTTGCTGTCTTTCTAGCTGGGCAATTTCTGCTTCGAGTTCCGCTTGCGCCTGCGCGCCGAGGGTTTCTGCTCTTGCTTCCAATTGCGCGATGCGTTCGTCATAGGTGGCGATTTGTCGTTCGGTTTGTTCGATGTATTGGTTGATTTCTGCTTGGGTATAGTTGGCGGTGGTGCCGATCGCTTCTTCGGTTTCTCGTTCTACCTCTTCTGCGGTGGGTCCGGGGGAAGCATTCATTTCGCTTTCGGTTTCCATTGGCGCATTACAGGCGGCGATCGCGCCAGAAAGGGCAAGAGCGGCGATCGCAATTTCAAAACGGAAGACTTGAGATAATTTCATGATTTTATCGGTTATCTTTGCTTCCTCATTGAACTGCAATATTCGGGAATTGTCATCTATCGGGGGAGAGATGTTCTCAGATGAAATATACTGCCCATTCTCATATTATTTTTCTACAACTGTGATGAGAGTGCGAGCTTCAAGCTCGCACTTCGGGGCGGTGAAGCTCTCGCACTCGCAAGGGAGGCGAATTAAATCATCCTCAAGGTATCGGAAATTGCCACCTTACCGGGGGTGAGGATTTTTGCCAGAACCCCGGTTTGTAGATGTCCGTATTTTTCTTGCAACAAGGGTAACAGAGGCAAATCGCGATCGCCGGTATCCGGATTGACTTCGATATTGGGACAGCGCCCGATCCGCGCGGTAATCGCCACAGTTGCATCACCTAAGTGAAACTGCTGGCCGACCCAGTTAAATTCTTCCCAGGCTGGAACGCCTTCTAGCAGGACGTTTGGCCGAAACCGCCGCACGTCTGCGGGTTGACCGCTTGCATCACTTAAGTCCTGTAACGTGGCCTCACTCAGTAAAGAAATATGAACGGGTTCGCGATCGGGATAGCGGGTGTCGCCGGTGCGGGTACCCACGAGATGCAAGGGCGATCGCTGGGGATGGCGCGCTTCGGGGGTGGGGTGCAAGGAGGCGAGATAGCCGGTAAAAAAGGCACTGATGCGATCGCGCCCTTCGGGGGTGCCCGTCTGTGCCTGCAGTAACCTCGCCCCGCCAGCGCGCACCGTCAGGATATCGTCGCTACTATCGTAGTGACAATCCAGTGCGGCTAATCCGGGCCAGTCGTTTTGCACGGCAAATTTGCCTTTGCTCATCCAGGGCACAATATCCGGGGATTGTGCGCCATCCACGAACATTAGGGCGAAGGCGCGATCGCCGCGAATTCCATGCCCGACTTCGAGAAAAACGCGATCGATTGCTTGCGGGGTCAGCCCTTTAATCGGATAGGTAAATAACTGCTTTACAGTAGCGATACTCATTGTTTTACCCCCCACTTTCCAGCGATCGCTCAGTCTTAAGCATACCCCCAGTAATGCTTTGGAAATACAAGCCCCCGGCGGCGAGCAAAAAGACCAAGTAACTGACCACTTGTGCCAAATAAAGCTGGGCGCGATAGCCAAATAACGCTTTCAGCAAAATTCCGGGAAAGCGATCGTCCGGTAAAAAATTTCGCGCATCCCACACCAGCGGCCCTAAAATACAAGAATCCGACCCACTCATACATAAATTCGCAAATTGGGGGTCGATATTTGCCAAAATTGTCGCCGCCGCATTGGCATTTTTCAGCGTAGAAATTACCAAACCGGAAACGATGAGCAGCAACAGCACGCCCATGATTTGGAAAAATAACCGAATGTTGATTTTTACCCCCCATTTAAACAGCAATACGCCAATTCCCGCCGCCCCGGCTAATCCAATTAATGCCCCGAAAGCCGGTGCGATTCCTTGCTCGAATTTAGCCACGATAAACAGCACGGTTTCAAATCCTTCGCGCAACACGGCGATAAAAATTAACAGGAAAACTCCCCATCCGGCGCGGGTGGGATTGTCTGTCATCGCCGCATTCACCGCACCTTCGATTTCGCCTTTCAGGGATTTGGCTTGTTGGGTCATCCAAATCAGCATCCAACTCAACATGGCGATCGCCACCGCGCAAAATACCGCCTCTAGCATCGGTTTAATTGCCGGCGCATAAACCATATCCGAAGCCCCCACGGCTTGCAGACCCCAGCCTAACAATACCCCCACCAACGCACTAGCAACAATTCCCACCCCCACGCCCAAGTAAACCCAGGGATTGAGTTGGCTTTGTTCGGCTTTTTTCAAGCACGCCAGTACGATACCTACCACCAGAGCAGCTTCCACCCCTTCTCGGAGGGTGACGAGAAATGTCGGTAATGCAGCACTAAATTCTATCATTTGTTAAGAGAAATTTGAACAATTTCAGTGGTAGGGTGGGAAGTGCCCACCCTACGATGGCGAGACCATTAACCAAAATCGCGCAACATTTTTTTCAATTCTAAGGTATGCATTTCTTCTGTCCCAATCATGGTGCGGATGAATTCTTCCAGATAAATGCTGGCATCTTTTACGATGTCGAGCAATTCTTTATAAAGACTGAGGGCGGTTTTTTCGTGGTCGAGACTTTCGGCGAGAATATCTCCCACGGAATGGCGATCGCTTTCTTCCATTGGGGCAATCTGTAGGGTCGGATGTCCATCTAACCCCGTGAGAATTTCGCCCACTTGTTGCGCGTGGAGGAGGGATTCACTCGCCTGCGCTTTAAAAAAGTCTACAATCGGAATCCGATTCGGTCCGGTGACCATCAGGGAATAATGGGTATAGCGCACCACACCCGCCAGCTCAAATTCCATAATCCGATTGAGCAATTCGATGGTTTTTTTGACGTCGAGTTCTTTCATGGTTTTATCACCCATAGTTCAGAAGTCTGTGGGATTAGTTTATCGGCGATCGCCATCCCGTTTTGAATCGACTGATACCTTTGTCATTGGCCTTTTGTCATTATTCATTGGCCCTTTGTCATTGGTCATCGGTCCTTTGTCCTTTGAGGGAGTACCTGTGACCAGTGACCCGTGACCTGTTACCTGTTACCCCATGAACTGTTACCCCATGACCAATGACCTGTTACCTGTTACCCCATGACCAACGACCAATGACCAATGAGCGAAATTTAACTAAAATCGCGCAACATTTTTTTAATTTCCAAGTTGTGCATTTCTTCTTGTCCGATTTGCTGGCGGGCAAATTCTTCTAGATAAACGCTGGCATCTTCTACGGTTTCCAGCAGTTCTTTATACATATCCAGAGCTTTTTTCTCGTGATGGAGACTTTCGGCTAAAATATCGCGTACCGAATGCTGATAGGTTTCCTCAATCGGGGCGATATGAAGGCTGGGATGTCCTTCTAAACCGGTGACAATTTCTCCCACTTGTTGGGCGTGGGTGAGAGATTCGGTGGCTTGTTGTTGAAAGAAAGTCACAATCGGAATTCGATTCGGTCCGGTGACCATCAGGGAATAATGGGTATAGCGCACCACACCCGCCAGCTCAAATTCCATAATTTTGTTGAGCAGATCGATGGTTTTTTTGACGTCGAGTTCTTTCATGGTCCAGAAGTAATCAATTTTAGAGCGTGTTTATTCCTATTGGAGCATTTTTTGGATTTTATCTCAAGGGGGTGAGCTGAAGTTGTGTTATTAACTTGCAATTTGCGCCCTGGGAGGGGGTGGGGCGTAGGGGAGAAGGATTGGCGGTTCGAGAGAACCTGGGGGGGGGAGGACGATCGTCAAAAAAGAGCAATGGGATGGAGGGATTAAACTGTGGCGCTGGGAATTGGCGCGCCCACCCACTTGCTGGATCGCTTCTATACCCAAAGGCAGAGTTTTGGCTACCATTTGCAATCCTTATCCTTTCGGGGTCAAATCCAGCAATAACCCATAGGGAGGCAAAGGGGAGATTTCCTGTAAATCATTGCCAGTTGGTCATTTTATCTGGAGGCAAAGTACCACAACTGTGGGGCGAAATTTTAGGAAAAATTAGGATTTGCCGTGGGAATACTGTGTTAAGGAAACGAAACGATAAAAAAGAGAAGTTGCCTGGAAAAAATATAGGGTAAAAAAACTCTATACCTCGGTCATACTGTAGATTTCGAGCTAAATTCAACCGGATTTTATCCCCGGCGGGGGCATTGTCAATTTCCAAAAAAAGCGCTTTCCTATGTGTTAATGCACTTTGCGGTGGCAACCCTGGGGTTGCGATCGCATTGCCACCAAGAATCACCACCCCACAGGCGCGATCGCGCGGTTTTCTGGCACCGAAGTCAGTTACCTGGATTCCAAACTACCGGAGGATTTAGATGAAAAAACAGCTTGTTATTCTAGCCAGCCTAGGGCTGCTGAGTTCAACCACCCTATTGGGCTGCGCCCAAGGGGGAACCCCGGAAGCCCAGACGGGGAACGTCGAAGCGGTTGGGGAGAGTACCGGGCAAACCGACACCACTTCCACCAGCGCCAGCGGCGAAATGGGAACCCTAAACATCGTAGCCAATGGCGAGGATTTCGTCCGCCAAGGCTTTGTCTCCAAAGATGGCTGGAATATTACCTTTGACCACGTTTATGTCAATCTTGCCGCAATCGACGCTTACCAAACCGATCCCCCCTATGACGCGCAAGCGGGTGGCGAGATTAAAGGGCAAGAAAAAGTCAGCCTCAGCGAAGCGAAAACCGTAGATTTAGCCCAAGGAGATGAAAACGCCGAACCGATTTTAGTGGCGCAAGTGCCCGCGCCTCCCGGACAATACAATGCCCTGTCGTGGAAAATGACAAAAGCCAATTCTGGACCGGCTAGCGGCTATCCGTTGGTGATGATAGGGACGGCGGAAAAAGACGGCGAAACGGTGAATTTCACCCTGAAGCTGGACGAAGAAATGACATTTAGTTGTGGCGAGTTTGTCGGAGACGAACGCAAAGGGTTTGTCAAACCTGGAGACGCCGGCGAGTTGGAGGCGACATTCCACTTCGACCATATTTTTGGCGACGGATCCGCACCGCCGGATGACGAGATCAATACCGGTGCGTTAGGATTTGAGCCACTGGCCAATCTAGCCACCGATGGCGAGGTTAATATGGATATGGGGCAACTGCAGCAAGCACTTTCCGAGTCGGAATATCGCCAACTGCAGGAAATTATGCCCTCTCTGGGACATGTCGGAGAAGGGCATTGTCACCAGTCGGAGTCTGTTTAAGGGGTTTTTGAGTAATGAAGGGCGGATTTATGCAAGCTTGGGGCAAAGGTGGGTGGATCTTGTGCTGCGCCTGTGTGCTGTGGGCGTCAGATGTGGCGTGGCGCGCCCTCCCGGCCCGATCGCATGGGGTGAAGATCGATTATGAAATGACCCAAGCGATCGCGATCGATGCCAAGTTCGATAGCGGCGAACCAATGGCTAATGCCCAAGTGACGGTGTATGCCCCGGAAGACCCCACTGAGCCTTGGTTGCAAGGCACTACCGACAACCAAGGTCGCTTTATCTTCGCCCCGGATCCGGCACAGTGGGGCAATTGGGCGGTGAGGGTTCGCCACGCCGGTCACGGAAATCTGCTCAATATCGCGATCGCGCCACCCGCAGAGGCGGAGGTGGGTGCAGGGGCGCAGGAACCGGAAACTCCCGCGATCGCCGCCCAAGCGGTCAAAGGTAGCACCGGTCTGACGCCCATGCAAACTGGATTAACCATTGCCTCTGGCATTTGGGGCTTCGTGGGCACAGCTCTGTTTTTCTCCCGTCGCCGTCATCACCCGGGGGTCAACCCCGCGAATGAAGAATTCAGCACTGAAAATTGAGAAATCCCCGGATTCTCACTTTGTAGAAAATCGCTTGTTCCTAGGCTCTGCCTGGGAACTCACCCCCCGAGCCTCTGCCTCTTGTATGTCACAATTGATAAACTAAGTCCTATCAGTCGTTTGGTCAATCCTTAAATGCACATTCCCGACGGTATTCTTCCTGCAGGTATTTGCGTGGCCGGTTATGCCACAACCTGCGCCGCTACCTGGTATTCTCTGCGAAAAATCAAGGGAGATAAAAATCCTCAAGCCGAAATTCCCAAAGCTTCTTTACTAACCGCTGCCTTTTTTGTCGCCTCTTGGATTCACATTCCCGTCCCTCCCGCCAGCGTTCATTTAATCCTCAATGGACTGTTAGGCACTGTGTTGGGATATTATGCCTTTCCCGCTATTCTGATTGGGTTATTCTTTCAGGCGGTGATGTTCGGACATGGCGGATTGACCACCTTAGGCGTAAATGCTACCATGATGGGAATTCCTGCATTGCTCGCCTACCAGATTTTTCAACTTCGATTTGTGTTAGGACGCCGGGTGGGAGAATTCGTCACCAGTGCTTTTGCATTTGTCGCCGGTGCTGTGGGATTGGGAATGGCAGCGATCGTCTTTTTTTTCCTCGTCATTTCCACCCTTGAGGGCGGAACCAACGCCGAGACAGAAACCAATGCAATTTACGCTTTAACCCTCGCCCATATTCCGTTAATGGTCATTGAAGGGGCATTTACTGCAATGTTGGTGGCGTTTCTCAAGCGCGTGAAACCAGAACTGATTCGGGGTCAAAGATGAAATTTGGGTTAGACGATTACGCTCATTTAGATTCCCCCCTCCACCGATGGGAACCGCGATGCAAGCTGATTGGTTTGATGGGGTTAATTTTCGCCTTTGCCTTTGTGGAAAATTGGCAGTTAATTCCAGCCATGCTGGGGGTGACGGCGGGCATTTATGCCCTGTCCAAACTGCCCGTCACCTATTGGATGGGGCGGTTGCGCTATCCGGGTTTTTTTCTGATGGGTCTGGTGGTGTTGTTGCCCTTTGTCTCCGGTGAAACCATATGGTTTAAATTGGGGATTTTGTCGGTTTATACCGAGGGAAGTTTGGCGGTAGTGTTGATTGGTTCCCGGTTTTTGGCTATTATGACCTTGGCTTTGGTGTTGTTTGGAACTGCTGAGTTTTTAACCATGCTCAAAGCCATGCGATCGCTGGGTCTTTCTCCGATTTTAGCCGATATGATGTTGTTATTTTATCGCTATTTATTTGAAGTGGGCGATCGCTTGAAAACCATGCAAACTGCCATGCGCTTGCGCGGCTTTCGTCCCAGTACCATAAACCGCCGCACGTTAAGTATTTTCGCCTCCCTCGCCGGCACCCTTTTGGTACAAAGTTACGAACAATCCGAGCGGATTTATCAAGCCATGCGACTGCGCGGTTACGGCGAAGCCGTGGCAACTAACACCCGCTCTCCGGTGCGGAAAGCCGATGCGATCGCTTTGTTATTTATTATAACACTTGCTGCCAGTTTTATTGGAGCAGAATTGTTATTGGTTGCTTGAAAAATCGGGGAATTAATTGGTTTTATCGGGGGAATAACTGGTCGGAGAGGCGGTAGCTTCGCGGAGGCGTAAACCCCAGGGGCAAACCAGTCATAGTTGCGGGTTATTTTGTCCCATATTCCTATTAATGCAAATGAAATCTATCCGTAGCGTTGCGGTAAAGGACAATGGCTAAATCCCGGATAGTTTCTTCGCTTTCTACACTATTGCTAAACTTGTTTTTGGCGGTTTCTAGGCAGAGTTGCATCAGTTCGGAAGAGCGTTCCAAATGGGAGGCGATCGCTTCTTTTTCTTCTGGCGTCCACGGGGTGGAAATGGCGGCAAACTCCTCGATAGTTTGGCGATTTTTTCGCTGGATTTCCTCAGAAAAGCCGGCGGCAACTATCCCCGCCGGTAACGCAAACAATCCAATCCCGATAAACGCCAAGAGTGCGCCGAATAATTTGCCAATTGCCGTCACCGGATAAATATCGCCATATCCCACGGTGGTTAATGTTACCACTCCCCACCACATTGCGGCGGGAATGCTGGGGAATGCTTCCGGTTGCTCTTGACTTTCGGCAAAGAACATGACGCTGGAGGCAAAAATTAATAAAATTGCCACGGTAAATAAGGTCATAATGAGCTGCTGTCGTTTGGAGTTTATTACTCGAACGATGCTTTGCAAGGCTTCTGAGTAGCGAATCAGCTTCAGCAGACGCAAGACGCGAAAGATATTGCTATTTTTGAACAGCAGCATGTGGGGAAAAAGCCAGCGCAAGTAAAAGGGCAAAATGGCGATTAAATCGATAATCGCTAAGGGCGTCATGGCATAGCGCAGTCTGCCCCATACCGGATCGGCGTAGCGAGGATCGGCGGTACAAGACCACAGTTGCAAGAAATAGAGAATTGTAAAGCTGGTAACAGAAAAATATTGGACTTCTTCTACAAACAGGTGGAAATGAGCGGTGATGTAGTCGGAGGTTCCTAAAATAAAGGTGGTGACGTCGAGAATTACTAAACCGCTGACAAACCAATCGTCAAACTGACTGAAAATATCGTTGGGGTCGGAGGATTCTAAAATTTGATACACTCGGGATTTAAGGGATGGACTCATCTGACCTCTGGCTCAGAACGAGAAAAAAATTGACGGTAATATTTGGAAATGGTATCATATCAGATGGAAAAATCGACCCAACCTGGCTTTCCCCCAGGGCAACCCGACAAGGTGACCAACCGGGAAAATCGAAGCGGCAATTCGCCCCAAACGGCGATCGCGATCGCGGGAGTGTGCTTTTCCTATCCCGACAAACCCAATGTTTTGCAGGATGTGAGCCTAACAATTATGGCAGGAGAACGGGTGGGCGCGATCGGGGCCAATGGTGCGGGAAAAACTACCTTATTTTTATCCATTTGCGGCGTATTAACCCCCAACGCAGGAGATATTCGTTTATTCGATAAACCGGTGGTTGCGGGAGAGTTTCGTCCCGAGGTGGGATTGGTGTTTCAAAATCCCAACGATCAATTATTTTGTGCCTCGGTATGGGATGATGTGGCATTTGGTCCTCAAAATATGGGATTATCGGAATCGGAGGTGGAAAACCGCGTCAGCGCTGTATTAGAATTGACCGGAGTCTCCGCCCTGAAAAATCGCGCGCCGCATCATCTATCGGGAGGACAAAAGCGAATGGTGGCGATCGCCGGTGTACTGGCGATGCACCCGCAAGTGGTGATTTACGACGAACCTAGTGCGAATTTGGATTTGCGATCGCGTCGTCGCCTGATCGAATTTTTACAAGCATCCCAAGAAACAGTCCTCATTTCCGCTCACGATTTAGAACTGATTTTGGATGTTTGCGATCGGGTGATTCTCATGGATGAAGGACGTATTATCGCCACCGGCACTCCCGAGGAAATTATGGCAGATACCCAATTAATGGCAGCGCATGGGTTAGAAAAACCCCATTCCCTCACCCCTCATCACCGCAATTCTCGCGGATAGAACAAAAGACCCGCACTCTAGAAGGGTAGGGCTAAAGTCGCACCTAGCCCGCCTACGGGGGCTAATTTGGATACTTTTTCCTGCAAGATTTGCTGGTCGCGAAGTTCCGGAAAAACTCTGTTTATTTCCGGAATTTATTCCCGGCAATTTCTTCCTCTCGGAGAAAAAAAGAAACTGGAATTCAGCGGAATTCGTCGCTATATCCGTCAACGAATTTTCCCCCGGATCCCGAACCCTACCGCAGACGCAGAAAAGCTGGTGTAGGAAGCAGAACTTCTCAGTCTGCTTGCGGATCCACACTTTAACAGATTCACAGGAGGCACATCAATGACTTCTATGACAATTCCGATGAATATCGTTCAGATTGTCATCACCTGGTTGGTGACGGCGGTGAGCTTGTTCTTGATTTCTAAAATTCCGATTGGCGTGGAAATCGATGGGTTCCCAAAAGCCCTGGTTTCCGCTGCGGTTTTTGGATTATTGAATGCATTTCTGTTACCGCTGCTCAAAGGTATCACTCTGTTTAAACTGACCAATACCATCACCTTGGGATTGTGGGCGGTTCTTTTAAACACGATTATCTTTGGGTTAGCAGCTTGGTTAGTTTCCGGGTTTCGCTTGCGCTTGGGAATTCTCAGTGCGGTTCTCGGCGCGATCGCCCTCGGAATTGTTAACTCGATTTTGTTTCACCTGTTAGCATCGCTCAACCTGTAAGGGAATGTTGAGTAACCGCAGGAGTTTGAAGGGTTTAAGAGTTGCTAGCCAGAAGCGATCGCCTTAATTTTCCCTCAAAACAAGGATAGTTGAACGAACTCCGGGCTTTTTTGGGTGCAAGTCTCGGGCGATCGCTTCTTTTTCTCAGAGGAAAAGCACTCCCCTTCATCTATTGATGTTAAAGCTTGTTTCACATTCTGTGCCAACACCCGCGCAAAATTTATCGGCACTGCATTGCCAATTTGCTGTTGAATGTCCCGCTTATTCCTCCCGCAAAACACCCAATCATCCGGGAAGGTTTGCAATCGCGCATATTCTCGATGGGTAAAGGCGCGAATTCGCGATGCTTCAATCCGCCACAACAAAATATTGGGGTTAGAATTGCAGACAGAATCACCGGGCATTTTATTTTTCGGAGAGCGTCGCGCCACCACATTTCCCTGCGCCCATCCCCAAATTGTCGCCGTATCCACCGCCGGAAAAGGCGCATCGAAAGAGCGAATCGGGTACCCATCCGATGCGGTTCTCGATAAGCGAACGGGCAGCACTTCTTCCTCTATATTAACTGGATTTCCCGTTTCTACATGAACTTTACTGTTAAATCCCCATTGTGGATTGTGATTGGGGAGTTGGATGGGGCTTTCTCCCGCTAAATCGTCGATAAATTCTCGAATTGTGGCGATCGCCCCGGGTTGCGGTAAATGATAGTCCGCCGGTGGATTATCTCGAAATCCGATAAAAATAAAACGCCTGCGGGTTTGGGGGACGCCGTAATGACAAACCTTAAATACATCGAAAAAAACTCGATAGCCAATTTGGTTGAGTTCCTTGACAATTTGCTCGGCAAAGGGTAAATTGGTCTCGGGCGATCGCATGGTTCTCAAGTTCAGCACGTTTTCAATTAACACCACCCGAGGCTGGCAAAGCGTGGCGATGCGAATCACTTCTTTATAAAGCAGATTTCGGCGATCGGCTTCTTGACGATTTCCGCCTAGGGAAAATCCCTGACAAGGAACTCCCGCTAATAGCACATCCGGGGCTTCTTTGAGTTGCGGAGAATAACTCCGAACGTCATCTAAAATTATCTTCCATTGCGGACGGTTTTCCCGCAGGGTTTTCACGCACCACGGATTAATATCAATGGCTTCTCGAAGCTGAAATCCCTCTGCTTCAAATCCTAAATCCAGTCCCCCAGCACCGGAAAATAAACTGAGAACGGAATAGCCTGGATTGGAAGCAAGATTGGGCAATAATGATTTGGGTGAATTATTCATGGATAATTTGAATTGTGATTTACGAATTTTTCAAAGCGACAGTCGGCCCACCTATTCCCTTGGCTCTATAGGCGATAAAAGAATGAATCTGGCCTGCTGAAGGGTTAGATTGGTAACGAGGAGTTAGCTGGTTGGTGGTCAAATCGAAGGAATAGCCGATAACAAGGCGATCGGCTTCTACACGAGTCAGTTGTCCCACCACTTCTAGCCTCGAATCGCGGCCATAATACTCGGGTAGAATTAGGGTAATTTGGCGATCTGCTCCTCTAACAAGTCCGTAAGGAGTTGGCGCAATGTACATTTTGCGATCGCGAATTTTTAGGTCGCCGTAACTGCCAAAACCGGTAAAACTTTTATTTTTGTGAACGTACTCGCGATCGGCATTTAAAAAGTCACCATGACAGATGACCAAATCGATGACTGGATACTCATTCTCCGTAGCTGCTGAAGAATAGCTTCCAAAGACATAGTAAATGACTCTACCGTTATGATAGCCAATAGGCACTTGACTATTGCAATCGTAATCTGCCTCTCGACCAGGGAAACCTAGACCTTTAACTTCATATCCTTCCGCCGTTTCAACTAGGGTAAAATCCGGGTAAGAATTGCGGCCTTGTTGCTCGTAGTCAATGGTCGCTTCTTTCAGCCTTTCCTCAAACCAATTTTGAAAGTGAAATTCTTTGTCTTTCCGGCTTACGCGCTGAATTAAAACTTTTTGGGCGATCGCATTATGGCACGCCAGAAAGATGTCCACGCTGCTGTAACTTAGTTGTTGCTGACTCATTTTACATTTTTCTCTAAAAACCCCACTTTATTTGCTCTGCTTGCAGGCTTTCTCCAATATACAGCAATTTAACAGCTCAGGGAATCCCTCCACCTCGCGAACATGCCCGATCGGCGATCGCCCTCAACATTGCACCGGGAAAAATGCAGCAGTGGCGCGAAAAAACATTCCCAGACCTGCGTCTGGGAAAGAAAACCATTCTGCAACCCAATCTAATCTTGTTGGTTGGCAAACTTCTTCGCCCCGAGAATCGAAAGCACAATGGTGCCGCCGAGTAACACCGCAATACTGTACCAGGGAAAATTCTCTAACCCCTGATAAGCAGCAGCACGCAAACCGATACTGGTATAGGTGAGCGGAAGTAAGTAAACCAGACTTTTAAGCGCCGCCGGAAGCTGTGCGGGCTCAAAGAACGTCGCCCCTAAAAATGACATGGGAACGATGATAAAATTATTGTAAATTCCCACACTTTCCAGGGATTTGACGTTCAATCCAACCAGCACGCCCAACCCGGAAAATACGGCGCAATTGAAGAGCAAAACCAGCAAGAATAAGGGGTTGAGAAAGCTCCAAATTTTCCCGGTAAATACAATTGCCACGAGCAAAACCGAACCGGAGGTCATCAACCCGCGCAAAATACCGGCCATCATTTTACCGAGGTACAATGCCAGGGGATGGATTGGTAGCAGTAGCATTTCTTCAAAGTTTTTGGTAAACAGTCTTTCGCCGCAAATGGAAAAGACGGTACCGGCAAAACTAATCGTCATGGAAGACAGAGCAACCATTCCCGGGAGCATGAATTCTAAGTAACTGTTACCCATTGCGGGGCTAATGGTGCTTCCCAACCCCAACCCAAAGGCGAGAATGTAAATTAGTGGCGATACGAGTCCCGATGCGGCAACTTGCACGATCCGCACGCGCAAATCTAGCCAATCTCCCCATAAAACGGTGAGACTATCTTGCCAAATGGTGGACATTGGCGAGGGGTTGGCGGTGGGGTTGGTGAATTGGGAGGTTAAAGATTCCACGATGTCTGTTTCAAAATAGGGTTCGGTTATTTTTTTCTTTGCGGTTTGTAATGTATCATTTTTTGGCCAATATAGTATTGTGAATTTGCAATCTGCGGCGGAAAATTGTTGCCGGAACCGATTGACAAAAAAAGGGGCAGCGGGTATAATGAATGAAGCGGATGGGTCAGGCAGGAGAATTATGCAATGCACAAATTGCTTTGCCGGAGCTGTAGGGTAAGCAACTCGTTGCCCAGCCTACCCGTGAAAGCGCACCAGCAACGCCAGTGGAATTAAGGCAATTCGATGAGTTTGTTTTTGGAGGACAAACCGGACTTAATGGTAATTTGAGATTTAGGCACATTGAAGCGTTTGGACAACAGTTTAATTAACTCGGCATTAGCCTTGCCATCCACTGGGGGAGATTTGAGACGGATTGTCAGAGTGCCATCGGGTTCTTCGGAGATATTTTGTTGTTTGGAATTGGGTTTAACTTTAACGTTTAATAGGGGCATAATTAACCGATCGCGGTAAGATTAAGCCGATCCAATGCCCTACGAGCGGCGGTCAAATCGTAAGGAATCGGGGGTTTCAGGGGACGATAATCCTTGGGGTGGGGGGAACCCTGTCGCAGGACCGCATTAACCATCAAACAAGGTTCGTCGTTTAAATTAATCGCGCTGTGAACCACGCCGGGAGGAATGGTGACCACCTTGCCACAGCGATCGCTTAGGGGAATGTACTGATATCGGCGATTCTGCAATACTACTAACACAAAACTGCCGCGCACCACCAGCAGTTGATCTGTTTGAAAGCGATGCACGAATAAATCTTCCACGGCGCGCGATCGCACCTGAACTAACATCGTCTCGTGACTCGAGTGCGGGGTATAAAACTCCGTAGTGCCCGAAGTCATCGATTCCAGATGGCGGATTTCAATTTGCGTATTTAAAGCCATATTTAAGAGTCCTCTTCACAGATAAGTGGCGCTATATCATCTATTATTAACAAATTTTTATTAAACTTTTGTAAAGTTAATAACCGTAATGACAAAAATATGGTATAGGAGACTGCATTTAGCCGAGAATCTTCAGAAAGTAGTAGGCAAAACCGCCAGCAAATGCTAAGTTCAGGAGAAATCAACTCGGCCACATTCTTTTAAAAAACAAGGGATGACGTCCCATGAGCCAAAATAGGGATCCCAAACGCCGCCCCGACGGGTTTCAGATTAGCGTGCGGTTTGGAGTCGGGGGGCTAGTAGGCACCTTCATTGCCATATTTTTCGTATGGGATGGGATGACCATTGGCGGTGCGCTGTTGACGATCGCGATTCTTGCATTGAGTTGCGGCATACTATCTGCCCTGGTAGGCGATCGCTTTTGGAGAATGCTCGCCTCTTGGTGGAACTGGTTTTGAGCCAATTCCCCCGGGAAAATCCGCCGCAAAAAAACCGCCCCAGGGTCAGCTAGGGCGTGGGTAGAACGTTAAAGCCAATCGGCACAGAACCGGGGAGAGGGTGGGAGGAAGACAGCTAAACCTCAGCCATTTCCCGGTGTTCGATTTTCGTGCCCAAAACAGCAGAGAAACTCAGCCAACCAAGCCGGATGAGCCGGCCAAGCCGGGGCCGTCACCAGATTGCCATCCACCACCGCGCGATCGACCGGCGTTTCCACATACTCGCCCCCAGCCAGAGAGACCTCCGGACCGCAAGCCGGATAAGCCGTGCAGCGTTTGCCTTGGAGGACTCCCGCCGCCGCCAACAGTTGCAACCCGTGACAGATGGCCGCGATCGGCTTATTTGCATCAGCAAAATGGCGAGTCATGTCCAGGACCTTTTGATTGAGGCGAAGGTATTCCGGGGCGCGACCGCCAGGGATAACCAAAGCATCGTAACGCGCCGGATCCACCGCATCGAAGGTCGCATTCAGGGCAAAATTGTGACCCGGTTTTTCGCTATAGGTCTGGTCGCCCTCAAAATCGTGAACCGCAGTGCGAACCAGATCCCCTGCCTTCTTGTCGGGGCAGACCGCATCCACCGTATGGCCCACCATTTGTAGGGCTTGGAAGGGAACCATCACCTCATAATCTTCCACAAAATCCCCGACTATCATTAGAATGAGTTTTTCAGCCATATTTATCCCTCCGAATGAATGTAAGGCCATTGCAGATACAACAAAGCTGACTTACCGGGGGGCAAGTCAGCCTGCTCTATTTTAAAGTTGTCCGTGGTAGAGATGGGAACGAGTCCCTGGGCGAACGGCAAAGGGTTTAGAAACCGTTGCGACCCCAAACCACCATCGTAATCGAGAAAGTGAACACAGCCAGAATAGCGGCCCAACCCACACTGAGAATATCCATAGTTGCGATCTTTGAGTGAATGATAACTAGCGATTTTCAACTTTTAATGATAGGTCAAAGTGGCGCGCAGTTCACCCAAGCAGAGGCAATTGAGGGAAAGGCGGGGAGAAGCAGATACCTTCTGGAGGAGCGATCGCACTGGTCACAGAGGGCAGATGTAGGGGAACATAGAGCAACAGGCCAGTTTTAACCGAAACCAGGATTTTGCCACAGAGCCTGTCAAAATAGAAACATCTCCAGAGGTAAAAACCCTTACCCATGAAACGATCGACATTCCATTAGCCCGCATTGTAGATGGTTGACCAAACACTTTCAACTTTTTTTACCCGTCGGGATGGATGCTATTGCGCTCAGTACCCTAAACCGTATTGACCATGACAAAGATTTTAGTGATTGAAGACGAAGACTCCGTGCGCTCCAATATCATGGAACTGCTCGATGCAGAGGATTTCGATGCGATTGAAGCAGACAATGGCCGTTATGGGGTGCAGCTTGCCCGGGAAGAGAGTCCCGATTTAATTTTATGCGACGTAATGATGCCGCAATTAGATGGCTACGGCGTCCTCAGTGAATTGAGAAAGGATCCGGTGACGGCGATTATCCCGTTTATTTTTCTCACCGCCAAAGCCAGTCGAACCGACTGGCGACAAGGAATGGAGTTAGGGGCAGATGATTATTTAACCAAGCCATTTAGTCGAGACGAGCTGCTGTGTGCGATCGCCACCCGGTTGAAGAAACAAAACGCCGTAGAGCAACGCTATAGCTCAAGGACCAAAGAACTCGAAGCGCAGCTCAACCAGTTGCTCAACACCGACGAAATCACCGGACTACCGAACCAGCGGCAATTGCGATCGCGATTGCACCAGATCGCAGAGGAATTTGCCCGGAATGGGGATCGGGATAAACTGGTGCCGATTGTTTGCGTGGACATCGATCGGTTCAATCGAATCAACGAAAGCTTAGGGCCGAGCAACGGCGATCGCTTATTGCGGGCGATCGCCTCGCGACTCGCCACTTGCATCGGTAGCGAAGACTTTATCGCCCGCTTGAGTGCGGATCAATTTGCCTTAATTTTGAACCCGGTGGAGAGAGAGGACGCGGCTGCCAATATTCCCCAGATTCTACTCAATAGTTTATCCATCCCGTTTATTATTAACGGCCAAGAAATATTTCTCAGTGCCAGTATTGGCATTAGCCTGTATCCTCGAGATGGCACCGAGATCGACACCCCGATCGCCCATGCCGAAACCGCCATGTTTGCCGCCAGAGAGCAAGGCGGGAATCAATATGAATTTTACAGACCGCAGCTACAGATTTCTGCTCCCGAAAGACTCACCCTCGAGACCAACTTGCGATATGCGATCGAACGAGAAGAATTTGAGGTGTACTATCAGCCCCAGGTGAATTTGAGCAGCGGGCAGATTATTGGTGCAGAAGCCTTAGTGCGCTGGCAGCATCCCGAACGCGGCATCATTTCCCCGGCGTCATTTATTCCCCTCGCCGAAGAAACCGGATTGATTATTCCCTTGGGAGAGTGGGTGCTAAAAACCGCGTGCTTGCAAGCCAAAGCGTGGCGCGATACCGGCTTCGATCCCCTGCGAATTGCAGTAAACCTCAGCGGTCGGCAATTCAGCCAGTCCCAGCTCAAACAGCGTTTAATCGAGATATTAGAGCAGACCGAACTCGAAGCGCAATGGTTGGAATTAGAATTAACCGAAACGATGGTGGTGCAAAACATCGATGCCACCATTGCCCGGTTTCAGGAAATCCGCGAGTTGGGGATACAGGTCTCCATTGACGATTTTGGCACGGGATATTCGTCCTTAAGTTATTTGCAAAAACTGCCCTTTGATACGTTGAAAATCGATCGCTGCTTCGTGCGCGAATTAAGCAGCAACCCGAAAAATGCGGCCTTGACCGAAGCGATTTTGCAAATGGCGCGATCGCTAAATTTGCAAACCATCGCCGAAGGGGTAGAAACCGACACCGAACTGAAGTTTCTGTGCGAACATCACTGTAACGCCATGCAAGGCTATTTATATAGCAGACCTTTACCGGCTCAGGAGTTTCAAAAGTTATTGGATGGTGGGAAGCGCTTGCCGATTCCGTGATGCACTCCCAAGGGTACTGGGGCTTTTGCTGCGCCGCGAGTGCGGCGAGTTCGGGAGAGATCATTCAATGTTGGCAATTTTTGTCGCTTCCCTTGCCCCGGAGGTTGGGGTGGCCTCCGGTGGTGTCAGACCCCAATGGCCCTCATCGATCGCCTTGAGATCCGAGGGTGGATGTACCTCCTTGAGGTCTCCAAATTTGTAGTGTTGAGGTCATTCGCGATCGCCCGAAAGCAGGGAACAGATTACAGTAAAAAAAGTAAAAAGAGAAGTCTTGTCTGAGAAGGGCGGTTATCCTCACCCTGTTATTAGTCAACCGGAGCAAACGCCATGAAAACCATTTTGGTCATTGAAGACGAACAAGCCGTGTTAACCAATATTTTAGAAATCCTCGAAGGCGGAGGGTTTCAAGGGATTGGAGCCGAAAATGGTGCCATCGGCATAGAACTGGCGAAGAAACATTTGCCAGATTTGATTTTATGCGACATTATGATGCCCGGACTCGACGGGCACGAGGTCTTGGCCAAACTGCGCGAAGAATCGGTGACGGCGACGATTCCGTTTATTTTTCTTACTGCAAAAGCCGAACAAACAGATTTACGTCAGGGAATGAATTTAGGAGCTGATGATTATATCACTAAACCGTTTCGACGTAAAGAACTGCTCGAAGCGATCGACTCTCGGTTGGTGAAAAAAGCGCTCGTTATGCAGCAGTACGAGAGCCAGCGCCAACGCGCCGAGGGACTACAGAGCAAAATGCACGAACTCGAGCAATTGAATAATACGAAAGAGGAACTGTTGAAAAAGCTGATCGAAGACTTGCGAAATCCTCTTTCTAAGATTAATCTGGCCATTCACATGCTAAAAAGCACGCCCACGGATGTTTCGCGCGATCGCTATTTAGAGATTTTGCAGGAAGAATTCGATCGGGAGATTAATCTGATCAATCAAGTGTCGGAATTGCAGGATTTACTGACGGTAGAGAATTTTAAACTGTTACGTCAGTTTAATTTAATTACCGGCCAGAGAAAAGATGGGTCAAAGGCTCCGTAACCCTGGCAATGCTTGCTGGGGAATAGGGAAAAGGATATCCGAGGAAAATAAAATGCTAATATCGAGAGAACACCGTCTAAACCGAGGAGAAGATTGCAGCAAAATAATTTTTTTGCGAATCGCCTAAATCACTTCCCGTCAATCCAGGTTCTCGAAGGCATGGCAAATATCGAGCGTTCGAACGAGGAATGAATATGAAAAAAATTTTAGTGATAGAAGACGAAGAATTAGTCCGAAACAACATTTTAGAGATTTTAGACACGGTTGATTTTGTGGCGATTGGCGCTCCAAACGGTCACCTGGGAGTGCAATTAGCCCAGCAACAGGTTCCCGATTTGATTCTGTGCGACGTGATGATGCCAGAACTGGATGGATATGGCGTACTGAGTGCAGTGCGAAATAATCCGGCAACGGCAACGATCCCGTTTATTTTTCTCACGGCAAAAGGGGAAAAAACCGACATTCGCGAAGGGATGAACCAAGGCGCGGATGATTATTTAACCAAACCGTTTCGGCGGAAAGAATTGCTGGGAGCCATTGAAGCCAGACTGGCAAAACATGCCGCCATGTATGGGGGATATGCGCGGGAAAAAAACCGCTTAATGGCCTCTTTGCAACAGGTGGAAGCGCAGCTCAATACAGCGATTCATTATGATGGACTGACTCAACTTCCGAATCAACTGTTGCTGCGAGAGCAATTTTATCAGATTCGCGATCGCGCGGCAGCTAAAAATCAGACAATTCCGATTTTGGTGATTGGGTTAGACCGATTTAGTCGGATCAATAAAACCGTGGGTCCAGGGGACGCCGATCGCCTGTTGCAACAAGTGGCAGAACGGTTACTCCAGTGCTTGGGAGAAACCGATATAGTAGCGCGATTGAATGCCGATCGATTTGGGATTATTCTCGGTTCGGCAACCCCGAAGCCAACCCAGAGCGATCGCCCTTTGTCCCCGGAAAATTCCTCCTTACCGCTCGCCCAAACTCTCCTCGAGACCATCGCGCAACCCTTTCGCCTAGATGGTCACGAAATCTTTCTCACTGCCAGCATCGGCATTAGTCGTTATCCCCAGGATGGCGATGGCATCGATCCGTTGATGAAAAATGCCAATGTTGCCATGTCCCATGCCAAGCAACTCGGCGGCAATCAATATCAGTTTTACACCCGCGAGATCGAAACCTCCCAACTCGAAGATCTGATTTTGGAAGCGAATCTGCGCTATGGGTTAGAACGCTCTGAATTTGTGGTGTACTATCAACCGGTGGTGTCTTTAGAAACCGGCAAAATTGTCAGTGCAGAAGCGTTGGTTCGTTGGCAGCATCCGGAAAAAGGACTCATTTCTCCGGGAAAATTTATTCCTTTAGCTGAGGAAACTGGCTTAATTATGCCCCTAGGGGAATTGGTGTTACGAACTGCCTGCGAACAAGTCCGACGCTGGCAAAGCGCTGGGTTGCCATCGGTGCGAATTGCTGTAAACCTTTCCTTACGACAGTTCAATTTACCGGATTTCAGCCAAAACTTGGCGCGAATTGTCCGAGAAATTGACTTAGATCCAAGGTGGCTGGAATTAGAACTAACGGAAACCATATTGGTGCAAAATGTGGCAGAAACAATAGAGAAATTGAAAAAATTAAAAGCCTTGGGATTTTCGATTAGTCTGGATGATTTTGGCACGGGATATTCTTCGTTAAGTTACTTGCAGCAATTTCCATTTGATACGTTAAAGATTGACCGCTGCTTCGTGCAAAATATTCCGAGAAATTCTACCAATACGGCGCTGACGAATGCGATTATCCAAATGGCGCATTGTTTAAATTTGAAAGTGATAGCAGAGGGAGTGGAAACCGAACCAGAACTGGCTTACTTGTGCGAGAAAAATTGCGACAAAATGCAAGGGTATTTGTTTAGCCGTCCCGTGAGTGCGGCGGAATTTGAAGCCATGCTGGCCAACGGCGATCGCATGGCGGTGATTCCCGTACAATCGAGATAGTGGAACCTCGCCGCGATCGCGATCGCCCTGGCAAAGCACTGCTGTGAATTGTGCTGTGAAAAGCAAGGAAGGAGGCTCTCAATTTAGCCGCAAACGCTCGAAAACCGGGAAGTAATTGTTCAAACGGGCGATCGCGATCGCGATCGCCTCGGCTAGCAAAAACGGCGCGAGTTGCCCGCCAAATCACTTTACAGGCGTCATTAAAGGACGGTTAACCATGACAAAGATTCTTGTCATCGAAGATGAAAAATCTGTTCGCTACAATCTGGTAGAAATGCTGATAGCAGAGGAGTTTGCAGCGATCGGCGCGCCGAATGGTCGAGTCGGGGTAGATTTGGCAAAAAAAGAACAGCCAAATCTAATCATTTGTGACATAATGATGCCGCAGATGGATGGTTACAGCGTACTCATAGAGTTGCGCGAAGATCCGAATACTGCTAAAATACCCTTTATTTTTCTAACGGCGAAAGCAGACCGAAGCGATCTGCGTCTGGGAATGGAACTGGGTGCAGATGATTATCTGACCAAACCCTTTACCCGAGATGAACTGGTCGCCGCGATCGCCATTAGACTGGAAAAGCATGCCGCCATGTTACAAGAATACCAAACCGAGCAACGCAGAACCCAGGCGCTGCAAAAACAAATGCAGGAATTGCGGCAGATTCTCGACACCAAAGAGGACTTATTGCAAAAACTCTCTCAGGAGTTGCGCGATCCCCTTTCCAATATTAACATGGCGATTCACATGCTCAAAAACTCACCAGAAGGGGAAGCGCGAGAGCGATACTTGCAGGTTTTGCAACAAGAATGCGCCAGAGAAATTGCCCTACTCAATCAAGTGTCTAACCTGCAAAACTTTCTCTCCCCAGAAAATGCAAGGTTGTTGCGTAAACTAAATTTAATTAACCGGAAAAACAATGAAGAAAATTCTAGTAATTGAAGACGAAACAGCAGTTCGAGAAAACCTAGTAGACCTGTTGGACGCGGAAGACTTTGATGCGATCGCAGCCGAAAACGGTCACCAGGGGATTCAAGTGGCAACCGAAGAAGTGCCCGATTTAATCGTCTGCGATGTAATGATGCCCGAAATCGATGGCTATGGCGTCTTGACCGAATTGCGAAAAAATCCACAAACCGCAACGATTCCGTTTATTTTTCTCACCGCTAAAGCAGATAAATCCGACACCCGCAAAGGCATGGAACTCGGGGCAGATGATTATCTAACCAAGCCGTTTAGCCGGGAAGAACTGCTTGCCGCGATCGCTACTCGCATCCAAAAACAAGAAGTCAGCGAAAAAAATACGCAAAAAAAACTCGAAGAGTTAAGCAGTAACATCGCTCACGCTCTCCCCCATGAATTGCGAACGCCGCTCAATGGCATCCTGGGCTATTCTCAACTGCTGTTCGATGAGTTTGAAGACCTGGAAAAACCAGAAATCCAAACCATGTTACTGGATATCCAGTCTTCGGCAAAACGGTTAAATCGACTGATTCAAAATTATTTGCTCTATGCCGAACTCGAACTCGCCGCTCATCAACCGCAACGGATGGACGTTCTGCGTCAAGATGCAATGAGTTCCGCCCGCAGCACCATTTCCGCTAGCGCGCAACGGAAAGCACAACAAGCAAAGCGCGAAAGTGACCTACAACTGGACCTGGAAGAGGCGACTTTGGCAATTTCCGAGATTCACCTGCACAAAATTGTGGAAGAATTAGTGGATAATGCATGCAAGTATTCTGAAAGCGGAACCCCGATCGCCGTTTGCGGTAGCACCAGCGGCACCCATTCTTATACCCTGACGGTGATGGACAAAGGGCGGGGCATGACTCGCGAACAAATCGCCAATCACGGGGCATATATGCAATTCGAGCGCAAAATCTACGAACAACAAGGATCCGGACTCGGGATCGCGATCGGCAAACGTCTTGCCGAATTATACAGCGGCAAACTCACCATCGAAAGCATTCCCGAAGAAGAAACCACCGTGTTTGTGGTGCTGCCTATTTACCAAGCGGATTAAACCGATGAGGGGGCAAGTGGACAAAGATACCAGGGGAAAGTTGAAACAATCCACAAAATCCACCGTTAAAACCTAAAAACTTTCTCAATTCCTGGGTTCTGAGTTCTCAATTGTTATACCCCCCTCTCGATCGCTTGCTCTGGGTGGTTCGCGTCTCCCGCACCCGCTTTACAAGGGGGATCTCCAAACCGGCGATCGCCCCCGACGCCTTAACCTGTAGCTTCACTCCCTTGATTAACCTCCCCCGGCGACCCTTTGGAACAAGATGGCGATCGCAGCTCAAAACATCTCTGAGTGCAACTACAGGATTGCTCGCAGCAATTCATTCCCGATCCTTTTTTTGGTTCTTTGTCTGATGAGCTGTTCCCCATCGTAGTCATTTAAACGCAGGAAGTACGGATCGTGGCCAATCAACAAATTTTAGTGGTTGAAGATGAGCAGATCCAGGCGCTCGAACTTCAAAAAATGTTAGAAAACTTGGGATATCAAGTGCCGATCGCTGTCACCTCCGGAGAAGCGGCAATTGCAGCAGCAAAAGATCGTCAACTCGATGTGGTGTTGATCGATCTGAATTTATCCGGAACAATAAATGGGGTCAGTGCTGCCAAACAAATCCGCGATCGCTTCAATATTCCGGTGGTTTATTTAACAGAATCTAGTGATGAAGAAACCTTACAGCGCGCTAAGCTGACCACTCCTTTCGGCTATTTAGTTAAACCTTTAGAAGCCAACTATCTTAAAACTACTATCGAGATGGCCATTTATCGCCATCAACTCGAACAAGAATTAAAACAAAGTCAGCAATGGTTTGCTACCACTTTGCACTCCATTGGCGAGGCGGTTATTGCCACTGACGCTGGCGGAATTATCCGTTTTATTAATCCCGTTGCCGAATCGATTACCGGCTGGAGGCGATCGCAAGCTCTGGGAAAAGATGTTTCAGAAGTCTTTTGCATTGTCAATCCCTCAGCTCATCTTCCTTACCCAGAAGCGCCCGGTAAACACAATTTGCAGCTAGCAGAAGGCAACGAAATCTCCCTCGAAAATATTGACGAGCCTTCACCGGTCGATCGCGGGTGGACAGCCAGTTGCGATCGCCTACTGATTGCTAAAGACGGACGTCAAATTCCCATTGACGATACTGTAGCCCCGATTAATGACGAAAATAATAAAATTATTGGCGCGGTTTATGTCTTTCGCGATATCAGTGCCCGCCAGCAAACCGAAGCCCTAGAAAAAGAAAGAATCCGCCTGGAAACTGAAATCAAAGAACGCTCCTTAGCTGAAGCCGAAATCCGCCGCTCTTTAGAACTGGAAAAGGAACTGAGCGAATTAAAAAGCCGCTTGATTACCACCATTTCCCATGAATTTCGCACCCCGATGAGCGTGATTTTATCATCCAGCGAATTACTCCAAGTTTACGGCGATGGATGGCAGGAGGAAAAAAAGCAAACTCATTTTAATCGGATAGAAACCGCTATAGAATACATGACCGCTTTGGTGGAAGATATCATGTTGGTCGGTGAGGCGCAAAGCGGAAAACTGAGGTTTAACCCCACCCCGGTGGAGTTAGTGGGATTTTGCACCCAGCTCATCGAAGAAATGAACAGCACCAAGAGCGATCGCCATCACATTCAGTGGATCTGCGATCGCCAGGCGATCGAGGTCATTCTCGATCCGAAATTACTGCGCCAAATCCTCAAAAACCTCCTTTCTAATGCCATTAAATATTCCCCCGACGGCGGCGAAATCAAGCTAGAACTCACCTGTCATCCCTCGAATACCCCATTGGTAAACACGCAAAATGCCCCGTCTCTCCTGGCAATTTTCCGCATTCAAGACCCGGGCATTGGCATTCCTAAAGTAGAGACGCAACACCTGTTCGAGTCTTTCCAACGCGCTACCAATGTGGGCACCATTCGCGGCACCGGTCTGGGATTGGCAATCGTACAAAAATGCGTTCAACTACACGGCGGACAAGTGGAACTCGAAAGCGAACTCGGTATCGGTACCACCGTTACCGTCAAACTGCCCATCGATGTCTACCAAGGCGATTAAGCGGGTTGTTAATGACCAATGACCAATACCATCTGATGTTATGAAAAAAATCTCCTTTGAATCGATAATGAAAACCGGGCGAGAAAAAATCATTGGGGTACGAAAATTTTTGGGCGATCGCCCCTTCTCGAAAATGAACTACACGCCTTATTTATTTTTACTTCCCGCCGGGATAATCCTAACTTTCACGGTATTTTGGCCTGCATTACAAGCTTTTTACCTGAGTTTCACGCAATATGAATACGACCTTACCCAACCGCCGACCTGGGTGGGACTGGCCAACCTGCGGCGTTTGTTGAGCGATCGCCTGTTTTGGGAAACGCTTCGCAACACCTTAGTTTATCTGGTTTTTGTAGTTCCCTTGTTGGTGGTTTTACCCCTTGGACTCGCTATTTTAGTCAACCAAAAATTGCGCGGCATTAGTGCGTTTAGAGCCGCGTTTTACACCCCAGTGGTGATTTCGATGGTGGTAGCGGGAATTGCGTGGAAATGGCTTTATGCCGACAATGGACTATTCAATCAACTGCTACGAGGAATTGGTTTAGTCAGTGAAGGAGAGGGAATTGGCTGGTTAACCAGTCCCGACCTTGCCTTATTTAGCGTAATGACCGTTACGGTGTGGAAAGGATTGGGATATTACATGATGATTTATTTAGCGGGGTTGCAATCGATTAGTCCAGAGCTGTATGAAGCAGCAGAACTCGACGGTTCCGATGGCATTCGCAAGCATTGGGATATTACAGTGCCTTTGATGCGTCCGTATTTGCTCCTCGTGGCGGTGATTTCGTCCATTGCGGCAACGAAAGTGTTTGAAGAAGTGTACGTGATGACCCAAGGCGGGCCGCTGAATAGTTCTAAAACAATTGTTTATTATTTATATGAAAAAGCATTCCAAGAGTTAGAAATTGGCTATGCTTGTAGCATTGGCATGGTGTTGTTTGTCATTATTTTATCCTTGTCGATTGTCCGACTGAGCGTTAAAAGTTGAGGATGAAAGCCACGGGATGGATATTTAACCAATTGTCCACAGCAAAAACTGCCAGTGGGGGAAACCACTGGCAGTTTTGACAGATGTGAAAGAAAAATGGATCTGAGGAGAGTCGAACTCCTGTCCGATTTTGCTATTCGCCGATCGCTCGTTCACAAGCTTAGCTCATTTAATCCCATGAGTGAGAATTCATCCTTTGTCCCGGATGAGGGAATTCCGAATGAACGCTTAGCTAGCACTACATCGGAAAACTCGTGCTAGAGCATCCGTTGGGGTTTTGTCCGCAATTCTTAACGGAGTCAAATTGCAGACCGCTCGAATCTGTGAGAGAGTTTTAGACAGTAACGGTGAGTGTCTGACGAGCGAAAGGAACGATGTTGTTCGCAGTTACTTTGGTTTTGAGTCTGAGATTTACGAGAGAAGACTCGCTCTCGGCCTGGGTCACGATGTCGCTTTCACAAAACCGTCGAAACCATTTCAGGCCCACTGACTATGATGCCGCGAATCGCGATTGACAACCGCCGGGAAGCCGTAATTTTCAAGTAGAGTTTTCCCGGAAGTTTGACCCAATGGGATTGCGATCGCACCCCAAGCACTGACAGTGGATTATTTCAGTATCGGATCCAAGCGAGCAATTGTTGAAGTGGGTTAAAGTGAATTGGCGATCGCGCGAGGCGTCGCTGTCACTCTCCCCGCCACCCCCGCACCTCGGTTTCCGCCTCCTAAAATCGGACTAATTTTTTCATCGATTCCGGCGAACTTGATATTAAAAGCGCAATTGGTACTCAAACAAAGCGCGGTGGTTGTCATCAAAATCCGTAGCGCCGCGCAGAATCACCTCATCATTAATCCGATAGCGGACACTAAAATCCGTGGGTCTTTCATCCACCAGAACTCGTTCCACAGAAACCGAGAAATTAGAAGTAATATCGACCCCAGCTTTCACCTCTAAAGCCAACTGCTCGAAACTGCCGCGATCGACGATCGCAGGCCCGAGACGAAATTCGCTTAACCCCAGAGCATTGGCGATCGAATTTTGCACATCCAACAGCAGAGTATTCCCGGCAATATTCGCCAGTGCCAAGGTAGTATTTCCCTGACCAAACGTATTGACAAACCCACCACCAATCAGCGCCACAATTTCCTGTTCGCTGCGCGCCGGGGAACTGCTCAGCTCCAGATTTTGCTCCAACTGAGAGGCCCTTCCTTCCACCGAAGCAATCACCCGAATCGTTTCCCCATCGCCGATCGTGGTCTCGATGGGGTCATTCACCTCACTCTGGGACGCCACCGAGACCAAATTAGTATTTCGCACTTCCGGCACGTTTGCCACCAATCGCACGTCCAAATATGGATTCAACGTCCCCGTAAACACCGCCACATTTTCCGCATCTCGAGCCAATCGGAACTGAGTGGTAAACAAATTCACCAATCCGCGATCCAAACGAATCGTTCCTTGCGGGCGCGGATCGTCGATAAACCCATTAATCGTTAAATCCCCACTGGCCACAAACTGCAACAAGGGCGGACTGCTAATCTTCAAATCCTCTCCGAGAACCACCCGCAAACCGTCATACTCCACCCCGAATTGCTCCTCATCCCCTGCCCCAGGTGCTCCATTTGCCGCTGCTTGACCGGAGGGGTCGCTGGGCAGCAACACGGTGCCATCAGACAGCAGAATTTCGCCACCCAAATCCGGTTCTAGGGCCGTGCCGGTAATCGCGATCTGCCCGTCCACACCGCCTTCATATAACCCTTTTAAATTCAGCCTTAACTCATCCAAGCGCACAGTTAGCGGATTCTCCACCTGGGATGTGGGGGTATCGATCGGCAACACTCCTTGCGCCAATACCTCACCTTCACGAAACTCGCCCCGGATGCCCTCCACCACGATCCGATCGCGCTCAAACTGCGCCGTCCCCGTGACATTTGTCAGCGGTTCCGGGAGTGCCTGGGCGTCAATTGTCGCATTAGCGATCGCCGCACTTCCCGTGGCGACCAAATCCTCAATGACCCCTGCCTCCGGATCCAACCGCCCCTGCGCCTGAAACTCCACCGTTGCGCTACCCTCCACCCATTCCACCTGCTGTCCGGTGGCCACATCAATCAAACTCAACCCATCATCCTCGATATCCACGCTCAAACTAAACTCATCATTCCCCGGCGTCGGCGGAAGAGGCACGCTGGCACTCACCCGCAAATCCTCCGGTGCGATACTGCTAAAATTCAACCGAGAGCGATCGTAACTAAACGCCCCGCGCAATCCGGGAATCTCCTCCCCATTCACCGTGCCATTATCCAACCAAACTTCTCCGCGCGACTGGGGATTTTCCACACTTCCCGCCAGAGTCGCCCGTAAATTCACCAACCCTTCCACATCAAAATTATCCGGCAATTCCACAAAATTGCGAATCAAATCCACCGCCAAATTTTCCACCCGCAATTGTCCCGACTGATTTTCTCCCCCGATCGCACCGCTAAACGAAATCAAACTCTCCTCCGTGCGAATTCGCGCAGGGAGCAACGTCACCACCCCATTGGCAAAACTGCCACGGACGATCGCCTCCTCAATATCAACAACCCGCCCCTCGCGCAATACCACGCGATCGCCCACCACCGCCTGATAGGGGCGTTGCGTAAACCACTGCAAGCCATCGCTAACAATATCAAAATTCGCCTCCACTCCGGTTTGCGCCGTACCGGCAAAAGTAATCTCCCCATCAAACTCGCCGCGCACCTTAATAATCTCCGGCACCCCCGGTTGGCGAGCGATCGCCGCCTGCTGCTGCACCAAGGTCGCGATTTCCGACAACCGCCGTAACTGCGTCAGCAAGCGTTCCCCGGGCAATCCCACCGAAATCAAATCCAACTGCTCCGACCCCGCATAATCCGGTGGCGTCAACCCCCGCTGCGCGTCTTCCACAGTAAATAACTGTAGTGCCTGCAACACATCCTGGACCCGACCTTCCACCACCTCAATTTGCCCTTCAAAGCTGGGATTTTCCGCCAACACGGCGCGCGCTGCCAACCGATACTCACTTTCGCCCAAACGCAACAGCGCCTCATCCACCACCACCAGGCCCTCATCGTAGGCCACTTCTGCCACAAAGCGCTCGGCGTCAATATACCCCACCCTCGGACCGGCCACCGCAATGTTTGCTCGTCCTGCATTCCGGGCCAAATCGTACTCCCCACTGCTGTAAATCGCACCCCCCACCGGTCCGGGGGGCAAGTCAAACGCCAGATTGGCAATTCCCAACGGGAACTCCTCCACCACAAAACGCAGCACTTGGTTCTCCACCGTCCCTCGGGCCAAAGTATCCCCCCGTCGCAGCAAGAACGATTCCGGGAAAAAGCGATCGTCCAATGTCACCGCGATCGCATCCATATCCCCCCGCAAATCAATCTCCACCCCTTGTGCCGTATTCACCCGCACCGGACCACTTATCAGCGGCTCAAAATCCAACGTCGCCACCTGCAAATCCGCCAACCGCATCTCCCCGGTCGCCGTCACTGCAAACGGCAAAGGCGAATCCGGATCCGGCGTCGCGGTCCCGCGCACTTGCCCCGCAAAGGATACCGCACCCGCCAAATACGGCGGTGGCGGCACCTCATCCCCCTCCCTAGCGGCAACTTGCGGCAAATTCTCCACCGGTAACGGCAACCCCGCCAAATTAAACTCATCTAGCGCCACATCGAAATTAAATCCCCTCACCTGCGGCGCTTGTTCCCCCCTCACATCCACAAACACCGTGCCGCTGGCATTCAACCCCGGCGCATCGAGCTGCGTGACCTGCAAATTATCCCCATTCCAGCGAAAAGCCGTCCGCAAGGGCGATATACTCGAGGCAAACGGCGACAAAGCCGATTCCGGATCCGGATCCGCCAAAATCAACCGAGCCTCACCCCCCGCTCTCACCTCCGCCAGGGCAAACGATTCCGCCGTGCCCGAAACCCGCACCGTGCCTTCGGAGAGTGCCAGAGGTTCCGACAAAGCCGGCACCAAGGGATTGAGGGGCAAGTTTGACGTGCGAACCGTGGCTTGCCACGCCCCATCATTCCACCCGAAATCCGTCGTCACCGGCGCGCCCGCCACCTGCAATCGCGCCTCTCCCCTGGCATCCAACCCCTGGGGAGAGAGATTCGCGATATCTCCCGCCACCACTGCTTCCGCATCGGCTAACTCCACCTGCACCGGCAAATCCGCAGCCAGTTGATTCCCATCCAATCCGGACGCATATACAAACGCTCTCAAGTCGCCATTATTTAACGTGCCGTCCCCGCGAATTTCGCCTCCAGCCAGCCCCAATTGCACGTCAGCTTCGGCATATATATCCTCGATATTCGCTGATGTGAGACTTCCCGCCAGATTCACCCGAGCGCCAGAAACCCGGAGCGGATTTTCCCTTTGTGAGATTACCGTCAGCTCGTCCGCCAACAGGGTGGCCTGAAACGCCCCATCATCCAGAGACCCGCTGCCGAACACCGACGAAGAATCCACCAACAACTCGACTCTAGTCGTCGCATCCAGGGTAGAGAGTTCCAACTCGGACAGATTGCCCCGCACCGTGGCTTCCCCAGTAGCCACCTGCACCGGCACTGGCAAGTCTGGGGCAAATTGATTCACCTGAATCTCCCGCGCATCCACAAATGCCCGCAAATTTCCCTCGCTCACCGCCCCACGAGCGCTGACACTGCCGCCGGCGAGCTGCAACTGCCCCAAGAGCCGCGCATCGATCGCACCTGGCTCGAACTCCCGAACGTTCCCCGTCACCGTCACCCGCGCCTCGCCAATTTCCAGGGTACTGGGTAAATTTTCCCCAAAATCACTCTCTCGCACCTCCTGGGTCGTTACCGTGGCCACAAACTCCCCATTATTCAACCGGGCACTGGCCACCGCATCAGCATTGGCCACCGCTAACCCCAATTCCACCTCCGCATTCAGCCCTCTCGGGTCTAAATTCGGCACCGTCCCCGACACCGCAAACTGCCCCTGCAACAGCTCCACCGGGAACGGCAACTGGGCAAATCGATTCACCCCGATATCCGCCACCGTTCCCCTAGCCTGCAGCGCCCCATTGCGTAAGTTGCCCTGGGCAAACAAGCGACCCTCGCCGGATTGCAGCACCAATTCCGTATCCGCATTAATCGCGGAGGGTTGGAAATTTAGCACATTATCTAGAGTGCTATCTAATGTGATAGCGGCACGCTCTAACTCCAGAGGCGCATTCAAGTCGGGCAGGAATTGAGCGAGTTGCAAATCGGCAGCATTCACCACCGCCGCCAAACGTCCGTCCTCCAGGGTTCCCCGACCGCGCACCCGCCCATCGGCAACCTGAAGCTGCACCAGCGCCGTGGCATCCACGCCGAAGATATCCAAAGCGTCAATATTCCCCCGCACCGTCACCCGCGATCGCCCAATTTCCACCGGGGCAGGCAAATCCGGAGCAAACCGATTGGCGATCGCCTCCTCGGTGCTCAGGGTCGCTTGAAAATTCCCCCGTCGCAAACTGGCATTCGCTCGCGCTGCAGTATCCGCCACATTCAAATCCAGCCGCGCGGTGGCGTTAAGATTGTCTGGGTCGAAAGTGGCCGGATCCAGAGCCGCCAAGGTGCCCGAAACCGTGACATTGCCGGAATCGATTTCCGTGCGCAACGGCAACGCCCGCCGGGTCAGGGCATTGACCAGCACTTCCGACGCTCTGACGCTGGCTTGAAAGTTGCCGTTTCTCAGGCTACCATCGGCAAACGCGCGACCGTTGGCCAGGGTGAGGCGCAATTGGGTGGAGGCATTCAGGGTCGCGAGGGATAGGGAAGCCAAATCCCCTTCCAGATTGACGCGCGAGCGATCCACCCGCACCGGTGTGGGGAGTAAATCCGGGGCGAAGCGATCGAGCTGCAGGCTGTTGGCACTCAGGGTAGCGTCCAGATTGCCCCGTCGCACAGTGGCATTGGCGCGGATGGCGGCATCTGCGACCGAGAACTGCAATTGGGCGATCGCATTAATCCCCTCAGGCTCCAACGAGTCGATATTCCCACTCAAGCGCGCTTCCCCTCGGACTAACCCCACCTGCACGGGCAAGTCTGCCGCCAGCAGCGGATCCAGCGGTACCCCATTCGCATTCACCACCGCTTGGAACTGCCCGTTCACCAACCGACCCTCCACCCCCACCGGGGCATCCGCTACCCGTAACTGCAAGTTCGTGGTGGCAAACATCTGCCTCGGATCTAACTGGGCGATATCCCCGGCAAAGTTCACTCGACCCCGGGCTAATTGCACCGGAACCGGGAAATCCGCCGGCACGAAGGGGTCCAGGGGCACGGTATTGGCGGTGACGGAACCCACCAACTGCCCCCGACGCAACTGCACCCGCGCATTCAACGGATTGCCCGCCACGTTGAGCTGAATTTGGCTAGTGGCATTCAGAGCTTCCGGCTGCAAGGCATCTAGATTGCCCGACAGGGTGACGCGCGCATCGGCAATGCGGACGGGGACGGGTAAGGGTTCGGTCAGCCAAGGGTCGAGGGGAACGCCTTCCGTAGTGGCGGTGAGGGAAAACTGCCCGCGATTTAAGCGACCCGTAGCGATCGCCACTGCCCCGGGTACCCGCACTCGGGCGGTGGCAGTGGCGCGCAGGCGATCGGGTTCGAGGGAGTCGATATCGGCGGTGAGGTTTGCTTCTACCTCGGGCAGGGCCACTGGTGCGGCTGAGGTGGGAACCAGGTTGGCTAGGGCAATCTCGTCACCGCGAACCGTGGCCTGTAGTTGAGCGTTGTTTAAACGGGCGTTGGCGCTCAGGTTGCCCCCGTCGGTGGTGGTCAGGGTGGCGCGACCCATCGCTTCGAGGGTTTCGACGCTGAAATCTAGAGTGCCGGAGGCGCTGAAGCGGGCGTCCAGGATGCCCTCAGCTTCGATGGGCGGCGGTTGTGCCGGCAGGGCGAGGCGATCGGCCCGCAGACCCTGCGCCGTAACCGTAGCCCGCCATCGTTCGTCCCGCAGGGTTCCGTTGGCAGCGATGACGCCCCCGGCGACTTGGATGCGGGTATTGGGTATCAGGATGGTTTCGCCCACGGCGATAATTTCCCCCCGGGCCGGGTAGGTGCCTTGCAGGGCTTGCCATTCCACCAGGGTGGTGGCCTCGTCTGGGGACCCGGTGATGCGGGCAGTGGCAAATACCGGCCCGATCGCTAGGGGGAGGGGGTCTTCTAGGTAATTGTCCGCGATCGCATTCCCGGGAATCGAGGTGGCCTGAAAGGTCAAATCCAGAGCCTCCGTCGGCTGCAAGGGCACGGTTCCGCCGCCGCTGATTTCTCCCCCCACCACCGGTTCGGCGAAAAATTCCGTCAGTCGCACCTGTTCTTCCCCAACGTCGATCGCCACACTGGCGCGAACCGTCTCGAATTCGATTTTATCCACTTGGGCGGTTTCCCGGTTGCTGATGCTGGCAAATACCACCGGCGCTTGCAGCGGTCCGCTGACGTTCATCTCCCCCGCCAAAACCCCGGTAATCGGCACTGGGGCGGGCAAGTCCAGGGTTTCGATAAAGTTCTCCGCTTTTACCGGTTGGATGTCGATGTTGAGGTTGTATTCTCCTTCCCCCGCCGTATCGATGACTCCCGCAGCGGTACCGGGAATTTGCCCGTAGAGCGCCCTGGCATCTTCGAGACCCACGGTTAAGCCGGAAAATCGCAGGCGACCCCTGGCGTTGTAGAGTTTTTTGGGCAAACCGGCCAGTTGGGCGTTTAGGGAATTAAAGCCCGCAGTTCCCTGCCATTGCAGCACCTCGGCTTCTTGCAGCGTGATGCCTAAGTTGGCATTCAGGGAGCCATCGAACGCGCGGATGGGTAAGTTGGGGATTAAGGTCAGGATGTCCGGGGCGTAAAGATTTTGTCCCCGGATCTGGAGCTGGGTATCTAGGGTTTCAAAGGCGACTTCGCCACTGATGTCGAGGGTGCCGTTGGGGGTGGAATCGCCGCTGACGTCAAAGGCAACCCGGGTTTGATTGTCGAGAAATTCCGCACTCCCGTCTAGGTCTTGGATGGTGACCGGGTTGGGCGGGAGGAGGGTTTCGCGTCCGAGTCGTTGCGCGAGCAGTTGCGGGTTGGCAACCAGAACCAGTTCGCCGTTGATGAAGTCGATGGTGTCGAGTTCGATGGAAATCGGACCGGGTTCGCTGTCTTCGTCAGTGGCGAGTTGGGTGTCTACCCAAGCGCCGTCGCTGTTTTGTTCCAGGTAGATATTGGGGTCGATCGCGGTGATGTCGAGGCTGAGGGTGCGGGTGCGAATCAGTTGCCACAGGTCGAAGTTGACTTCGATGGTGGGGATGGTGGCGCGATCGGGATCCGTGGGGGTGGGGGGCACTTCGGTGGTGCCGAGGGTGAGTCCGGTAAGAGAAAAGCGCTCTACCGGGCCGACGTCTACCGGGCGCTGCACCAGTTTGGTCAGTTGGGTGCTGACGAACGGGGCCAGTTCGTTGTTGACAAAATAGATTCCGTATGCAATGCCTGCCGTGGTGCCGACCAATAGAATTCCGCCCACGGTGAAACTCGTGCGTTTTAACAGCGTGACCCACCGGGGTTGGGTTGCAGTTGACTCGGTTTGATTTTGCGAATCTGGGGAGTTGCTCATCTCCTCGGAACACCAAAAGGGCAGAATTTATCGACGGGCAGGGGGTCGGTCGGACTTGAGCCTCGCGCCGTGGACTTCTAAACTCGATCGAGACTCGGGCAAGAGAGTGTTTGATTCCCCATCGTTGACTTTTACTGTAGTCGAAAGTGCCCAGAAGCGCTACTCCCTGGGGTAGAATGTCGATTTGGCAGCGATCGCAAAAGGGGGTAGAGAACTTGTCTGGAAGAAGTCTCTCGCCATAAAGTAAGGGAAGTTAGTGCGAATCGTTCCCGCCAAAGTTGAAGTTGAAATACTGAAAACGTAAGCGGGGCAAGGAATCTAAGGCTTAAAGCC
>NZ_JAJENT010000735.1:0-21750 GCF_035615515.1 Phormidium sp. CCY1219
CAGATTCGCTCTCCCTGTCGCCGCTATGCGATGTCAAGGTATCGCTGGGTTCTTCGCTGGATGAGGTGACGCTGCTGCCAATTAGGGTATCGCCTTCGTTCCCTTCCACGCCATCCTCACTGCCGATGAGGCTGTCTTCCAGTCGATCCTCGATGTTGCTGTCGGTGGTTTGCAGGTCGTCGGTGGGGAGGCGATCGCCGCTACTGCCATCTTGCAAAAACCACTCGGTAAACTTCTCCTCTACTTCTGTCAATTTGTCGGTTTCTTTCTCGACATTGAGATTAACACTCCGATTGCTCCCCTCCAACGGCAAATTCTCTGCGAATCCGCTTGGAGAGAGATAATCGCTATTCTCGGGAAACAGGGGCGGATCTGTGGGCGAACTCGGCAAGGACAAACTCGCCACTGGATCCTCAAACAATGATTGATGTTCCGATGCACTCATGGATTACCTTCCTTTCCCATGTAGGAAACTCGATGATTTTTTGTCGTAACAGTAATGCCGGATACAGTTTTTTTCTGAAAATCGATCGCACCGCCAACCGGGTTGGCGCAGAATTTACAATTTCAGAACGAAAATTAAGCTTATTATCTATCGGGAGTGAATCTTTTGTCTAGAGAAAAAGCCCCTGCTTCACAGAAACTTTAAAAATGCCGCGATCGCAGACAACCCTCTGTGGGAGTCAGTTGTAAATTTACTCTAACCAAATAAAAAGTACCATCTTCACAGAAACTTTAAAAACTCAGTAATTATACGCTGCTTCTGAGTGGCATGGGTTTTGAATTTCCAGGATTACCCGGTTGACATAAAAGCCCTCAATGGTAAATCGCGATCGGTTTCGGGTATGGGGCCTCGTTAACATGCAGCCCCCACCACCAAAGGTGAAACCCATCGCCAACTCTCTCACCTCACCGGACAAGTTCCTCAATCAGGGATAGATTCCCACCGGATTAGCAAGCAACCTGAAAGACAAAAATCGGACTTCGGGAATTTTTTTTACTCGGGCAGCGCATAATTTTTGATTTTATTCCCCAATATCTGAGAAGAAGGCAAATATCAAGCCTCACCTTATCCGGAAAGGCGAGTTTATTCTGTTTCGCATTCGCCCTCATTTCAAGCTTAATTTGAGCGCTTTGACGCATAATATTTTTCAGTTGTCCCTAACACTCCCTTGAACGGCAAAAAGGAGAACAAAGCAAACCGCAGACCGAGGCAATCTAGAAAAATCGTTGATTTTTGGAAAAGTTAGTTTTAAGGGACAATGAAACTTATACGGAAGCGAAAAACACAACAAAAAGCAATTTTTCCTCGGGACAAAATCCAACTTTTTCCCGAGTTGGTTCCAGCCATAGTCGAAGAAGCGATATCGCCCAAACAGCCGGGAAGAGTCAAATGTCAAGGTTCCTACTGGTCAGCCAAGCTTTATCACCCGGACTGCCAGGTGACGCTCGAACCGAGTCAAAAGGCACTTGCCGTGGGCATTGAAGGAATTACTCTGCTGATGGTAACAGATTAATTCACTGACTAAATTCTCTCAATAAATTCTCCTGCGTCAGCGGATTTTTACCGTTCTAATTTTTGCCCTTCATTGTTTTTATTACAGGAAGTAACTAAGATGTTAGAACTCGATACTATCTTCAACGAAAACCAATACTTGCAAGCCTATCCCGACGTAGCTCAAGCTATTAGTAACGGCGGATTGGCATCTGGGTTGGAACATTTCAACCAATTCGGACAGGGGGAAGGCCGCACCCCAACTGCATGGTTTAACGAAGAATATTACTTGTCTGAATATGGAGACGTAGCCACTGCCGTACAAAACGGGCAGTTTGCTTCCGGACTCGAGCATTATCTGGCAATGGGTCAAACCGAAGGTCGCAATCCCAGCGCCTTATTTAACGAAAGCTTTTACCTGTGGGAAAATCCAGATGTAGCAGCGCAAATCGATCCGATCGCGGGTTTTAGCAGTGGCTTCCACCACTACCTCACTTTTGGCCAATCCGAAGGTCGCGAAGCCTATTCGCGCATCGTTCCACTGTGGAATGAAGCCGTACAGCAAGCAGTTCGCAATACCAATCCCGGTCCTACCATTGCCTCACGCGCCTATGGGATACTGGGTACGGCGATGTTCGATGCTTGGGCAGCCTATGACGAAACGGCGATCGGCACCCAACTCGGCGACAGCCTGCAACGTTCTGCCGAAGAAAATAACCCGCTCAACAAAAGCAAAGCCGCTAGCTATGCTGCTTATACTACCCTACGCGACTTGTTTCCCACTGAAGTGCGGTTGTTCGATGATTTGATGACCCAACTGGGATACGACCCCTCCGATACCTCTACCGACCCTAACACCCCGGCTGGCATTGGCCGCCTGTCTGCCCAAGCCTTACTCGAATTCCGCCACAACGACGGCTCCAATCAGCTCAACGGATACGACGATATTACCGGGTATCGAGCCGTGAATACCCCCGATACCGTCACGGATCTGAACCGCTGGCAACCCTTGACACAGCCCCTCGACGACCCCAACGGTGACGTGCAAGAATTCCTCACGCCGCAGTGGGGAGAAGTGACGCCTTTCGGTCTATCCTCCGGCGACCAATTTCGTCCCGAAGCGCCCCCGGAATTTGGCACGCCTCTGTTTGAGCAGCGGGCACGAGAAATCCTGGACATCAGCGCCAATCTCACCGACGAACAAAAAATTATCGCCGAATTCTGGGAAGATGGTGCGGGCACCTCATTCCCTCCCGGCACTTGGATGAACTTCGGTCAGTTCGTCTCCGATCGCGATTCTCACACCCTCGATGAAGACATCCAGCTATTCTTCGCCCTCGGCAATGCCGTATTCGACGCCGGCATCGCCGCCTGGGATGCGAAAACCCATTACGACTACGTGCGACCCGTCACCGCCATTCGGGAACTGTTTGCCGGAGAACAGGTGGAAGTGTGGGCCGGTCCGGGAGAAGGCATTCAAACCATCGATGCGGCGGAATGGCACCCTTATCAGCGCCTTGGCAGTCCCACCCCGCCATTTTCGGAATATGTTTCCGGACACAGCACCTTTAGTGCCGCCGGGGCGGAAATTCTCCAGCGCTTTACCGGATCCGATGAGTTCGGGGGTTCGGTGACCGTAGAAACCGGCGACTCCTTTATCGAACCCGGGGTCACTCCAACCACTGATGTCACTTTGAATTGGCCCACTTTTTCCGCCGCCGCCGATGAGTCTGGTATCTCCCGCCTTTACGGGGGCATTCACTTCTACGAAGGGGATATTAATGGACGCACTTTAGGCCGCCAAGTGGGAGATGCCGTATGGGATCGCGCTCAATTTTATATCTCTGGTGGTGTGGAATAACGCCCACCCAGAATGGGGTTTAAAGTGTTTTGGGTTCAACGTTACATTTCTAAACCCCACTGGAATCGTTGTAGGGGCGGATTGCTTGCCCCTACGACTTTAGACCTTCCCAAACAAAATTCCTACAGCACTCTACCTCAACTCTAGGAGAATCAACCATGATACAGCTTAATGCTGCGCCTGTTTCTAATATTTTAGGAGGAGTAGCGCTACTGTGCTACAGTATCACTTTGTTGCCGACGATTCTGCGAGTTGTTTTTCCAAAATTCAAGCAAACCGGAATTCCCAAACTGCTCCTCAAGCATCGTCGTACTGTGGGAATCCTTGCCTTTATTTTTGCCTTGGCTCATGGCTACCTTTTGATAAAAAAGCGAAATATTGACTGGCTGGATATCAACACTTCTTGGATTTACATTCAAGGAGTAGCTACTTTTACAATCTTTACTCTTTTGGCAATCACTTCTAATGATTGGAGCGTAAAAAAGCTGAAAAAAAACTGGAAGCGCTTACATCAGCTCACTTACTGGTGTATGTTTTTGCTGGTCTGGCATGTTTGGGAAAAAATGGCAGGTCATTGGACTTATGTCACGTTAGCCAGCAGCATTTCTCTTCCGACCCTATCGATTTTGTTTTTAATTCGACGGTGGAAAGAGCGAAGTCGCAAAAAGTAAAGGGATGGACTCGTGCAAACATAATGGCAGATAGTAGGGTGGGCAGAGCCACTCTCAGAAGTGCCGATATCGACTATCGGTTCTCGTGTCTGCCCACCGGACAAACCGCTCTTTATCAATCAACAATCTTGACAGGTAAATATAAGTTACAGGGAGGATGCCGAAAATGCTTTTTATCCCAAAATTTTTGCGGGTTTTTGCAGTGTTAGGCGGAACGGGATTGGCGGCAATTTTTACGACAAGTTGGTTAAACTCTCTATCGGAAACCCCCGCGTTCTTTCCGGGTTTTCCTGAAGCGTCTATGGCGGCGGCAAGTCGTACCTTACAGGGACATTCGGTGTGGGTTTATACAGTGGCCATTTCGCCGGATGGCAAGCGATTAGCGAGTGGGAGCTATGATGGAACGATTAAAATTTGGGACGTAAAAACGGGAAACCTGCTACGGGAGATTTCGGCACATTCTGATGCGGTAGCTTCTCTGGCGATCGCACCCAATGGAAAATATCTCGTCAGTGGCAGTTGGGACAATCAAGTGAAGCTGTGGGACTTGGAAACCGGGAAAGCAATTCGCACCCTAACCGGGCACAGGGATAATGTGAAAGCAGTGGCGATCGCACCGAATGGCAAGTTAATTGCCAGTGGCAGTACCGATAAAACGATTCAACTCTGGAACCTGGAAACTGGCCAGCAAGTGGCCAGTTTTCGGGATGCAGACTGGGTAAGAGCGCTCGCCTTTTCCCCGGATGGGCAATTTCTCCTCAGTGGTTGTGAGGATGGCACGATTGGCATTTGGCAGCTTGAAACGCAAAAAAAATCCCTTGCGATTCAAGCTCATTCTGATGTGGTTCGTTCCATTGCATTTAGTGCAGATGGGAATTTCTTCGCCAGTGGGAGTGATGACAAAACCATTAAACTTTGGCGCAGCCGCGATCGCAGCTTGTTGCAAACCCTGACAGGACATACTCGTGCCGTGCTATCCCTGGCATTGAGTGCCGATGCCCGCATCTTAGTCAGTGGCAGTCACGATCGCACGGTGAAACTGTGGAATGTATCAGACGGAAACGAAATCGAGACGTTCCTCGCTCATGCCAAACCCGTGTGGTCAGTGGCATTGAGTCCCGATGGAAAACATTTTGCCAGTGCCAGTGGGGATAAAACGATTAAATGGTGGTCTGTATCTGCCCATGTCAACCCTCCATCTTCTCCCACACCCACATCCACACCCTCTCCTGTAGAGATTCCGATAGAAATTATCGAGGACGAGACATTGGCACAGTTAAATCAAATCCTCTACGCGCAGCTCGATCGCGCTTGGCAAACCGTGGAGTTTACACAGAGTTTAGCCTATCGGGTGACGGTGGCTCGAAATGGCGCGATCGTGGATTACCAACCGTTGCATGTAGCCGCTGCCGATTTTATTGCTCAAACTCCTCTGCCGAATTTACTGACCGAACAACCTCCTACTGATTATGCTAATTTTCATCTAGTGTTACGCCCTTCCGGTGCAATCGAAGTCAATCCCTGGCGCGGATGGCTCCGTTAATTTTTTCGGCGTTCTTTACATGCCATTAAATTTGTATAGAAATCGGAGATAGTCGGGTGGGCAGAGCCTCTTTTATAGGTGGCGATCGCCCATTGGTTTTCGTGCCTGCCTACCCGACAAACTAAGTTCAAAAAACAATTTTCCGGCCAAATTTTCAAAACCTTTTCCGATAGCTCCGCATATTTTTTGGATTATCCTCCCAATAAATATATAGAACGACAAAGACAGTAATTCTGCGGCGCAATGCAAATTAAAGAGCAGATTTACTGGGTTCTGCGAAGAGTAGAAAAGGAAGTATAGAAATGAAACCCTTGCAATTTATTGGCTCGCTATTTCTGTTAAGCTTGGCCGTGAATCAACCTTCTTTATCCAGTGAACTCACATCAAAAATTTCCTCCGGGATGAAAGAAAATAATGTCGAACAGACGGAGCCAGATAATTCAGTAAGGACTTGCACCGATCCCAATGGCAATAAATATCCCTGCCCGAAATCCGTTACCCCCTAAAAATGGGAAGGGGATGGAGGGGGAAACAAGCGCTTGCGAGCCATTCCCAACCACCGATCCTCATCGAAGTCCTGCGGATTGGCTAGATTATAGCACATTTCCCACTGCACGAGTGTTTCCGTGCTGACCCCCGATCGCTCTAGCACTCGAGCCATCAAACAATATGCAGCAGCGCGATCGTCATCCAGGGCAATTGCCATTTGGAGCTGTTGTATAGCCTCTTCATATCGGCCTTGCTCCAGTCTGGCCCACCCTAGGTTTTTATGCAAGGCATATTTTACCGGCACTTCGATCGCGAATTGCAGCCCCCGCCCGCTCATTTCAACGGCTGCATCGTAATCTCCATCTTCAACGATCGAGAGCCGCGCTAACTGGCTATAGGCTGCGGCAAAACCATATCGTGCGGCAATTTGATAGTGAGTTCGGGCACAGTCAAAATTTCGGACTTGCTCGCAACTCCATCCTCGAGAGTAATGGGCGGCTGCATTGTGCGGGTCGAGGGCGATCGCCAACTGTATTTGTGGCTGAAATTCGCGCCAGCGACCGGCTTGAAAATCTTCAAACGCCCGATTGTTAATCGTCGTCGCCAGTTTTGGTGCCACAACTTGCCCGCCCCAGATACAGAGTGCTAACAGGAATAGGATAGCTGTAGGTTTCCGCCAGCTATGAATCCAGGGTTGAGGGGGGGAGGGAATAAAAGGAATTGTCCAGGGAGAGCGGGATAATTTTCCCTCCCAGTTTCCCGAAACCCGTTCAACCGTTGGGGCGGCCACTAATTCTGCCCAATTTTTCGGCACCACCGTTGTATTTTGACAAACGATCGGCAACCATGTCGCACAAGGAAATTCCCCTTCTAAACCTTGCAATCGTTCTCGGGCTTCTCGCATTGCGAGATAGAAGGAATTGCCCCCAGAAAATGCCAGGAGAAAATACTTCAAAAAGGTTTGGGCTACGCGATCGGGCACCGGTTCGCGCATGACAATCGTTTGAGGGATGTGTAATTGAGCCAGTTCTCGGGCTAACCCCAACCCATCGCAAGAGTTAAAAATGGCAAATTGCAATCCGCCAGCGAGTGCTTTTTTCAATCCGTATTTTAAGTCAGCGATGGTTAAGCGCTCTGTGGGATTGATATAAATGCAGCCGCGATCGCCTTCGGTAGTGCTATGTCCGGCAAAAAATAAAATTTGCCAACTTTGTTGCCACAATTGGTCATTAATCTGTTCGTGACTCGGTTCCACCAGAAAAGTGACCCGCGCATTGGGTAAATTTTCGAGTAATTGGCGATCGGCTTCTACATTAATGCCTTCTTGATGGCCGAGAATTGCTAAAATTTTGACCGCTCCTTGGCGCTGTGGTGCGGTCTTTATCCGTTGCGCGTAGGGAGGAAGCAATCCGAGTTCCGTTTGCGGATAGCGCTCGAAAAAGTCCCACAAATGCCAAGGCAGTTTTTGAATCTGCGGATTTTCGCTGCGAATCAGAATCCGGGTTGCTTCATCTCGAGCTAACTCTTCTCGCAGAGTGCGGTCAATGGGGCGAAACGCTTTCGCCTCTAACCATTCCTGGAAACCCTCACTCAGTCGGTTTGCGGCGGCGCGACATTCCTCGATTCTCTGATTAATCGATCCGTTGTAAATAATTTGCTTGGGCTTTATCCCGCGCGCTGCGTCGATATTGCGATACTTTGTTTCCCATTGCTCCAGTAGGGTTTTCAGCTCGGGTGCTGGCGGTAATCTCCCCGGAATTTCTGTGGAAGGGCGATCGCCCTCCGGTCCAATTTCAAGGGTGACGCGAAAGCCCACCGTATCAAAATCACCGTCGAATCTGACGATCGCTAATTTACCCATGAGACTCTCCCCTAGAGTGGCTGGTTTGCATCAGATGATAAAGGCTTCCGTGATGCTCGTATTGCCTAGCACTATTTTAATACCAAAGCGTTCCCCCGGTTCGCCACTAAAATTAAGTTGAATATTTTTCGTGCTGCGCGCGCAAGCTTGCATCACCGCGACTCCATCGTCATCGAGAACCATAACTTGCAAATCTGGGGGCAAATGACTTTGCTCTGGGGTGGGATAAACCTCCAGCCAAATATCCATTTCTGAAGTTGAAGTTGGCTTCATCCCCACCACCAGTGCCACGCGATCGCCGCCCCGCGTCACATCTATCACTTTCCCTCGCTTTACACTGCTTTTCCCATCCCGCACATTCCACACCAGTTCCATTGTTTGCGGTGTTAATATGCGTTCTACACTCTCCCACCCGCGATCGCAAATCCCGCGCAGCCATTCACTTAGGTGAATCGGTTTATTTTCCCTCAATTGGTGAACGCAGTCTAAAAAATTTTCTAGACTTTTCAACTCGCCAATTGTCAATTCCTCCGTGGCTATTCTGGAGGTAAATCCGAGCAACTTTGCTTCTTTCATCGAAGCAGAAATCTCTACAATAATATAGCCGATTCGATTTTCCCAAACCGACTGGGTAATTTCCACCCACTCCGACTGCGCTAAGGCGGGACGACATTCTATTTTGCCCAGGCTTTCTAATTCTAAATCTGCCACATCAGCCAAGCTTTGCAACACCGGATTCCAGCTATCGCTTGCTTCTAAATTTGTGGGAATCCCCATACATTTACAGTAAAAATTAACCGCCAGTACCGCTAAAGTATTGCGATACACCTGTTCTCCCTTCGCTGGATTCAATTGCTGTTGGCGAAATTTTTCGGCTACTTGATGGAAACTGGGGGTCAGCGGTACGGTAAAATTCATCGAAACCTGGTTACTTTTCATTGCTTTGATAACCGTGGAATGTTTAATAGTCATTGGTCAAGATTTCTTGGAAAAGAGGCTTAAATTCTTTGAGCGATCGCTGATAAAAGTCGCTTAACGTGGAAGTCTTGACATCAAGTTCGGCGGAAATGGTTTTCCATTTTTTTCCTGACAACCGAGCCAGTGCGATTTGCTTGAAATTAACATCCGGACGGTTGACCAGGGATTTGTTGGTAAATACCTGTTGCGGATCCTCTTGCAGGTACTGTCTGAGGACTTCCGACATGGAAGGTTCCCGGCTACGGTGGGGAAGAAATTCTATCTCCAAGGTGTCACTTCGCAATACCTCCTTTTTCCCAACAACTATTTTAATTGCTTCAATTATAAATCGTTTGTTCAGTAGGTAATTTACCCAGGTTATAACTGAAGCTCGCTGCGGATCGTATTTATCAATGTTTTCACAAATAAAGAGCCATAGGAGAGAAAGAGCCTCTGCATAGATATCTTCATAAACCGAGACAAATTCACCTTTGCGGGGGCGCGATAGTTTTCCAGAGCGCGCCAGGGCTTCAATTAATTTCGTGAGCGCGATCTGTCGCTCCTTACTGTGTTGCGGATGCTGTTTTGCCTCTAGGGCATACCGTTGCATTTCTTCGTCCGCGCTTTTGCTCTGTGCCTTATTCATTCCAGTTCTCGGTTATTCCCCCTCACGAGCTTCTACTGCTTTTCTCTGACCCTACCGACAAGTTTTACGGCAGGCGTCACGGTTTGTAACAAAACTTTACATTAGAGGATTGTATCCGAAAAGGGGGCTTCTGTGGTTCTCCAGGAAAACCGGACCGGGGGAACAGATGGAACCATTCAGCCCGGAGGAACATTTTTTGGCGTCCTGAGTGTGGATAGGCACCACCTTGTTAGCCTTGTCCTCATGGAGCTAGGGAAGAAAACCCTGTCACTATTGTGCCATAAGGAGGCGATCGCCTTTTGGTTGAGGGACGAAACAGAAAAATTAAACATATAGAACCGCGATCGCTCCTTGGCTGAAGTTTTAAAAGGGCGATCGCTGGCTAATTGTCTACCGCAGACTGGGGGTATTATTTTCCTAATATACGACGCCAATCATTTATTTCCCGAGACAGTAAAAGCTGGTGATTAATTGGTTCTAAATGAGAAAGAGCATTTCTGATGTCTTTGAGCTGTTCAGCCAGTCGCTTTATGTTGCGATTCCCTGCCAGATTACTGTTGAGTTGATACTCAATATGTCCGATTTCTAGATCGCGCAGATCTGAGATTACACCAAAATTCGTTTGAAACGGTACCGTTAAAATATCCTTACAGGTTGACAGAAGCTCTTGTCGTCTTTCTTCAACAAATGGCAACAGTACACCCACTTGAGCGCTCCATATTCTGCGGTCAATTTCTTTCGTTGAGTCATTGAATGCCAAAGCAGCAGAATGAATTTTTTCTTCTCCCTCTATTATATCTTTCACACCTCTATGCCAGGAGTCAGACCCCGAGCTAATCATTTCATCGCACCAGCAACGGGATTGGCCAATTTCTAGAAGAATTGGCAGGGGATTAAGAATATGTTCTAGACTTTCGTAAGCCAACCACTCACTAACATTCGGATCCCATAGAGCTAAATTCGCGATCGCTGAGATAGCAACCTGCTTTTGCAGGTCAGAGAGTTGTTTACCGGAAAAAAGGTGGGCAGTAAATAGCAAGATATCGAGGCGATCGACCACTCCACGCCAATAATGATGAGACAGACAGACATCCTCCCTCGGGGGGTCGATTGCCAAATCACCGATTAATGGCACGCAAAAGAGGGTGCGATTCCATTTAGAAACCGATCGGCAAGACTGTTCGTAGTTCGTGAGGAATTTTTTCCAAGGCCCCCAAAGAGGTGGTGTTAGATTCTCAATCCAGATAATTTTTCCGCCAAAATCCTGATGTTGTGCCAGGGTACGGGCGTTGCGAATTTCCGTGGGGCTAATCTCTCGAACAAAAATATTAAAGAGTTGATGAACGGGTTCAGTTTCATTTTCCTCTAGCAGGGAGAAAGTTTGCCAATGCCACTCCTCCCCGATTTCCAACCGAACAGCACTAGAGAGACCAGCAGGCATATGTTTTGGCAAACAGAGAACGACATTTTTTCCGTCGATGAGGTCTTGAACGATATCGGCAACATATTGATTTGGGCCAGGGATTTGCCACCAAAAACGATCCATAAGGTTTTATTCTTCAATCGCAGTAAGAACCCGAGCTAAAAGAGGATCGACGCGCCAGTTACCATTACCTTTTGGCAGGACTAAATGAAGGTGTCTTGCCCACTCAAGCGTTTGCCGAACAATGTCCTCTGATATCCCTTCCTCAATTCCAATTAAATCCTCTGCCGATGCTTCTTCCAGAGTTTTTAAAACACTTAATGCATGTTGGATTTCTGTGCCCACGTCTTCTAGACCCATTAACTCCCGGATATAACGAGCAGAATCGGCATCGTTGAGGGAGTTTTCCACGGTTTTTAAATGGTGTTCCCAAGAAGTTAGATCTGCCTGACATTTTTGATAAAAGTGTTTGAGAAGTAGCGGCCAGTTTCCGGTAACTTCAGTTATTTTTGCTCGGCTTTCTTTATCCCTCGCAGTAAAGTTTCCATCTTCCAGCCATTGTCGCAGTGCATCATCGTGCCAGGGATTGATAATTATTCCCTTAGAAACTATGGATTCAATTTCTCGGTTGGGTTGACTAAATAATTCCCAGGTTTTTCGAGGATTTGCCATAAAGCAAATTCGGACGAAAGATTTCTTTGAAGTGAGTTTTCTAACTCTTTTAAGTGCAGTATCTACCCACTCTTTGTTCCACTCACAATCTGCAGACACCAGAACAATGTTGGTGCCCTCAACTTCTCGAGGACGATTGTTCTTAATATCTTCTAAATGTTTGGTAAAAGATTTCAAATTGGAAATTTTTTCAAGGGGTATAAAGAATTCCGAACCAACTGCTGAAACTAGGAAATCATTCATTTCCTCTAAGCCGAGAGCCGAACTACCAAAAATGATGGAGACATCATTTTTACGTTGGCGCAAGATGGATTCTTGTTGAACTGTTAAAGGACTGCGCCGAGAAATATCGTTTGGCAAAGCCGACCGAAAGGTTCCGAGTTTAAATTCTGGAGGAGCTTCGCGTTCTTTGAGAAGTTCCTCTTCAATTTGCTTTTTCGTCCCTAAAAGCAAGACTACATTCGGACTTCTCAAGGCATAATAGTCATCTCGGCTCTCTCTTAACACCCCTAAACCAACCATTTCTTCTAATAAAGCACGGATTTCATCGGTTTTCTTGTCTTGAAACCCTGCCGGCCACCAATCTAGAACGGCATCGCGCAGCCAGGAAACGGAAAAGCCTTCTACCATGCCTTGGTTGCTTTCGAGAGATTCGTAAGCAATGATATAGGCAATCACCTCGTAGCGTTGATCCAGTTGCAATGTCCACATAAAGCGATCGCGAATCGCTTTGCGAAGATTTTGGCTTTGATAGGCTTCATCCACTTGACTCTCCGTAATCTGATAGGGAGGGGTGGTGTTGGGATTGAATTTCCTTAGATGATTCTTATTAACATCTCGGAGCAACTCCTGGCAGTAGAGCTGAATTAAGCTGGGATAGTAGTTGGTTTGCGACAAAATTCGCGTTACCAAATCGTCGGATAATTCATACCCGATACTCGCAAACGGTTGTTTAATCAAGTTTCTGGCTTCCCGCCATTCCCCGTTGTCCAATAAAGGACCGATGCAAATTGGAGTGCCATAATGGGCTAAGGGTTGATTTTCTAACCTGGTGGTGCGCTGTACGTTATGCAACCCAGCAAACACCACCTTAAACCGACGTTCCGTTCGATCCATCAATCCTTTCAAATAACTGGTTTGAATGAATCCACCTTTTCCGCGATTGGTTTTTGCCATTTCCGCGCCATCTAATTCGAGGAACTTATCCGCTTCATCTAGCAATAAAAGAATTCGACGATTTTTATCTTGTTCCAGCCAGTTGGTAATATGTTGCAACAACGTTTCTGCGCCTGCATTTGATGGGGTGGTGGAGGGAACCACTCCTAAATTTTTAAAGACATCGGCAAGCAGGCTCCAAAGATATTCGATAGACCTTTGAATCCCAATTCCAGCGGCTTTTAAATCCAGCCAATAGGCAATTCTTCCTTCTTCCGGTGCGTGGACTTCTCGTTCTACAGAACGCAATAATGCAGTTTTCCCTAACTGCCGCCCCCCATAAATAAAGCAAGAATCCATCGGGTCTATAATGGAGTCCCGCTCTTGCTTGCGACCATAGAAAATCTCAGGTGGAACCAGTCCAGCAGTTGTTGTGTAAGGTTCCAAGAATGTAAAAGGCAAAGCACATTGAAAGAGAGTCGGAAGTCGTAAACCGGTTTCGCCACACAGGTAAAGCATTAATATGTCGTCGATCAAAACAAATGTCCGACGGCGTTCCCGACAGGTTCGAGCGAGTTCTCTACGCCACCGCTCTGTCAAGCGACCGAAAAAGAACACGAATGCGGGAGAACCATGTGTGGTTTTGCCAACATCATTGATGATGTCTTCTGCAGTGGGTCTTCCCCATACGCAAAGAATTCGGTATTGTCCGTTCGCCGCCGAACCATAGGTATAAACCGGGCATAACTCTTGGTCTCGAATGACTTTGGTGGTTAGATGAATCAAACAAGTTTTCCCCAAGGATGGAGTAACTTCAATTTTGACGGGATTAAAACCGAGGCTTTCTAAAATTGTTCTGGCATCATTCTCATCGATTGTTGGCTGCGAATTTCTTCCTGTACCCACTCTTTTGGCATTAAACCATGCTTCTAGCATTTCCGCAGCTCGCTCAGTTTGAGCGCCAGTCGGACGCCGCAAATCAATATTACAAAATCGGTCTCGATCGCGCACTTTTTTTATGGCAATTCCTGGACCGGGTATATCTTCCATGAATTCGCCAATTTCAATTGCTTTTTTTGGGAAAAAGTCACTAAACGTATCTGTCTCTAGTTTGGTTTCTGGAAGCTCATTCCCACGATTCACCATATCTATATATTCATTGGCCGTTAGGACATCGCCTTTGTCCAACAGCTCGCTAATGCGTCGAGCATTGGGATGTTTTTCCGATATAGATAAATACTCCAGTCTGTTTCTGACATGCTCGATTGCGATTGTTTTTTGGTCTTGAATTGAAGATTTTATGCGATCGAGTTGGTTGTGGCTGCGATCGAACCGAAGAATTTCATCAAAGTTATTTTCAATCTCTACGATTTTAGCGGCGTATTTAGCCCGGTCAGCTTCCTGTAAAATTCCAAATGCCACCGCACCTTCTATCTGACTTTTAGTTTCCTTTGCATCTCTTTTTAAGCTGTCTCGGCATTCTTTTAAACTTTCTATCCGTACCTCTTCCAATTCATCAATGTTGATGGAGGCTTCTGGGTAATTCTGAAGATACTCGATAATTCGCTCGGTTGCTTCGTGATTGCGACTATCCGTTTGATTCTCGAAGCTTTGCCGCCAATCTGAATAAGATTGAGCAATCAAACGCAAAATTTTATCGAGCAACGAATAATCGATGGGAACTTCCACTTCCCAATCGTCATCCAGAGGAAGGGATTTGATTTTGAGAAGTTCTGCATTGAGCAGATACTTCAGTTTGGGTTCGCCTGTGGGTAACGGCGCAGTTGGATCGAAGAGAGTTCGAATGTCTTTTACTGCCTTTTGACAACAGGAAATCCCGGCTATAACTGATAGAGAATTTTGCTTGGCAACAAAAGATTCTAGCTCTTCTAAAACTGCATCGTGCCGACTTGAAAGGTCTTGCTTTATCTGCTGTGCTTGCTTTTGCGAAAAGTCATTTTCTATGTCTGTTCGCGATTCTTGAAGCTCGATCCAGCGCCGTGCAAAATCAACAGCATCTTTCACATGAAGGTGAATTCTACTCAATGCCTTACCTGTTACGATACTCGCACCACGACTAGCAGCATTTAAGTTTTTCTGCGTCCTTTTAACTTCTGCATCAATTTGAGACTCGGAAGATAATAGCTTTACCGCTCCTTTCACCGTTTCCAGTTGATTGGCATCATTGTCTCTAATCGGTATCAGCAGAGAGTAAACCCTTCCCTCTGGTTTGAGCCATGTCTTCCACACAGCCTTGGCCAATCCATAGATCATGTCTAACAGTGGGGCTTGTGACCACCATTCTTCTACTTCCTGACGCAGGGACTTCATGTCAGATTCCCACGCTTTTTGATTTCTGACTTTTTTGATGGCTGCTGTATTCAGCGCACAACGCTGGTTCCCATAATTGGCTATGGTTTGGCAGTATTCAAAAAGTTGGTTCAGACCTTCTCCCAGTCGAAGATAATTTAAGATATTCGAGGCGTTGGTATTTGGCGCGAGCAATGCGGGGCGCAATGCTGAAGCAGCTAACAGTAAACTGAGGCTCTGATTCCACTCCCCCTCATTTTCGATGAAATAGCGATCGCTAAAGTTGGCGAAGTCTTCCATCAAGATGTTGGCAATTTCTCCAACTCCTAGGTCATATCGCACATGACGACCAAGGGCGACTCCTCGAATTAACCATGATGGAAGTCTTGGCTGTAACTCGCGGAATTGATTCTCCAAGCAACGCCCTAAATGAAATGCTAAACTGAGTTGATCCTCGCGCAGCAATTGCCAAATCAGGTAATGTAGGGCTAGGGCATTTTCTGCAACATTGCTGTTTAATATAGATGCAGCAATCTCTTGTACGTCGGTCAGTTGTTTATCCGTTACTTCAGAGTGGGTTTGAGGTGAGGGTAATGGGGGTGCTTGGGAACTAGACTGCTTAACAGGTGGCCATTCCTCAGCCTCGTGGGTTATCTGAACTACTACAGTTGATTCTGGGCTATTATCTGTTTTAGACTTGGGTGCCTGGGTACTCTTTTGAGTTTGAACGTTGGTGTCAACAGGCTTGTTTTCCTTAGGAATTGACTCTGACTGGGAGGCTAAAATGAGTTTTCCTGTCAATGCTGCGATCGCCAGAGGCATCCCAAACGATTGCGCCACTTTACTCTGGAGTTCTTCCACAAGCTTGTAGTTGGGAGAGTCTCGCTGTGAAATCAGCCTCAGCAGTGCGGCTAAGGGATGTATTCCCGAGGCTAACGTTTCTGCTTCTGTAGGTAGGTTGGTTTCTTGTTTTGAAATGATTCGTTGCAGTTCCCGGGCTTGTTCTTGGCATTCCCGCAAGGGTGAAAAGTCGTTTTCGCTATAATCAATCGCCAAGACCCGCTCCAGAACGGACAAAGCACTTTGGCGGATTGTCTCTACTTCTGCCTTTTGCTGGTTTGCCCGTGCCACCGCTTGTTCTAACAACGAGTGGAGTTCCCTTAGGGAAACAATCTCATTGGCTCCTGGAACCGGAGAACCTCCGGATGATTTTATCTCTTTTAGCACGTTGGCGCGCAGTTCTTCAAACTGGTTGCGGCTGGTGGCAAGTGCTGCAATCAGTTCTTGCGATAGAGGAATCTCGGAGTCTTGAAAGGCTTTTGTCGCTTCAGACAGCCGACTCTTTAGGTGGGAAAAAGATTCTTCCAAATCCTCAATTTGTTGGAGTAATTCCGTTAACTGGTCTTGCATAGGCTTACATCCCTGGCTGACTTTTACTGAACTGATTCACTGGCCTTTGCACCTTCTTGTTTATAATGAAGATGCCCCCCGCTTGTATTAATTGTTACTGTTGTTCTCTTTCTGTCCAGCACAATTGCTTTTCATTATCTTAGATCGTTTTAATCTCATCTGGGTAAAAAAAGGGAGTTTATATGTAAAGAATTGTTGCATGCCGAGGAAGTATTACAGATTGAAAATAAACAATAGTATTGTTGATATCCACCATGCCCAAACTGAGGAGCCACAAAGATATGTCTGGAAGCATGAGATCTACATCCGCAATATTCTGGACTCAAGGCGATAGAATCGAAGAACATCTGCGAGAATCGATAGAGTAACAAGTTGCTGATAAGCACTCGAATGCCACTGGGGACAGTTTGCGAATGCGATCGCCCCACCGACATCGCGGGCACACCCAACTCCTCCACCCCCCGCAGGAAACTCGAATCATCGGCGATCGCTTCATCAACCCGTTAAGCTAATGACACACCACCAGCATGTTGGTGAGTGTAGAAACCCGTCAGGGAGCCAAAATGAGGGAACTGTGCATCGATTTACCCGAACCGACTTCCACCGCAACCGAGCTTAATGCCCCGCACCCAGCAACGCTACCGCAACCGCCCCACGCGGAATTACTGCTGCGTCGCTTAGATTTCATAACGCAAATTCTCCTTCCTTTACCGCACTGGCAGCAATCTCGGTGCGCTTGTTTTGGCAAGCTTTCTCACAACCGACAGAGATGCGATCGCCACCACCCTACTCACCTTCGTCGTGCCTAGCGGCAATCTGCATGCGGCTCTAGATACCATAGCCTTTAGTTCTTGGTTTCCCTGGGCGTGGCTGGAGATTTTCGATGGCGTCAACTACTTTCGTCGAGCGCTCGGTTCACTCGTAATGATTAGGATAATCATTTTGAAGGTCTTCAGCACCATCTGATTAGGGGAATGTTGTTTCATCAACTTTCGCAGACGCTCCCTCTGGTTTGGGGTGGAGCTGACTCTTCTCCCGTTCTCATAGCGCAGGTGGAAACATTGGAAACCACCGACAGGATGGCTTGCACTCCCCCGCCGACAGTTTCGGCGTCGATGAGCGTTCAATGCGGCACCAGTTTTGGGAAGCGATCGCGCAAAGACTGACCGAAATAATACTGACACCAAAACTCCGCGATATCGAGCAACTTTGGTGCGGAAGAGGGAATCAGCCCGGTGCCGTAGCTCGGTTCGTAGTCCTCAGCATATTCTCGGGCGAGTTTGTATGCCCAATAAGAATGCTCTCACTCTACAAAGCAACAAAGGGCATAATCGAGTAGCAGCAGATTGCCACTGCGAACGAACCGCACTCTCGCCCACCTCCTGTTGCGATACTCGTTCCCTTGCTCCGCCTTTAACCGATTCAGTAACGATTATCAACCTCGCCTGGGCGGTAATCCCCAAAAATTTTCGTACTTCACGAACATGAGAAACGCTATCTTTTAGAAACATAACGCCAGACTCAACAACTTTTCGTCAAAATAGGGGCAGGAATTCTATTCTATCTTGATACTCATCCTCAAATGAACCTTCAGCAATCAATAGCAATTGTTCGAGGTTTTCCCCAATACTTAATTTGGGACTCAAAATAAAAATTCCAGGGACATGATGCTTTAAAGCAATATGCTCTACCAGGTGAACGGGCATAGACTTGCGATTTTTTGTCACTAAAATATAGTCCTGTTCTTCACACCACAGTAAAATTTATGGATCCAGTGTCCCTTACCCCGATCGCCTGGAAAATGTCTCGCCCCTCTCACCCCAGTCGGTTGCCCCAAAAGTTGCGAATTGCAAACTGAAAACCATGATGGACAACCGCTCTCTTTCCCGGAACCCTGCATCAAAATACTTACGCTTTCTGGAAGGGCAGCGATTCCGAAGCTGGGGACTGTGGAAGTGCCTGCCCTCTGGAGTTGCAGTGAATTTTCCAATTGCTTTCTCAAGCAGCGATTTCCTGATTTATACTGTAGAGTATTGCCAGGAAGCACTCAAGCAAGCTCCGAAATTCTGTGGCTCTTTGCCCTCGGTGGAGAATCGGTTTTGATTGTCCTGAATGCCTGCGAAATTACTAACCCCAACCCCTAACCTTGCAATGAACGAACTGCGCCAATTTGGAACTCTATCGAACTCAGAAGAAACCGATCGCCTGGGAGAGGTTCTCTGTCAGTGTTTTAACCTGCCACTAAATGAATGGGACAAGTATCGCGATCGCATTGGGGGGGAGAACTTCCGCATCTTGCGTCAAGGCAGAGCGATCGTGGGCGGGTTGGGTATTTATCACATGGGACAGTGGTGGGGGGGCGATCGCGTGTCAATGGCAGGTATCGCCGCCGTTGGCGTATTACCGGAGGATCGCGGTACCGGTGCTGCGGTAGAATTACTCACTCACACCCTAGGAGAACTGCATCGCCAAGGGATAGCACTTTCCACCCTTTACGCCGCCACCCAACGGGTTTATCGGAAAGTGGGATACGAACAAGCCGGTGAGTTCTGTGATTGGGAAGTGACCCTGGATAGCATTCAGATGCGCGATCGCACGCTTCCCCTGCATCGCGTCGAATCGATTCACGCCGAAGTCTTTGCACCCATTTACCGCCAACAAGCCCTTCATTACAACGGCAATCTCGATCGCAATTTTGCCATCTGGCAACAGATCTTGCAACCGAAAGGCGATGAAGTGGTTTATGCCGATTTAGTTGGCAACCCCAACCAACCGGAAGGCTATATTATTTTTACCCAAAAAAACACAGCTCAAGGTGTTAAATTAGTCGTCCTGGATTGGGTGGCATTAACTCCCGCCGCTGCCCGTCGGTTGTGGACTTTTCTCGGCGATGCCCGTTCCCAAATTAGCACTGCAACTTGGCGCGGTTCTTCGGTGGATTCGTTGCTGTTGTTCTTGCCAGAGCAAACCGCTAAAATTACGCATTTAGAACGCTGGTTTATGCGAGTTGTTAATGTGAAAATTGCTCTAGAACAACGCGGATACCCCGTGACGTTAAATGCCGAATTGCACTTAGAAGTTCGCGATACCCTGCTACCGGAAAATAACGGTAAATTTATCCTAACTGTTTCCGGGGGTCGAGGAAAAGTCACCCCTGGGGGACGCGGCGATTTACGCCTGGATCCGCGCGGATTGTCTCCTCTCTACAGTGGGTTGTATAGACCCTATCAACTGCAACTGGCGGGACATCTGGAAGGTACGCCCAATGCTGTTTCTGTGGCCACAGAAATTTTTGCGGGTTCGCCACCGTGGATGCCGGATTTTTTCTAGTGAAACATGGAAAAATGGTAGAATCAAGTGGAGGAAATTTGAGGGATGTAAATGGTGCGATCGCTCTCTATCAATTCTCCATTGATGTTATTTCTCAGGGCAATTAAATCATAGTAGTGAACCTCGCCAGAACCAAGAGTTTTGCGCGCCAAGTCTTCCAATGTATCTCCGGGTCGAACGCGATAGGGAATCCAGCGATATTCTCGGCCAGAAAGGGTAAAAGTCGGGGTTTGCTGCAACCATTGTTGATAGCGACGATCGCGATTGAGCAACAATCGGGATTCCGCTTGATGGAGGGCTTTTTGCCAAACTTCATATCCCCGTCGGCTCAAATGCAATCCATCGGTGGTGCAGTCGCGGCGTAAAATATTGTCTGAGTTGGTAAAGGAGGAATTCAGGTCGAGAAAAGTGGCGTTTTGTTGTTTGGCGATCGCGGCGAGTTCGCGATTGATTCCGGAAATTCGGGTATTTGGAAGGGAAGGTAAGCGAGTGGGTAAAATGGACTGCAAAACGACCTGGGCGGTGGGGTGTTGGTATCGCAGTTCTCGGATAATTTGGTAGAGATTGTGAATGACTAGGGTATCGGATTTACCCTGGCGCAAATCGTTAATGCCGGCTAGAATATAGATGGCATGAGGTCGAGTGATGGAAAAGGCGGACAATCGCTTTAAAATTCCATTGGTATTATCTCCAGAAATGCCTTGGTTGAGCCAAAGTCTTCCCTGGGGAAGGAGTTCTGAGGGAAACCACATCGTTATCGAATCGCCTAATAAGATGGCCAGACGATTTGAACCCTGTCCGTAAGCCAGAGCATTTGCTTCTCGAGTTAATAATGTTTTCCAGTCTTGATAGGTTGGCTGACCGATCGCTTTTTCCCAGACAGCCTGAAAGCTATCGGGGGGTAAAAGGGTGTAAGTTCTGCCGGCTTTTAACCCTTGTAGCCGTTGCCAATACATTGCAATTCCAGACGTGGGTCGATTCATATCTAACCTCTCACTCGTTCTGGAATTCAACATAAACGAGTTGAGCGGAGTTAGAGGGAAGAAGTGGACATTTTGTCAAGCGGTTCAATATGCAGGGGCGATCGCGGAGGTCAAAAAGCAACTCAGACGATTTGGGTCATCGATCGGCGGCTGATGGGGAAAGAAAGTAGCAGCGAACTGTCCAGAGAGGTGCGATCGCGCTTTTAGTTTGCACTCCCCACGGCGAACTCTCCTTTGCTTACACAGATCCATCAAAAATCGTCCAGTGATTCTCCGAGTCGAGTACCCGATAATCCCCCAAAAGATTAGCCGCAATCAGATGGGAAACACTCGTACTTTTCCAGTACAGGGTATGGTTTTGCACTAATCCGAATGCCATTCCTGCATCCCCCAAGCTTTTTTGCAGAATATCCTGGGATTCGAGATACTTATCCTTAAAAAACAGATGAGACGACTGAAGATTTAAACTGGAATAAAGCGGATAAGCAAACACATCCGTGGCGTTAATGATATTAATCCACCGCAAAGGTTGCTTGATATAGTGACTGGCAAACTGGTCGATTTTTTGAGACCCAATCCCCAACAGGCGATCGAAAAATAAAATGGGCGAACCCATTGTCGTCAGGCTTCGCAGATAAACTTTTCTTCCTTTATCGGCGGGACTCAATCCTTTGATAACATCGCGAATGTAAACCGCCGGATCTGAATTGCTAAACTTATCCGAGAATAAAATATCCCATAAAATAACGCTTCCGAGGGAATGAGCGACCAGATGAAGGTCGTTGTCGCCGGGATGTTCTTTGAGAAATTCAAAGAGTTGTAAGGCAACGCTTTTTCTAACTAAAGAACCAGTTTCGGAATTTAAGTACTTGATACTCCCTACGGATAAATCCGAGGGATTCTTAAAGAGTCCAAAGTCGGACTTTTAAAGGCGCTTTTCCCCA
>NZ_JAJENT010000736.1:0-979 GCF_035615515.1 Phormidium sp. CCY1219
TTTAGGCTGGTCAGGTGGTTAGAAGTACAAGCCCCTGGCTTTAGACATGGGGTTGGTTTCTACGGAGTCCCTGACATCAGATTCTATTCCCAGGCGGGATGGGTGAGGAGTTTTTCAATAACTCGCACCCCGCGCAACTGATTCGACAGGGGCAAGTGACCGCGCGGCGCGCTCAAATCCCAGGTAAACCCGCCGGGATATCGGGTCCAAATGTTGCCTTCTTTCCAATTAATTTTCGGCCACATCTTCTCCCAATTTTTCCCGACGCCGAGCCAAATTTCTCGCTGTACGGAAAAGCCAAATTTGCCCTCGGAGTACACTCGCCACAGGGTATCGATGGTTTGCAAGTCGGTGACGGGAATTTTATCGACTTCGGTGAAGTACAACCATTTGCGTTGCACTGCATCCGGCCCGGCGTTCTCGCAGAGCTTTTGCAGGGTTAATTTGTCGGCAGATTGAAATTCCTGTTTGGCTAATAGCTTTTGGAGTTCGGAATAGTCGATGTTGTTTTCCGATCGCTCCGGGACCAGGCCGGTGGGAAACTCGGTAGCGAGAAATTCTGCGATCGCTGATGAATTGCTGTTTAACAACAGTTGATAGGCTTTTCCCTGCACTGCACTGGGGGGTTTATCCCGTTGCTCTTGCAACGATTCTTTGATGACGTTTAATCCCGCTTCTCCGATTTCGCTGAGTTGTTGCATCAGCTTGAGTTGAGTTTTTTCGGGGGCGGTTTTTAATTTGGAACGAATCGCGGCAAGATCGATTGAGGCGTCGGAAACGGCGGAGTTTGTGGGTTCATTCATAAGGCTTTAATTTGGAATTCACGTAAACCTCTTGCTCGCGTGGAAGCCCCGTGTCTTTAGACCGGGGAGGAAACGCGACAGGGGGACTTGAGTCCCCGTCAATCTTTCAACCATAGGCGTAACCATCCTTTCTGTGAATGGGTTTGCAGTATTTGTGGCTAATGCCTGCCACTCTT
>NZ_JAJENT010000737.1:0-354 GCF_035615515.1 Phormidium sp. CCY1219
TAAGCCCTGCCTCCCCCATCGAGTTTATTGTACCCAATCCCAATTTACTTTGTCAACCCCTTTCGGCAACAATTTCACGGTGAAATAGTAAGGTAGTACTGCTTATAAGGCGTCGGTGTAATAGCGGTTAAAAACCCAGTTTTTTTCCAAACTAAGCAAATTCTGGGATAGATACCGAGTTTGTGATTCCTCTATCTCTAAGTGAAGCAATGGTTTAGGCGAATGTGGTGGGGAAGTGGCGTAACGGCGATCGCCGCACAGTGCGATCGCCAGAGTAAAAGTTGTCCCTTCCAGGGTTATTAGAATTGAATCAATCCACTCAAACCCGCCGAATGCTTATCTAAAATCGGTTGG
>NZ_JAJENT010000738.1:0-12896 GCF_035615515.1 Phormidium sp. CCY1219
CTTGCTTAATTGCCCTACCTGAACCAGGGAACTTTACCTCCATTTTACCACCATTATCCCCCAACAGTCAATATTTTAATCGGCTCCGAATTTCAACAACATCCAACAATTCCCGACAATTCCCGACAATTTCCGACAAATCAAATTGTCGGGTGAACAACACCCACCCGACAATAGCCGATAATTTATTTCGGAGTATTGACAACCGCTTGAGATTCCATCCCAGAGATATCGGAAACAGCTTTGCGACTAAACAGCTTAAAATACCAAGAGACAAAAAACTCTTTCAGCGGAAACGCCACAAATGTCAGGGGATTTATCGTGACAATGATATTGCGAGCATCGGATTTCGCTTGCTTGATAATTTGCCCAGCAACCCAATCTGCTGACAGCACACCAATGGGATTCAAATTGCTTTTGAACGGACCGAGAATCAGTTTTCGCACCACACAAGGCGCATCCAGACGGCGCAGAGTGACCAACTCCCCGATCGCCCGTTTGGTAAGTTCGTACAAGGGACTAAACGCAGGGCTAACTTCCGCTTCTGACGTATTGACCCATACTTCTTTGCGAGCAATATCTTGATTGGTACGAACGGTGGTAAAGAATAGATTTAACAGACGCAAAGAAGAGAAGGTATTGACCTCATAGGAGAGGGAAATAGCTTCCGGGGTGCGATCGCCATGCGGATTGATTCCATGATTGAGAATTAGAATATCCGCCTTTTCCAATACGTCTGCCAACTCCGATTCTGCACCAACTTTCCAGGTAATGGTTTTCACCTCTAATGCTTCACCCTGGTGGGTTAAAGTAATCGGTTGATTGCCAGAAGTGAGGGCGATAATTTTAGCCCCCGCCCCGTGAAGTTGTTGCAGCAGCGATCGCCCGAGGGTTCCCGATGCCCCAGTTACCGCCACCGTTTTGCCTTTCAAAGAGAATGCTGTGCCCATCAGTTTATCCACAAAAGTAAACGTACCGCAAAAATAAGCATTTTGATTGTCGAAATGATGCCGCCAGTGATAGGTACGGTTCACCATCCAGCGGGAGGGAGGCGCAGTGAAAGGACCCGGTTGATGAGTCAAATCGGTTAATTCATCTGCCCCAGTAATTCCAGCGCCCCGGGCGATCGCGCTACCTAAAAATCCCAGGGTATAAACGCAACCCACCAGTGTCACCCATTGCTGCTGGGGCATGCAAAAATGCGCCACTGCCCACAAACCAATCCCAAACGACAACATTACCAGCGCTTCTGGCACGTCATTGCGCCAGTGCGCGTCTCGATAGATTTTATCGCTAGCGGGAGTTAAATCGGGACGAAATACCCGATGATGCCAAACGTGCAACCGATACAGAGGCGGGAAAATATGAGCCAAAGTGTGGTACAAATCGCGCACCAGTTCTGCCCATAACACGGAACCCACTCCCCAAGCAACCGTCGCGATCCAAACAGTCATTTTTTGCTACTCCAACGGAATTCAAGACAAGCGTCTTTACAGCAGTTTACAGACAATTTTACACTGTAGTGCATTGGGGATAGGAAAAAGTCAGCGCGCCCATGCATTATAGAGCGATCCGGTGGAGTGGGGGCGGGGTGACGGAAACAGACAATCCCCCCACTGGGTTTTGACTGATGCGGATTTTTGCAGGAGTAATCGCCAAAAAAGTTCCGGTTGAGGCGAGAGAGATGAAAGTTAGATTTGGCGGTGCAACAGTTATCAAAGGTGCAGTTAGAAGCAGTAAGCGAGGGGTTGCTGGATTTTTCCAGTGAAGCTGACTTAGCTGCTTGGTTGCGCGATCGCACCACCGGTTAAAGGGTTTGAGCCGATATCTTGCATCCCTCTCATTAGAAATAAATACCCGTAGGATGCGTTACCCCCGCCGTCAATTCCGACTGGAATAACCCAATCGAATATCGGGGGTAACGCATCGCCCCAATGAATAGACACCTCCCTTGATTGCCCGATCGCAGTGGTTAAAACCTTTTCGCTGCTCGGATTTTAGGAAGTAAACTCTTTTTGCAGGTGTAAAGCAATCGTATTCGTTTCAGCCAAATTCCGCCCAGTAGTTTGAATGCACAACCCGTAACCCGGATCGGTCCAAGTTAAAACAAATTCGACGATTCCATTTGGATAAGTTCGCCGAATTGGTGTCTTCAACTTGGGATTAAATGACAGGGAATTGACAATTTTGGTAACATAGGGTGAACAGCGGATTTTTTTCGCGAAAGCCGCCAAGACATCCTTCCCATGATGGTCGTCACTCAACTTCATAGGTTTGCGCGTGGGGTCGGTATCGTCTTGAGGAATGAGTGCTAAAATCGAAGTTTCTTGTTTGGCAAATTGGAGGCGCGATCGCTCGTTAAACAGAACGCCCATCGCCGACAGGGAGAGGTGAACCGTACCGTCGATATCTTCCTCGTCGAGGAGGGACTGCACTAACTCGCTATCCAAGTTCTCTTCAACTTGCGACTTGTCAAGGATTTGCTCGGTTTCTAGCTGTTCGAATAACAGATAGTGATTCAGCCAAAACGCCAGATCCAAAGCCACGGGTTGCGGTGGTAACTCGATGACTTCGGAGAACTTTTCAAATAGATAATATACTGGAATTTCCAGCGCTTGGCCAATCATTCCTGCGAAGGAAATCTGGGCTTTGTAGCCGCCCGTGGCATTAATGGCGATCGCTTCTGGGGAGAAATTTCGCACCTCGGTGCTGATTTCGCGCACCAGGTTTTTTAATCCCTCTTGGGTAAATGCTTTCACATTATCATCGCGCAAGCCTTTTAGCTCTCGAACCTCAACCTGTTGAAATTGCAAAGGGTTTTTAGTGCGTTCGTAATAGAGCTTGAGCAGTTGTCCCATTGCTTTGCCATCGTCCGTATCAGAGACGAGAAAAATCAAACGCAGGCGGTCAGCGAGGAACCCTTTCTCACAGATACGCGATATGGAGTTGATTTCTGCCCCACACAAACGGTCGGTATTCTCTCGTTCTAGCAGCAACAACGAGAGTTGATTCCAATTTTTGGACTCCCAAACTTCCTTGATAGACTCTTCAGCTCGTTTGAGATTATTCAACAAGCTGGTACCTACAGTACAAATTAGAGTAGTTCTCATTAGGTTCTCCTTGCATTCTATTCGTTGACGAGAGTTTGTCCCATGCCCAAGCGGGTTTTGATGCCAGTACCGCAAAATTCGGCATAGCGCAAGAGCAAGTGAGCCACATTGGCCAATAATGGATCGGCGCGGCTGCGAACGTTCAGGTTAACCTCGCCGATAAAGCCACTGATAAAGTTGCGGTGAAGATGAAACAAACGGGTCTTAATTTTGTGTTTTGGAAGCACGACCGCTTGACTTAAATAGGCAATCAGTTCGTCACTTCCAAGGTAAACAGGAGCAAATTCGTTCCACCGGGTCAACCAACTTTGGAACATCAACGTGGGAACTGGTAGGGGTAAATAAATCTGTTGTTGTGAAAAAGCTGTGGGTGTGGTAAATTGTAGGTTAAACTTCCGGAGCGGTTCCGGTTCGTTGGCGACTAATGTGGTGTAAAGCTGTTCGTAACTGGAGATTTCGTCTTCGCGATCGCTCACGGTAAATTCCGACCCGAGAAATTCCAGGGTATCCGATAATTCCAGATCCGCGATCGCTTTAGCCGCCATTTCGTTCAATCCGCACAGGGATAAACGGTACGCTTCCTCCGGTTGAAAGGTACAAAATTCCTTAGAAGTGCTGCAATAACCCACCAACCCAGAAAAAGCAACTACAGGTGTCTGATTTCCAGCCATCTCCCATCCCATGCGCCGATGCAATTCTTTGACTAATTCCAAATGATAAGAACGACGTAAAACCGTGGGTTGCGCCACAGATAGAGTCCAGGTCGATCGGATTAGCATTCCTTGTTCAACTCCTTAAACTTCACCCATCCCGGAACGTATTTGATATCTCCTCTCGGACCGACCACTGTGCGTCTGGATTTCGGGGCTTCAAATCCCGGCGCAGAAATACCGCAAACGTCCCGGATATTTGCAACTAAGTCATCTGGAAGCAGCAAGTTAACCGTCGTCCCCCGCATTCCGCTCCCCCACCCCAACCTCAATTGGTAGGGACAGGTTTCCGGTTCGTAAATCTCCCGAATTTGACTGAAGTCTAAATTGCGATCCATTGCCTTCGGGTTGGTTTTGATGTCATCCCAGTAATCATGTTCAAAATCCCATTGCCCTTGTGCGAATTCTTGGCAGATGCTTAAAATATCGTCAACGCTTTGAAAGGGTAGCTTCATCCCTTGCTTGTGGGAGAACCAGGAGAGCATTTCCGTATCTAGGGAAAGGGTAAACTCCGTTCGCACTTTTCGCACCATTTCTGCATAAATCGAAGCGCGATACTTGGCTTTATAGCCAGGAAAGTGACTGGATACTATTACTTCAGCTACCACCGGAATGTTGTAAGGAATTTCCTTGCCTTGTTTGTTGGCTACTTTATGCTCCACCAACGGCTGAGAATCGCTTACGTGAATTGCTCGCATAAAATCCGTGTTCGGTCCGAGTTTTGCCCGGATGGCCTTTCCCTGGTAGGTTAAGTCAAAATCACAAAACAAACTTTTTTCAAACAACTGGTCATCCAAGCGTTTTTGGTTATACTTGGAAAGACCATTTCCCTGGAGTTTTTGCCGCAGGGTTTGCTCGATCGCGCTCACCCGATGGGCTTGGTGAACCTGATACTGTTGGGCATGTTTCAGCAGGTGGTAGGCGATCGCCGTTCGGATGGCTCCCTTAATTGAAGACCCGGGAATATAAAACTGTCCCATGCCATTTCTAATCATTGGTCGCAGGTCAGTTACCTGTTCCTCTGGCCATTTGCGATTGATAAAGCCATCTAAAAAAATTGGTTCGCCATTCGGAGTTTTAGCCCCTTTCCAGTTGTTACCAAACGCATTTTCTAACAATTCTACAATACTTTCGCGATTTTCGATCGCCGTAATGTAATCTTCCAAATAACCGCGCTGTTTGAGCGCTTTTGCCAGGAATTCTGGATTGGGCAGAAAAACGCGATTGGAAGTTTGCACGTACTCAAAGGGATTTAAGCGTTGTACTTCCGAGCCGATGTGCAATATCGGACTAATAAGACGAATCCGCTTCGCCTCGCAAACATTGGGTTTTTGAATATCGGGATGTTGATGAGTAACCATTGTTCAATTGTAACTCGGCGTCAAACTGGAGAAAAAACAACTATCCGCTATGTCTCGCCGGAAAACGCGCTTTTTTTACTGCAAAATTGCACTTAACGAGCGGGCTTTTCCTTTCCCTAAAATGGCAAAATTAACCCGCCCTTCACTGATTAACCGCGCGATATTTTCTCCCGCTTGACTTTAATCGGAAGACTCAAGGCGATGCCATTGCGATAGATTTTGTGGTTGGTAAAATTTCCCGGGGTCACATCGGCCAATTTACCCAACGGAGGACGGGGAAAAACCGAGCCTTCGAGAAACATTTGCACGGATTTTCGGCGCAAATTGCGACCCGAAGGAGAACCGGAAATCCACCCCCGGCGCTCTTGAATTTCATAGCTGCATTTCTCTGTTATTAACTGCTGCAAAACCGATTCATCGTCATCCCAAAACAAACCGATCGCACAGTGAAGACTCATCTCCGAGGAAGGATTGAGGATTTTTTGCCACTCATCAGGTAAGGAAGATTCCCACTCCACTTCAAATCGTCCCGCACCGCTCGCTCGCCGTCCTCCCATTCCTTCCTCGCCTAGGAGATTCAGGGCGGCGCGCAAGTTGGTTTCTAAGGGTTTATCTTCCTCGGGAAACTCAAGCAAAAAGTACAATCCGGATAAACTGCGGATTTCGTTATTCTGTTGCTCCCACTTAAATTGCACGAACCCGGTATGGTAAAGGTTGGTTGCTGCAGTCACGCGATCGACCGCAATTTTGGGATGCTTCGCTCTTTTCGAGGTATCGTTGTAGTTAAACGTTCCGGCGCGATTTAATGCGGTACTATCCGATGGTTCTTTTTTCGTGTGGGCAATCAATTCTCGGGCATCGCTGTCTGTAAATCCTTCCCCTTGATACCAGCGATGCCACACCTGAATCGGCAGATAAGTCAGTTTTTTGTAAGTTTTGAAAAACTCCAAATCGTTGTCAGGGTAGTTGATGGGAAATTTTAGGGGACGAGGCAGGTAGTAAATCTCGTTTTTTCCATCGCTTTGGGAGTAAATAAAGGTGGAACTCATCCGCACGGGCGGTTGAGGGGAATTGAGAAACCGCTGCAACAATTCTTCTACCGCATTTTTGCCAAACAGTCGCGCGTAGGCGCTCACCCAAGCGCTAAACAGGGCATCGGAACGAATGCGATCGCTGCTTTCCTCCAGTCCGATTCCCACTTCGCCAAAGTGAACCGGACTGTTACCAAATTTGAGTTTGACTAATTTCCAAACGCTCACGATTCGTCATCCTCTCCCGGTAACAAATTTTGGATTTCTTCATTTAAGCTGTTGAAATTTTCTAACAGTTCTGGAGTGGTTTCTACTTGCTTAATCGGTTGGAGGGAACCGCCACCCCCGCCCGCAATCAGGCGGTATTGGTGGATGCTGCGATAGAAAAAGTCAAAGTTGTGAAAACTGATTTTGCCGTAACCGCGAGACCCATGTCCCCCGAGGGCGTCATCTTCCAGGATTGCCAAGGCGATCGCGATGTTTCGCAAATCTTCTTCCGCTTGCTGCGGATTTTCTACCGTATAGACCAGTTCAAACTTGAACTCCGACCCTGCAGGAACCCGCTCAAACTGACGGGGATTCGCCGCTGAAGTAATGCGATCGATACTGTTTTCAAACTTCCACTCGGTCATGTGCAATCCCGTATCGATTTTTTTCAGCTTGTCGGCTGATTCCGGGAGCAAATGGCAATCCCGGACAATCAAACGAGCGGGAGCGTTTCGCCCTTTGATTTTGGTATATTCTTCCCCCTCGATCGTGCGCGTACCACTGTGCTCCAATCCCTGACTCGTGGCAATGGAAGTTTTAACCCAGCAGTTAGACCCACCGGTGGAACCAAAGACTCGACTAATCGGACAAGTCAACGCGCCTTCATAGTGAATAAGCTGCCCGTCAATTTCCGTATAGCCCTCTTCTAAATCGTCGCTCTCGTAACGATAAACCCCACTTCCTCCGAATCGGTTGAGCGGTTTGTTGAGCAATCGTTCCAGGATGGCTCGTAATTTTCCCTTAATCGAAGAACCGGGGAGATAAGGATGCTGTGTCAGGGGGTCGCGAATCACGGGTTTATCCAATCCGCCGATATCGAGGTTTTCTCCACCTCCACCGATATGCAGTCCGGTTTCGACTTTCAGAGTGCTGGTGAGACGAAATTTCCCCAATAATGCTTTTTGTTCGGTTGCGGCTGGCATTTTTATTTTCCTCCTTCTGCTTTGTGATAGGCAATAATCGATTCGATGAACTGCACTAAGCGCTCGAAGTCTTCTGCCTTGTCTACTTTGTCAATGGCTTTTGAGATGACTTTGCTCAATGGGATAGCCGCTTTTTCGCGAGCGGCTGCATAGGCTAATTTGGGCTTGAGCAGCACTACTTCTGTTTCAATTTTGGAAAAGTCGTTTTCTTGAGCGAGGATGGATTTAAGCCGATTGATGGCATCTAAAAATTTTCGCACTTGGTTCGTCTCTAAGCGCTGCTGCTTGAGATAGGGACCAAATTGTTCGGCGTGATGCACCAAGTCGCGAATCGGATAGGTTTGTAAGCTGCCTTGTAACCCATCAATTTTTGCAATAATCTCTTGGGTGATATTTGTTGCTTGACGTTGGTTTTCCTGAGATCTAGGTGTTGTTCGAGCAGTGCGTGGTCTCGAAGGATTGGGTCGATTGGGAGAGTTAGTCATGGGATTGAGAGCGGTTCAACAGTTCTAGCCAAGTGCCGATCGCCCGAAAGTAGGGCGCGTTATAAGGATTAGTGAGGGATTTTCGCACCGGCGCAAATTCCGGCTTTTCCCTAACATGCTGAGGTAATCGCGCTAAAGTGTACGCCATTCGCGGTAAATGCAAATAGTACCGAATATCGTGAAGTTGTCCCGGGTAAACTTGCACCCTCCGCTTCTCTTCAATGTCTTTAATCATTTGCTCTTGCATTTGAGCGGTTGCTAACAAGCTGCGAACGAAGCTGCGAGCGTAATCCAGTTCGATTTGCTGGTTTTCCAGTCGTTCGACTAAGGGGAAAATGCCAGAAATTGGCGGCTGGTCTTCTGCTTTTAAATCCTCCCGAGCCTTTAGCTCGAGATTCGCCAGTGAAGCCCGTCCGAGCCATTCGTCCCACTTGAACACTTGGGCGAACAACCCTAAGCTATCTCGACCGTTTTCTTTAGCCGCCTCTTCCGCTTTACCCGAGGCATTTGCCGCTTGGTAAAGGGGGAATTTGGCGCTGTCGATGCTGATGCCCCCGGAAAGGGTAATATCGGGATTGTAGCCGGTATAGGCGCGAAAAGCTTGGTAAACGTCAAAGGCAAATTCTACCACTTCATTCCACGCCCCGCTCACGAACAAGTCATCGCCGCCCGCATAAATAAACAAGAGGTTCGGTCGAGAGTTGCCAGAGAGTTGTTTGGCGTTTTCCGATAGATTCTCCTGTCGATTCTTTGCCAAACTGTTTAAGTAAACTTTAAAGAAATAACTCATTTGGCGCGACAGTGCGGCAAGTCGGGGTAACGTCTGCTTGTCTCCCAATCCTTTGGCAAATATCTGTCCGAGGCGGTCTACATCCATTCGCAAAGAAGCCACTCGTTTGATTCCTTTGGCAATTGCTGCCATTTCCCGGGCATTCATAAATCCCGGATTGTGGGAATCTTCACTGGGTTCTTGGCTGCGCTGACCGTAGTTTCCGAGGAGAAGGGGAACGGGATTGCCTGTTTTGTAACGTTCTAAACTCCAATCGTTGATTAAAAATACAGTAGATTGTTCGTTGGCGACAGCTTGGGCGGTTTCCCATTTTTCAAAGAGGTAATAGTAGCTTTGCCCAATGCTCAATCGGTCTTTCGCACCTTTAATCGTGGAACGTTTGTCCCGCACGATCGCCTGAGTTTTAAATAGCTTGGCTCCGAGGTCAGACATGGTGCGACAAGTCCAACATGCCAAACAAGAGTTAGGTTCGTGCGGATTTAATGGTTTGAGACTTGGCAGATCGTCTCGATGGCAAACCCCACAGGGTTCGTAGGCGGGTGTGGGTTTGAGCAGTTGGGAAATTTGCTGGTTAAATTTGCGCGATTTCTGTCCCGCCAGTTGTTTAGTTGCTTTTTCCCACACTTGGGCAAATGCATTGGTTCCCACTGCATCGGCGGGAAAGGATAAGCAGTCGAGAGCTAAAAATATTTTGCCCTGAAAGGCTTTTAGCAGCCATCGGTTACAGCGATCGCGCACTTTGCTTATCTGATTTTTCACCGAGTTTCCATCATCACCCGGTGCCAGCAAATACAAATTCCCCCCACCGGCATAAATCACATTGGTGCGCGGTAAATTCAATTCAGATAACAGTTGCTCTACCACCTCCTGCGTGACCAGTTCCAGGTAAAAACTGCGCGCCCGCAGGGATTTTAACGCACCCTCGGAAGAAATCGTATAAATAAACTTTTGAATTCCGGATAAATCTCCCGCAATTAATGTTAACTCACTGGCATCCGAGCGTTGCGCCAGCGCAGCAGCAACGGTAGCGGTGGTTTTCGCTAAGTCCAACAGCGCCACGTTATCGCTTTCGCCCCACCCCAGGTAAGCGCCAAATTTCTCCAGAATTAACATCAGCACCGACAGTTGGTTCCAGTGAGTTTCGCTCAGGGAATTTATCGCCGCTCGAATTGGGGGTTTGAGCTGCTCGATCGCTGGCGCTTGTGTGGCGATCGGATAGGGAATCGGCGGATAGTTGTTGCTATCTTCTAGGTAAATTGCCGGCCAGTAATGGGGTCGGTCTTGCCCTTGGGAAAGCTTCACTGCGTCAAACAACAGACGCAGGGGTTTTAACGCGATCGGACTATCGCTCGGTGCGATCGTCGGCCATCCTAACATCTTCTTCGCTCGCCCCACCGCCTCGGAATCGGGGCCGCGATCGCGTAAAGGGAGGGAAGCGCCTGCCCAATTGCCTAATATCCAGACCGCCTGTTGGGCAATGGATAAAGCATCTGTATCAGCTAAACAAGTCATTCTCGTTATCTGGGATTAAATACACAGTTGAGAGTCATCAGGCAAACTAATATTAAGGCGTGCTGGAGGTGAGCAATCCTTTAACCCGTTCCATCAACGCCGCCGGTATGGTGGTGGCACTCCCGCAGGTCCACGGGCCGCAGGTGATTTCCAAATAGGGGTGCTGTTGGTGAATGGTTTCGCATGAGTCTAATGTACTATGAATCACGGCAAGGGGAATCAAATTTCCCCGATCGCGGCAAAACTCGTGCCAGGGTTCCACCGCTTCGGGTTGGGAACTGATAATCAGATAGTGGGTACAAGCCTCTAATATGGGCTGCTTCTCTGGTTGTACCATACCACCCACATCTACAATTGTTAAATTTTTCTGTAATCTCAATTTTAGTATCGCTTGGCCGCGATCGGGGAAAAATTCTGGGGTCAGTCCGCCTTTGTTAGCGGCTTTAAATTGCTCTGGGTCTGTATCTGCGGGCAATTCAAAAACATAGTTCCCTTCCCCATCCCAGTTGGCCCGCTGTAGGTAGATGTTCGGGTCGATCGCCAGCAGGGTGCGAAACAAGGCGTGGGACAATACGCTTTTGCCGCTATCCGGGGGACCGACCACTAGGAGTGCCGGGTGCAGGGTACTCTCTGGCGGCTCTAATTGCAACACTTGCCCGATACTCACCTCTCGCGCGTGGGTCGCCACGACCACTGCGCCTTTGCGCGGGTCGTGACAGGCGACCCAGGCGGTGGGGTGCAGTTCGTGGACTAAGTGGCCATATAACCAAATCGGTCCGCGTCCGCTGATGACGACCCCTTGGGTGCTGTCGATGCCGGGGGGTAGCTCGATCGCCCTGAGTTCCTCGGGGTACAGGATGCGATCGCGTCGGGTCAGTTCCAGGCTGAGTTTTTGATAGTTCAACCCGCTGGGGGCTTGATGTTTGCTCAGGTGCAATTGGATACCTAACTCCCTGTGACTCATGGTGCTTTCCTAACGCTTTCGTGCTACTATAGCATCCATATAGAAAGGGGGTATTCTAACAATGGCTGTGGAGTTTACCTATCCGCCCACACCGGAGATTTTGCAGTGGTTGGCGGCGGGTCAGCTTGGCAATCGCATGGTGCGATCGCTGCGATTGTGGGTGCTGTTGAGCAAGCTTTATGGTCCGCCGTCTCCTTGGGGGCGCGACTGGGAGGAGGGGTTCGCTTACTCGCAATTGCGCGATCGCCTGTTTTCCTCCACTCACTCCACCAGGGAGCGACTGGCGCAAAACCAGTCAGTGCCGGCTTGCAATGACTGGGACTGTATCTGTCACCGAACTTTCCAAGAGTTGGTCACGGAGGCCGGCGAGTCTGACTGGGAGGGGGATTGGCGGGAAGAAACCATCCGTCTCACCGGCTTGACCCCTTCCCAACTGGAGGCGATCGGGCAAGGGTGCCCCTTCGCTACGGTTCACCGCACCCTGCGCGATGACCTGAAGCACCTGGCGGACTTGGGATGGTTGCAGCGGGTCTCCCGGGGATGCTATAAATGCCTTCCCCCAAAGGAGTGGCCCGCGCCGCCGCACCGATGGCCGCGCGGCGAACCCACCGCCTCCCCCATCACCTTGTCGGCGGCGCAATTTCACGAACTGCTGCCCCTGCTGGAGGATATTTCGTTTATTCAGCCGAATTTAGAGCTGTTGATTCAATCCTTCTGGGAAGCCTCCGGGTCAGAAATTCCTGACATTTCCGGGGCGGGGGCCTGCGAGCCCCGACGGATTTTTATCCATCTCGATTACATCTTACCGCCCGCACTGCAAGACCGGGTAGATACCTACCAGGAGCAGTTGGAACAACTGTGGCGGACTGCTTCTTCTGGGGTGGTGCGGTTTGAATATGAGGTGTCCGGGGAGGAGACGCGCTGGGTGAGCACCTATCCGGTTTGCCTGCATTACGTGCGGCGGGCGAAGTACCTGAGTGCCTGGGGGGAAACCCCGGATGGGGAGATGGGATGGCACAATTTCCGCTTGGACCGGATTGTCTCTCCCCGGTTGACTGTGTTGGTCTGGGGGGACCCCCAGGTGCCGAAGATGTTGCGGAAAATGCGTCGCAATGGGGAGTTGCCCGGATCCGACGAGGTGGCCGCAGAGTTGGAGGGGGCTTGGGGGTTTAATTTCTATCTGCCCCGCAAGTTGCTGCTGCTGCGCTTTCCCCGGGGCTTTGCCGATCGCTATGTGGATAATACAGTGCGTCATCTCACCTTCGAGCCGGTGGCCTACGATAATGTGAGAGAGCTAGTGAGGCGATATGCGAGCAAGACCGAGGAGCGCGATCGGCTGTTGCGGGTGCTGGCGTCGCGAAGTCCCGAGGATGCCTACTATCGCGCTTGGATTCGATTGGGGGATATCAATGTGTTGATGCGCTTGCGCGATTGGCGACCGAAGGGAGAGGTGATTTTGCCTCTGTCTCTGCGCCAGCAAATGGCAGATGAGGCGAGGTTGGAGTTGTCTTTTTATGAGTGAGATACTGAGGCCGGTTTCAACCCACGGGCGAAAGGCGAAAGTAGCCGAATAGCACCCCACGGGGGATAAATCCCCCGTCTTACAGCTCAAGTGGGTTGAAACCGACTCAAATATTTGTCCTGTAAGGCTTTCAGCAACACCCGACGGGGGATAAATCCCCCGTCTTACAGCTCAAGTGGGTTGAAACCGACTCAAATATTTGTCCTGTAAGGCTTTCAGTC
>NZ_JAJENT010000739.1:0-28117 GCF_035615515.1 Phormidium sp. CCY1219
TTACAGTTTGGTTGGCCTGAGTCCGTCAGCTTATCCATACCCATTACAGGTAGGCAGAAAGCTTCCTCCTCAATCTCGCCCCGACTAAGACTTGCGCTTACACTTGTCACTACGCTCTGGGGTTCGATGGCGTTCCAGAGGTGGGGGTAAAACAGTTGCAGGAACTCTGGAAAGAAGGTGGATAGCAGTTCTTTGAATAGGCGATCGCGATCGATCGTGGGGGATTGAGTTAGGGTTGAATTGTGTTATACAGTATCATTTTTGTAGGGATGGGGGAATTAGTTTGTTATCAATTGTTTTTATCTAGAAGAGCGGAAATTGTTTATTTGATTGGGGTGGTGCGTTACCCCTGATATTGGATTGGATTGTCCCAGTGGGAATTGGCGGCGGGGGTAGGGCACCCTACGGGGTTTATTTCTGTAGGGTGGGTTTGAGTCTTTCTCCCCTGGGCGTAGGGAACCGTTGCCTTGCAATACAGGAGCGCCAATCGTTGCTTCTCGCATTGAGAGGGGTGAGACTGCTGGCTAACGATCGTGGAAGGCCGCCAAATATTGGAGATGGGTGGGGGTTTCTCTTGGCGATCGCTTATGCTTTCTCTTAACTCACTTTAAATAGTCGGGTCTGAGGAGAAGCGATCGCGGATTTATTCCCTGTCGAAGCCCACTTCTGCCAAAGCGCGATCGAGGGAGTTTCTGATATGGAGATAGCTCGCCCAATCGCGCAAGTAACCAAAGTCTAACTCGTCATTTTTTACCTTAATTATCCACAAGATATCGTCCCATAGTTGCCGCTCTTGCTCCTGGGTAGCGCGATACCGTTTAAGTTTAGCTAGCACCACATCTTCTAGGGCGGGAAACCGCAGCGATCGCTGAGGATTAATGGCAACCGCCTTATGAATATGTCGGCTAAACATAGATTGAGAAAAGCGGTCATCTTTGAGGAGTAAAATTTGGATTTTACTGCCTGTTGCGGGATGGAATAAAGTAAAATCAGACTGAGAAGCGATCGCATTGCGGGCGGCGGCCTGATTCACCTGAAATTTCGGGGTAACTCGATGCACAAATTCCGGAAGTTTTTCTAGGCGTAAATCGGCGATAAATTCTATTTTAGCAGTTTTCAGGTATTCGCGCCAAATGGAGCTAGCTAATTCGCTACTGGCGACATAGGGAATCACCAGTTCTTCAAAAATCTCTGCCACATCTAGGGCGAGGTCGAGGGGATTGGTAGAACTCAAGGGTTACAGATTCTCCAACGCTACAATATCGGCCACCGAGAATAATTGTAAAGCGTCAGGGGAGAATTTGGCCAGAGCGATCGCGCCATTGTGGTGGTGGGGGGAGGCGAGGGGTGCCCTTTCCCGAGGACCCCCGGTGGAGGAGAAGCCCTATCCCCTCCCGGGGGACAGAACCGGTGCGGGGGGAAGCGATCGCCTCGAGACATTCTGCAGCAGCGATCGCGATCGGGGAAAAATTTAATACAAATTTTAACTTTTGGCCCAGAGTCAGGCTGACGGTGCGGGAATACGGCGATCGCGACAAAATCTTTCGGAAATTCTTCATCTTAACCCCCTGTTGCACCCGGTTTCACTTAGGTAGAATAGAACACACTGGAGGCAAAAGACGCCAAAAAAAAATCCCAGCTCCAGGCAAAATCGGCGAATATTTTGTATTATAGAAAATAGCAATCCAAGAAAAGAGATTTTCAGGGGGTTTATCGCCGTCGAGGCCACTCATCTGTTCCTTATGATAGATGAATGACCGAGACCGGGTTGCAGAAACAGCAGCAATCGCTTTTACTCGATTGTGTACTGGCATACAAATCTCAAGCCATTGGCAACAGACACCGACTGCACCAGTCATCTGAGAGCCTACTGGAAAAATCGGTTAGAGACGCTCTAACCCCTCTATCATGTGGTAGTCAAAACATAGGAAAAAACATGAACCTCAAAGTCACGAATCCAGAAGAACTCGAACAACTCATCGGACGAGTGAAAGCGGCGCAAGAAGAATATGCGAACTACAGCCAAGAACAAGTAGACCAAATTTTCAAGAAAGCCGCACTCGCCGCCAACGCCGCCAGAATACCCCTAGCCAAGATAGCGGTAAGCGAAACCGGGATGGGGATCGTAGAAGACAAAGTGATTAAAAACCACTTTGCCTCCGAAATCATCTACAACAAATACAAAAGCGAAAAAACCTGCGGCATCATCGAAGAAGACAAATCCTTTGGCTTCCAGAAAGTAGCCGAACCGGTGGGAATTCTTGCCGGGATCGTCCCCACCACCAACCCCACCTCCACGGCAGTTTTCAAAGCCCTGTTGGCGCTAAAAACCCGCAACGGGATTATCTTTTCCCCCCATCCCCGGGCGAAAGAATGCACCAAAGAAGCCGCCCGCGTGGTACTCGAAGCTGCAGTGGAAGCCGGCGCACCGGAAGGGATTATCGGCTGGATCGACGAACCCAGCGTGCCCTTGTCGCAACAATTGATGCAGCACAAAGACATCAAACTAATCCTAGCCACCGGCGGACCGGGAATGGTGAAAGCGGCGTATTCTTCCGGACATCCCTCTCTCGGTGTGGGTGCGGGGAACACCCCAGCAGTCATCGACCAAACGGCACATCTGAAAATGGCCGTCTCCTCGATTATCCTGAGCAAGACCTTCGACAACGGGATGATCTGCGCCTCCGAGCAATCGGTGATAGTGGTCGATGAGGTGTACGATCGCGTGCGACAAGAATTTCTCGATCGCGGAGCTTACATCCTCTCGCCGGAAGAACGGGAAAAACTGGCCAGCAAAGTCATCATCAACGGACGTTTAAATGCCGAAATCGTGGGTCAGTCCGTACAAAAACTGGCACAATTGGCGGGAATTGAAATTCCCGAAAGCACCCGGGTTCTGATTGGCGAAGTGGATGCGATCGGACAAGAAGAGCCATTGTCCTACGAAAAACTCTCTCCGATTTTGGCCATGTACCGCGCCAAAGACTTCTCCGAAGCGGTAGACAAAGCCGATCGCCTGATTGAATTTGGCGGGCGCGGACATACCGCCGTCCTTTATACCGCTCCCCACAATAGCGAACACATCCACCAATTTGAAGCCCGGATGGAAGCGGGGCGCGTGTTGATTAACACCCCCTCCTCCCAAGGTGCGATCGGCGACCTGTACAACTTCCGCTTAGACCCCTCCCTCACCTTGGGTTGCGGCACCTGGGGAGGCAACTCGATCAGCGAAAACGTCGGTCCGCAGCACTTGCTCAACGTCAAAACCATCTCGGAACGGCGCGAGAACATGCTCTGGTTCCGGATCCCGCCGAAAGTTTACTTCAAATACGGATCCTTGCCGATCGCCATGCGCGAGTTAGCCGGCAAACAACGGGCCTTTATCGTCACCGACAAACCCCTATACGAGTTAGGCGTCACCAGCACTCTGGAAGAAGTCCTCGACGAAATCGAGGTCAAATACGATATTTTCTTCGATGTAGAGCCAGACCCCTCCCTGACCACGGTCAATAAAGGACTGGCGCAGATGAACAGCTTCCAACCCGACGTGATTATCGCCGTGGGAGGCGGGTCTCCAATGGATGCGGCGAAAGTCATGTGGCTGATGTACGAACATCCCGAAATCGATTTTGAAGGCTTCGCCACCCGCTTCATGGACATCCGCAAACGGGTTTACGAATTGCCCCCATTGGGCGAAAAAGCCATGATGGTGGCCATTCCCACCACCTCCGGCACCGGTTCGGAAGTGACCCCCTTCGCCGTGGTCACCGACGATCGCACCGGCATTAAGTACCCCTTGGCTGACTACGCCCTCACCCCCAATATGGCGATCGTGGACCCCGAGTTGGTCCTCAATATGCCCAAGAAACTCACCGCTTACGGCGGTTTGGATGCCCTGACTCACGCCCTGGAAGCTTACGTCTCCGTCTGTGCGTCCGAATATACCAACGGCTTGGCCTTAGAAGCCATTCGCCTGCTGTTCAAATATCTGCCCTCGGCGTATAAGAACGGCGCGAACGACCCGAAAGCCCGGGAAAAAGTCCATTACGCCGCCACAATGGCCGGGATGGCCTTTGCCAACGCCTTCTTGGGCGTCTGCCACTCTCTGGCACACAAACTCGGCTCTACCTTCCACGTGCCCCACGGCTTGGCCAATGCCCTGATGATTTCTCACGTCATCCGCTACAATGCCACGGATACGCCATTTAAGCAAGCGATTTTCCCGCAGTATAAGTATCCGAATGCCAAGTGGCGCTACGCTCGCATCGCCGATTATCTCCACCTCGGCGGCGAAACCGAAGATGAGAAGGTCGAGAACCTGGTAGAGGCGATCGACAATCTGAAGCGCGAGTTAGAAGTTCCCATGAGCCTGAAAGAAGTGCTCTCCGATGAGGATAAAGCCTTCTACGAACAAGTGGAAGAAATGGCGGAACAAGCGTTCGACGACCAATGCACCGGGGCAAACCCCCGCTATCCCTTGATTCGCGACCTCAAGGAACTCTACGTTTTGGCTTTTCGCGGTTGCCGCATCGATTCGGCATTGTATCATCAAGAGTCTCAAGAAGAGGTTCTCGCCGGCAACGGTTACGATACCGTCACCGATGAGGTTCAACCGGTCATCGCCGAGTCGCAACCCTCGTAATTTGTATCCCTAGCCTCCCCCGCCACTCGGGGTGAGGCGTCCGCACACCATAGCCCGCCCGCGCGGGCTTTTTTTGGTGCGCCTCCGGTATGGATTGCGATCGCTTCTGGGGAAGGAGAGGCGCTATGGGCTATGTACCGCCTACCGCCAGACTTATAGGACAAGTCTCTCCTAGGATGCTCTCGGGTGGAACCTACCGCACTTTTGGCTCGCTCCGCACCCACTCTGTGGTGGGCATTGCCTACCCTACAATACTGTGTGGTGGGCATTGCCCACCCTACAATACTGTGTGGTGGGCATTGCCTACCCTACAATACTCGGCATCAACTGTGTGATGGGCATTGCCTACCCTACAATACTCGGCACTAACTGTGTGGTAGGCATTGCCTACCCTACAATACTCGGCACTACAATACTAACTGTAGGGTGGGCATTGCCCACCCTACAATACTTTCGGCTCTCTCCGCACCCACTCTGTGGTGGGCATTGCTACAATACTGCTTGTCAGTGGGTGACACTGCTTTGTAATTAAGGTTTACCTGCATCATTCTGACGGAAAAACGATATAATATCTCTGAGTTGGAAATCGCCACGGTGGGGGTGGGGTGAACTGAGGAATTAACCGGACAAGTGGGAGGGTCGATTGCCCTGGATCGATGCGATCGCTGCAATTTTTTGGGTCGCTAGACTTGACAAATGAGATTTTTTGTGGTAATAAGGCGGAGAAAAATTTAACGGGCAGGATAGCGATCGCCATCGGTTGAATGGGTAAATTGTACGGAAAGGCTCGATTTATGTTATCCTACTCAACATCATCTTCAAAAAGTCTGCCAAAAGAAAGATGCCAAAGTTCACAAACTGTGCTAGCCAGCTAGAGGTTGAGTTCTTGTTTCGCAAGGGACTGCAACTGAGTGCGGCAGGAAATTATGCAGATGCGATCGCCAGTTACGATCGCGCCTCTCGCTTAAAACCCGACGAAGACGAAATCTGGTACTGTCGCGGAAATGCTCTGTACAATCTGGGGCACTACAATATGGCGATCGCCAGCTACGACGAAGCCCTCGAATGGAATCCCGGATTTTACCAAGCGTTGAACAATCGTGGCAATGCTCTGGACGACATCGGTTGCCACGAAGAGGCTGTCGCCAGCTATGACAAAGCCCTGCGACTGCATCCGGATCGCTACCGCACCTGGAACAATCGCGGGATAGCACTGGTGAATTTGGGGGACTACGAAGGCGCGATCGCCAGTTACGACAGAGCGCTGGAATTCAACCCCGACTACTCCCGCGCCTGGTATCATCGGGGTCTGGCATTCAAAAATTTGGGCCTGACTGACAAAACTCTCGCCTGTTACGACAAAGCGATCGCCGTGCAACCGGATTTTTACGAAGTGTGGAACAATCGTGGCAACACATTGTTCCTGATGCAGCGCTATGATGAAGCAATCTTCAGCTACGATCGCGCCGTGGAAGCTTCCCCCAACTATCACTGGGGATGGTACAATCGCGGTATCGTCTTGCAAGAGCTAAACCGCAATGAAGAGGCGATCGTTAGTCTGGACAAAGCCTTAGCCCTTGACGCCAGCAACGCCGAAGCTTGGTACTATCGCGCTTTGGCTTTAGAATGTCTCGGCTGTTCCCGCAGCGCCGAAGCCAATTACAATCAAGCCTTTGAGCTAAAACCCGACCTCGACATTTCCTCAAAACCCGTTTAATCGATCGCAGACGCACAGAAATCCGGGATTTTCCGCAAAATCCCGCCATCTTCCCAGAATTTTCTATGGCTAATTTTCTAAATACAAGCCCCGCACCCTAAAAGAGTCGGGCTAAAAATGCGAACCAAGCTGCTCCAACGCGAGCTAATTACTTCATTTTTCACCTCGTTTGTACCTCGTTTCCAGCATGAGCTGGAAACGAGGTACAGGAGGCTACGCTTTTCCCGAACAAAAGAATTTTTCCCCTATTTATCTCGGGTTTCTCATTGACTTTTTATTATTGTTTTTTTTATGGCTCGCACCGGTTACACCTTACCCGTTTTTGCCGTCGCAGCGGCTAAAGCAGCATTAATTCATGTAATAGAAAAAAGCGACAATCTAAATGCGATCGCCGTTGATTTAATCTCCGAAACTGCCGAAATTCCGATTCACCAACTGGCCCGATTGGAGAGCAATTCTGCCTTGGGCATTACCCTCAGCGACCCCGGGGACAATCTGGATTTAACGCGCGATACCCCGATTTGGGCTTGGGTGAAACTAGCCCCGCGAGAAAAACAGCCGTTAGTGTTAGAAGGCGGCGAAGGATTGGGGAAAAGCAGCACTGGAAAAGCGGCGATTTATAAATTTGCCCGCCAGTTATTTGACGCCAATTTATTGCCCCTGATTCCGGAAGATAAAACGGCGATCGCGCGGATTATTTTACCCCAAGGGCGACAATTAGCCAAACGCACCTCCAACGAAGCCTTTGGGATTTTAGAAGGATTGGCATTGTTAGGAACCAGCGGCATTTCTCAACCGCTTTCCGCAGCAGATCATTTAGAAGAATTTCGCCACCAATTGCAAGAAACCGTGCAACACTCCGCCGATTTGGTGTTTTGTTTGGGCAACAACGGATTGCAAGTCGCCAATCGGCTACAGCTTCCCGAAACTGCGATCGTGCAAACCGGAAATTGGATTGGGGCGCTGCTAGTAGAAGCGGGATTGCGCGGCGCAAAATCAGTGTTATTAGTGGGATATCAAGGGAAACTGATTAAATTAGCCGGCGGAATTTTCAACACCTCCAGCCATATTGCCGATGCTAAATTAGAAATTCTCAGTGCGGCGGCGGTGAGTGTAGGAGCCGATATTCCCACCCTGCAAGCGGTGTTAAATGCCCCCAGTGCCGATCGCGCTTATCACGAATTGGTCAAACGCGGATTCGCCGACCCCGTATTTGCCCAGTTAGCGGAAAAAATTAGTGAAAATGCCCAGCAATACCTGCGGAAATATGGCGATCGTACCTTAGAAATTGGCACCGTTTTATTCGATCGCCGAGGCAAAATTATCGCCCAAAATGCCACCGCCAAACAGTTGCAAGAGCGGATGAAAACCCCTCCCCCGCATCCCAGCTAAATCCCCCGGGCTTTGAATTGTATGTTGTTATCACTTATACTCAATATTCTGCCTTACATATAAGCCATTGTTTGCCCCCAAGGCTTTGTAAATTAAGTCCGCGTAGGCAGACATTGCCTTTGCCTCGGCGATTTCAATCCCCCGCTTTTTATGGGGTTTGATGAGAAGCGGTGCGTCACCCCCGCCATTGGTGGATATGCGCGATCGGGTGGCGGGGTTGACGCACCCTATGTCCTCCACCAAAGGACAAATGACCAATGACCAATAACCCGACGGTGCGCCACCACGATTTATTCCTCTCTCAAGCGCGGTTCTAGTTGCGGTTCATCGCCTATGTCTGGGTGGATTTCCCGTTGCATTGCCTCTTCTAACCGTTGTAAATCTAAAGGAGACAATTCCATGATAATTTCTCGCTCTTCGGGGGTAAAAGAGTCGGGAGTTTGGGAAAAACATTGGACATAATTGTACAATAATTTTAAGGCAGGCAATCGAAAGGGATGGTCGTTGGGTAATTGAGTCAAGTCTTTCAAGGCTTGTCCTTGGACTTTGCTTTGTCCGAGAAGTCTCAGCCAAAGGGTTTCCTGGGTGCGCGGGAGTTGGTGAATCGCGGCGATCGCGGTTTTAAATCCTGAGGGAAGGAAATAAATCCCGGCGCTCCAATTTTCTCGGTTTTCTGTGGCTCCAAATCGCCTTAAGAGGGCGGCTGAAGCGGTGGGCGTCAGAATCCACAAGTGAGGGAATTCGGACTCAGGGACTCGGGTATGGCTGCGGTTGGCTTGTCGGTTGAATTCAGCATAAAATTCAAAAGCGGTAACAATGCACTGGCGAACTTCTCCATCGGATATGGAATGGAGAAAGACTGCAAAAATTGTAGATTTTGCGGCCATTTTTCCCAAGGTTCCTAAAGAATTGAGAGGCATGGGGGAGGGGCCATTCGGGGAAAAGAAAACCTGAAGAGGTCTGGGGTCGGGGATGAGTTCTTGCCGAATGTTGATGGTTCCATATTTATGGAGTAGCTCTGTGAAATATTGTTTGTGAAAGGGCTGGTGGGCAAAATGTTTCATGGAAAGTTATAGTGAGGGTGGATTAAAATGGTATTTTATCTTGCGTGTTGATAGGGAATATGGGGGGAATACTTGTGGCATAGAAGAGCGCGCAAATGAACTCAATCCGGTGTCGAATCGCAGCCGGATTTTGACCGCCCGCCCAGAGGGTGGTGTTGGCGGGGGATCAGCCCCTTCGTTGAAGGTAAGCCCCTTTTGTGCGATGTTTCCCCTATCTGGAGCGCCGAAGGCTTCATCGGCTGGTGGCGCTTGGGTCTTGTATTGCATTCCCCACCCCAAAAAATGTATGATGCGATATGACAATCAAACGGGGGGCGCACATGGGCGTATCCAGGGTGAATCTGAGACGGGAAAGGATTGTGACAGTTGTTTACCGATGGTGCGTTGCCCCTGTAGTGCGATCGCAAGGGTGTTTCTCCAAATTACCCGCTTTGTTGTTCGTAGAGGAGTTAGAATGAATGATTAATCTGCCCAATGTTCGAGCGCTGGTTATCGGACATCCCGACCTCGCTCGCCATTTGTCCCCCCAGAGTCCTCGCAATATGAGTCAAATATTTGCTGATTTTGTCGAAGAAATGCCCCCCTGCACGGAATACTTAATTCTCGCCTGTTCCCCCAGTTCCCTGCCCCTGAAGCAGCGATGGCGTACCAATGGGCTTTCCGCAGATTTTCTCGCCGACTACGTAATGACGTTCTTTCCCGGGGGCGATGAAGAAGATTTGCGGATTGAAAAACCCGAGGAGATTCGCTCATCAATTAGCTACATCGTGAATGAGTTATTAGAAAATGCGATGAAATTTAGTGATGAGTCCTCTCCCTATCCGATTACCGTTCAAGTTTATTTATACCCCGAAACCATTGCGATTATCACCCATCACGGCATCACCCGCCAACAACGAGCAACATTAGAGGCGTTTATCGAGAATTTGCAGAAGTCAGATCCGGCAGAATTGTATTTCCAGCAGTTGGAGAAAAATGCCTTAGAAGACAGTAGCGATTCGGGGTTAGGCTACTTGACGATTCTTAACGATTATAATACGAAACTCGGTTGGAAATTGGAAACCATTACCGAACCCACAGAAGCGATCGCCCTGACCACAATGGTACAATTGTCTGTATTGCGAGACCAACATACTGTCTGGTGAATTTCCCGGATTACCCCCTAAAATCTCACAAGTGGACTGACTTTTGCTCCCTAGAGGGAGTATAGAGGCCATCGCCTATATACTGCTTTTCATACTTGGTTAGAGATGCGTCCGAACCCCGCTTTTGTAGAGATGTGGATTTATCGCGTCTTTCAGGGGACTGGGGGGCACCAACCGAGAAAGTAGGGTGGACAACGGGTTGCCTACCCTATCCGTGAGTTAAGTGCGTCAGTCTTGCTATGCATTATGTAACAGAGACAACCTCAACAACCGGATGGAGGAGCGCCACCGATTGGCAATGGAGAAAAATATATCATGCAGCCATTTAGGGAAATCGAAAACCCGGTTTTGGGAAAAACCGGGCTAAGAAAGTGCCAGAGAAAAGGTTAGCTGTTGCCACGCACTAATTTAATTCACAGAATTTGCGTTCGCGATCGGAATCCGGTTCTTGCCAAGAATAGGCAAAATGGCTCACCGAATTAATCCGAGAAGAATAGCGACGCAGGGCATACATTTGGTCTTCCAAAGACGGACGATTGGTCACCTCTTGATTCCAATCTCCAGCCAAAGCCGGAATCACCTGAGTCCCTTCTGGAGCCATCTGCAAAACCCGTTCGATTTGCTCCATAATGCAGGCGGTTTTACCACAATTAGCATAAGCCATTGGATGCCACTGCATTGAGCTTGGGAAGCGATCCCAGGGTTGCAGTCGAGAATCGAAGCCCCCCTCACCCACGGGACGATTGCCCCCGGGGAAAAACACCGCGCCGCCGGGAATATTTTGCTCCTGGACGCGATCGTAAGCCAAAGTCAGAAAATCGATAATTCCCTGCACCGCGTGAGCCACGCTCAGATACCACAATTGCCACTGCATTTCCGGAAGGCGTTCCGAGGGAGTGCCCAAACTCTTAGAAGAAGACACGGTGCGACCTTGCCAGAGCGCCTGTGCTTCGTCCGGATAGAGATTATCCACCGCTTCAATATCCTCAGCGGTAATGTATCCTTGGGTGACATAGCGGCGGATCAAATCGCGACCCTTTTCGTTGAGACCGCGTTGGAAGAGGGTTTGCTGAGACGCTTCGCTGTAGATCCACAAATCGAACGGTTTAGTAACCACCGACGCCGTACCGACCCCGCGCAGGTAACGCACGTAGTCAAACAACATGCCATCCGGTTGGCGCTTGAGGAGTTCATCCACCATCGTGGCGTAATCCCGGCGAGCGATCGGGCTGTAGGGGTCTACAAACACGTGATTGGCGTGACTCGCCCCCACATCGTGCAAGCCGGCATCTTGATTCACCGTCAGGGTGGTTTCCCCCTCACCATTGCGCGCCAAAGCCGCTTGTCGGTCGGGTAATTGGGCGTAGGTATAGCCAAAATTCATGGTAAATAGCCATGCATAGACCTCTAGACCCCGATCGCGACCTTTAGCGATCGCCTCCGCCAACAAGTCCACGGTTTCATACCCCGGGATGCGAAGTACCGAAGGCCACGCCGTGGGATTCTCAGCTTGGGGAAGCAGCACTCGGCCATCGTAAAACACTTCCACATACACTTGGTTGTAGCCCTTATTCACAATTTTATCCATCAGGGCCTCCAACGCGCCCGGTTGGGCGTCGCAGGGATATAGGCGCAACCAGAGAGCTTGATTTTGCGGCCAAGTGCTGCTGCGGCACTCCTGTAAGCGAGTTGCTTCCCGTTCCAGAAAAGCCTGATAGCGGTCTTGTGCCTGGGAGTCGCCGGATAAAGCGGCTTGGCGCAAGGATTCTTTTTCTGCGATTTCCCCGGGAGAAGCCAAACAGGATCCCTGGACCTGAGCGCCAGCGGGTAGGCTCCACAGGGGGAAACTGGCGATCGCGGTGAAAGCGCTAGCCAGTAAAGCGCGAGATAAATGCTGCCAGTGAAGGGTCATTGCTCTTTGAAGTTGAAAACAATCGATCGGACCGATAGACATGCGGTTCGAGTACAAAACGCCATTTGAGTAAACGACACACTCTTCATCCCTGGGCCTGGTTTTCCGATGGAATGGCGGGCACTCAACCTTCGGAATCTGCTGAGGGTGAAACTGACAGGGGGTCTCGGCGATCGCCCGGGAGAGAACAGACCAAGCCACAGAAAACCGCAAATCATCTCTAATTGAATCGCCGATTTTCCGCCCGATGCACAAGCACTCCAATGGTCTGGAATGGCGAGCGAGCGTGACGACATCCCTACAGGGTGCCAGTTTCATTGCCCTTGCATCCCAGCTTGAAGAAAATACATCTTGAGTTTAATATTCCCCAAATGGGGAAGCCGCGCGATCGCGCCAAAAAATCTCCTCCGGAGAAATACCTGCCCTCAGAGACACCCGGGGCAATCGCACCCCACCCAGGGGCGATCGCCGGAAAAAAGCTCCTCATGCAGGCAGCGCGCCTAGGCCCCTCGCTTCAGCGCCGATTCTACCTGCCGGAATTCCTGTTCTAGCCGATTTTTTAACTTTTCGGGGATCGGACGGTTCGGATAAGAATTGTAATGTCCGGCGAGATTGTTCAACGCGGTTTGCATGGTGGTAAATGACGGCAGCTTAGACACGGAAGAATCGCGCCGATAGCGGGCAAAAAATTCGTTAATCTTCTGACGCGCATCTGCCTGGGCTTCTGCCTTGGTGGGTGCATCTTCTGGCAATTCAATCGCCGTTCGCAAGCTATTGACCAGCGCCAGGGTGTCCTGGGAATAGTTGCCGCTGAGGCTTCCGGCACCAGAACAGCCCACTAAGGCGATCGCCAGTACCAAAACTAACGCGAACAAACGAGATAAAAAGCGCTTTATCGAGATCATATGAACCAAATCCTGACATCAAAATTACCGTTTATCCTATCTTGGATTCGATCCCGGCGCGCGATCGCCAAAAAATATTTTTCGGAGGCGATCGAGGGGTCTGTACCCCGCCATCCGGCACAGATGCCAGCACTCATCCGCCTTTCGCTTCCACTCACCCCCCGGGGAAAGTCCCCGCCTCTGCCACGACCGAACCCCAGATATCCCCCCTCCATCCCGCGATTCTTGGAGTACGATCGAAAAACTAAAACATCTCTCTATCCTACCTCTATCAGGTGGAATTCAAATAAATCATTGGAGGATTTGGAGGGGGATGTTATTATTGCAAAGAAATCACAAGCGTTTATGGTGAATGAGTATGGCACAAGCACCTGTGTCTCCAGTGGTGCTAGTCATTTTAGACGGTTGGGGCTATCGTGAATCAACCGACGGAAATGCCATTGCCGCTGCCAAAACTCCCGTGATGGACAGCCTTTGGGCCGCCTATCCCCACACGACCATCCGCACCTCCGGTAAAGCCGTGGGACTCCCGGAAGGTCAAATGGGCAATTCTGAAGTCGGCCACATGAATATCGGCGCGGGACGAATCGTCAAACAAGAACTATTGCGGATTACTGATGCCGTAGAAGATGGTTCTTTGTTGGAAAACCCCGCTCTGGTAAAGGTCTGCCAGGAGGTGAAAGCCAATGGCGGCAAACTCCATTTGATGGGTCTTTGCTCTGAAGGTGGCGTCCATTCGCATTTGAGCCATTTAATTGGATTGCTCAAACTGGGAAAAGCACAAGGCATTTCAGAGGTTTGCATTCACGCAATTACCGACGGTCGGGATACTTCACCCACTGAAGGCGTCGAAGCCATCGGCAAAATCGAAGCGGCAACTCGCGAGATCGGTGTGGGACAAATTGTCACGATTAGCGGTCGGTACTACGCGATGGACCGCGATCGCCGCTGGGATCGCGTACAAAAAGCATATGACGTGATGACGCAAAATGGCGAAGGAGATGGTCGCAGTGCCACGCAGATTCTCCAGGATTCCTATGCCCAAGACATCACGGATGAGTTTATTCTCCCGATTCGGGTGGGACCGGGAGCGATCGAAGCCGACGATGGGGCGATTTTCTTTAATTTCCGTCCCGATCGCGCCAGACAGCTAACTCACGCTTTCGTCAGTCCGCAGTTTGACAGCTTCCCTCGCGATCGCATCGAACCGCTCTCCTGGGCTACTTTTACTCAGTATGACCCGGAATTGCCGGTATTGGTGGCGTTTGAACCGCAAAACCTGAATAATATCCTCGGCGAGGTCATCGCCCAACGGGGTCTGCGTCAGTTTCGCACCGCCGAAACGGAAAAGTACGCTCACGTGACCTATTTCTTTAATGGTGGCTTAGAGGAACCATTTGAAGGAGAAGACCGCGAGTTGATCCCCTCTCCTATGGTGGCCACTTATGACAAAGCACCGGAAATGTCCGCAGAAGAAGTTACGGATGTGGCGATCGCTGCTTTTGAAAAACGCCTGTACTCTATGGTGGTTATCAATTACGCCAATCCCGATATGGTCGGCCATACGGGTAAAATTGACGCCTGCGTAACCGCGATCGAAACGGTCGATCGCTGTCTGGGTCGATTGTTGCAATCGATTTCTCAAGTCGGCGGCACCGCTATTATTATCGCCGATCACGGCAACGCCGAGTACCTGCGCGACGAACAAGGCAACCCCTGGACCGCCCATACCACTAATCCCGTGCCTTTTATTCTGGTAGAAGGTGAAGGGGCAAAAATCCCCGGGCATGGTACGGAAGTGACTCTGCGATCGGATGGTTGCTTGGCAGATATCGCTCCGACTATCCTCGATATTTTGCAAATTCCCCAACCGTCTGAAATGACTGGTCGCTCTATGATCGTTTCCGCCGGCTTGAATGTGGAAAAGCTTCCCGAACCGGTGCGAATTCCTCTCTAGCAGCAATTTGCTGTAAAATCTCTTTCCTGTTGTCCAATGTCGTTTGTCTCTCGTTTTTGACAAATGACTGAGGACACTTGACTTTTGCACCTTTCCTCTGATTCGCAAACAATTCACTCAGGTTTTTCACAATGAAGCTTATCGATATCCTCGAAATTGCTTGGCTGATATCTGCCCTCAGCTTGATTGTTTTGGTCTTGCTCCATAGCCCTAAAGGAGATGGAATTGCTGGCATTGGCGGTCAAGCTCAGCTCTTTACCAGTGCCAAAAGTGCAGAAACCTCCCTCAACCGCATTACCTGGATCCTGACAATTCTGTTTATGGGTTTGACGGTGATTTTAAGCGCGGGATGGGTGGGATAAATTTCTCGAGCGGCAGGTCTGTTTTGACTTCAAACCACATTGACGCTCTTTGGTCAAATTTCTAACCCCGATTTCATCTCGAAATCGGGTTTTTAACTTGCTTCGCAACAACTCTCTCTTGACTTCTCCCCGGTCTAAAGACACGGGGATTCTTTATTAAGCAGTCCAGAAATGAACTCTTAAAGGCGTAGTCAAAGCGCCTCTACTTAGTTGACTCAAGTTAAGCTTGAGCCTTCCAGATACTTTTCTCAAAATATTTGCTGCACCGTTACAATCAGCATTCATTAAATAGCCAGCAGCAGATTGATACAAACCTCGTTTAATACGTTTTCCAGAGGGTTCCCCGTTTTCGGGTTTTTCACCGTAGATTGGGAGAAAGTCATTATCTAAAAACGACGCTTTCGAGGTATAAAATTCTTCAGTTTCTACAAATTGCAACCCATATAAATTGCAGAGTTGTTCAATTCTGTTTTTAATACGAGCCGTAGGAATTTGTAACAACAGACTTTTGATTATTTTTAGCCCCTAATTCAATGGATTGTTTTTGACCTTTATTCCACCCAAAAACCACTGTGCCAATTCCATGTTTAAGGCAATGGTTTATGATTAATCCTGCTGCTTTATTAACAGCATCCCGCATTTGGCGATTACGTTTTTCGGTGATAAGAGCTAACCTTTTAGACCAAAAGCCTTGGGGTTTATTTTCTTTGATTGCAGCAATTTGCTTGTTGTACCACTGATTTTTAGACTTGAGATTTTTCCCATCAATAATAAAACTTTTACCTTTGGTATCTACACAAGTTAACCAGTTATTCAAACCCTGGTCAATAGAAAGCGCTTGACCAGCGTCTAACTTAACTGACTGAGTTTTCATTTCATAGACAAACTCGGTGTAAAAATAATATTGGCAGCTATTTTATCAGAAGTTGCCACAGAAAAAGGTTGGCTAATTAAAGGGTTAGAAATAGCCCCGGACTATGTTCATGTATTGATTGGTAGAGCATGGGTCCGATGTAGCCATTCACAAAATAGTTAAAGCTTTAAAAGGCAGGTCATCGAGACTGTTGAGACTAGAATTTCCTGAGTTGTGCAAACTACCAAGCGTATGGACTCACAGTTATTTTTATGACACTACGGGGAAGGTGAGTACCGCTAAGATTTGGGAATACATTAACGACCCTCATCACGGCGGTTTCAACCGCCGTTCGCTTTTCCGCCCCGAACTAAAGTTACGGGGCTACCAAGCTCTCGTCTTTTCTCCGTGTAGGGTTTGCCCTACGCGAGGTTTTCACTCTCTCCCCCGCCTAGGGAAGCACCACGGTTCGCCCCCCAATGCGAAAGCGATCGCTTTTCGGAAACGGGTTAATTTGTCATTATTTTTTTTAGTAAAATCCTGGAAAACCTGGGGAAATTTTTGGGTTGCCATTAGTATATCACATTGGGGGCAATGCCAACTCTACAAGTCTGGTGGTGGCAAGAACTGGCGGTGGGCAATGCCCACCCTACTATATATATAACATATAGCAAGCCGCTTTTTTTTGTGAGGCAACCCTGCCCGATGGTAGTGGCACCGGAGGGAGTTTATTGCCCCTTTCTCGAAACCGATTTTGGGCTTACCCACCGCCGCAGAGGGGGCTGGTTTTTCGCAAACTCGAGCCGGGAAGGGATCGAGGGGTTGGGGGTTGCGATGGATCCCATGCAGGCAGAATGGGCGATCGCCCTCCTTGGCGGTTGGGGGCAATTTCACCCCCGGATTGGCAAACCGTTGGCAGTTTTGGGGTGGGAATCGAAAAGAATCTTTTGCCTACCCTGGGTAGCAACGAGAAATCTTGCCCCTCTCCCTGCCCATTTTAATCCGCCTAAATAATAATTGCAAAAAATTGAACCTGCGCTATAATAATTAACAACCCAAAAAGGAAATTGAAAGCTAAAACAGGGTGCATTTTTTTTCGCTTCAAACCGTCAAGTTTTTAAAAAATTCATCTAACGGATAAAAGACCCGAAACCCTTCCGGCCAGACTCAGGGAAGCGCGGGATCCCGGAAAAAATCACTGCAATTAACGACATAAAAGGCTCCCGGAATGTGAGAATAAGAGAGCGCCTAGAGATTGAGATGGCCAGAAAAGACCCTGGCACTCATCCAAGTTATGTAGGAAGGAGAACGGACAGATGCTCAAACGAATTGCCACCCTAGTGGTGTTAGTCGCGACATTGATGCTGACCAGTTGTGCTGTGTCAGCCACCAGCGGACTGAAAAGCCATGTGGATAGCTACCAAGGATATGAATTCCTCTATCCCAATGGCTGGGTGCCCGTGAAGGTAGAAGACGGTCCGGAGGTGGTGTACCACGACTTAATCGAAACCACCGAAAATGTAAGCGTAGTGGTGAATCCGGTTCCGGAGGGCAAAACCCTCAGCGACCTGGGCACCCCCACAGAAGTCGGCTACAAACTTTCCAAAAACGCGATCGCCCCTCCCGATTCCGGGCGCGAAGCGGAATTAGTCAACGCCGAAGCGCGAGAAAAAGGCTCGAAAACTTACTACGAACTAGAATATGCAGTGAAACTCCCCAACCAAGCGCGGCATAATTTAGCCAGCGTGGCGGTCAGTCGGGGCAAACTCTTTACCTTAAACCTCTCGACTCGCGAAGAGCGCTGGGGAAAGCTGCAAGGACAGTTTAAAACCGTGGTGGATAGTTTCTCAGTCTATTAGAGGATCGGTGTCGTTTTAGAGAAAGCAAACTTGAAACCGGGTTTTTGGCCGCAGTTGTTGCGAAGCAGGTCAATGGTTTGCGAAGACAGCCGGTTTCAAACCGCTACTGAACCGACGCCCTCGGACTTCTCGAACATCATCTACTCATCAGTCATCCCCAGGGATGACTGGTGAGGCGCACAGTGAGGTAATGAAAAACCACACTGTGTTACCCATCTGCGGAAAAATACAGAAACCTTCGCCAAGTAAACAGAATCAGGGATGACTATGGGTACACCTGCATTTGTATTAGGCTCAACTTCCCCCGCCCGCCTGCGTTTGTTGCAAAGCGCCGGCATCGAACCGATTGTTTGTCGCAGTGACTTTGATGAATCTCAAGTGCAGTTAACCGATGCGGTAGCGCTGGTGAATACCCTGGCGCAGCGAAAAGCAGAAACCGTGGTGGCCAAGTTTCGACAACCGGATCGATCGCCAGAGATAGATGCGGCGTCTTCGTCACCGGTGGTGGTACTCGGATGCGATTCGGTGTTGGCCCTAGAGGGGGAAATTCACGGCAAACCGGCCAATCCCTCAGAAGCGATCGCCCGCTGGCAGAAAATGCGCGGTTCGGTGGGCGAACTTTATACCGGCCATGCTTTACTCGACGTGGCCCGCGATCGCGCCGCCATCCGCTGCCAAATGACCCGGGTTTATTTCGCCAATATCAGCGATCGGCAAATTGAAGCCTACGTGGCCACCGGGGAACCCCTGCGTTGCGCCGGTTGCTTTGCCATTGATGGCCGAGGCGGCCTATTTGTGGAAAAATTAGAAGGGTGTCACACCAATGTGATTGGCCTCAGTCTCCCCCTGCTGCGGCAAATGCTGGGGGAACTCGGCTACGATGTCACTGACTTTTGGGCCTCGGATCCGCAGTGATGCTCGGGGCAACATCCCTCCTGCTTCTGAAGATTTCACGGTCAGCTTGAAACGAAACGCGACCTTGCGGGAGTGCCTGCGCGTTATTGCCACTGGGTTTGCCTTCCATAAGGATGACCTCCCGAAATCCCCTCTCTTGCTCCTGGCAATTTTGGCACTGAACGGATGAGCGATCGCTGGTTCGGGGGATCTGGGATTGGGAGGGGCGATCGCCTCTCCCAATCCCCCTGTCAATTCACCCTGATGCTGACTCGGATGCGGTATCCTCTGGGTCAGATCTGCCCCTTGAAATATCGCTCTTTTTGCTACTCTTCCTGCGAACCGGATATAATTTACCACTCGACCATTGCATACCCTTTGTTCCGCTGATTTCTCCCACGCGGGTCGTTGTTTTTCTGCATCGTGCCAAGGCGAGTCACCACATAATTAGAGAAGCGCCGGGACGTGCATCGCAGCAACATCCACTTACTCAAAACCCGCTGCACTTTTCTCTGAAATAAAATTTTCGGATTTAAGCGAATCGCCTGTTGCAATTTTTCTCCGGCTAGCTTAATTTTATCATCATCCGGCGTATGATTAATGCACAAACGGGCAAGATACTGATAGGTATTCGCCAAACTTTCCGGTTTCAGGTGTTGCAGCTCTTCTGGCGCATCATTAAAGGCGCGATCGATAACCAGCAAGCTGAATTTTTCCATCACATCTACCTTGGATGCCATTGAAGTGGCGGACTGACGGTAGAGAATTTGGTACTTTTTCACCAACGCAAAAGGCCATTTTGCCGCTACCCTCAGCCAATATTCCCAATCTTCAATCGATTTTAAATTGCGGTCGAATTTACCCACAGATTCAATCGCGGTTTTGCGAAGCATGACGTTTGAGCCAGAGGTAATGAAGTTACCCACCAACAGCTGAGGATAAATCTCTCCTTCAAACTCTACCGGATAATCCGGACTAAAGTTTTTTCCGTCGCTATCCATAAAGCTCGTCCAGCTATACGCCAGTCCCGCTTCTGGATGCTTTTGCAAGGCTGCCACTTGCAATTCTAGTTTATCCGGCGTCCACAAATCATCCGCATCGATAAAGGTAATAAATTCCCCCTGAGCGCGATCGATGCCGCGATTGCGCGCTTCTGGCAATCCGCCATTTTCATACGAGAACACTTTCATCCTCGGTTCGTCAATGGTATCGAGTACCTCTAAGGTATTGTCCGTAGAACCATCGTTAATCACAATCAATTCAAAATCCCTAAATGTTTGCTTTTGAATCGAACGAATGGTTTCTAAAATTGTATCGGAAACATTATAAGCTGGAACAACTACAGAAACTAATGGCATAATAAAATTTTCCTCTTCGTTAAGCACAAACCAATTTAACGTTATTCCCTACCCCTTAAACCTGGTTAAAGGCGATGTAAATTACCCAGTTCTATCGAGGGAAATGTAAAGCATAACCCCCCCCCGATATCCACTCGCGTTCTCATGGTTACTGGGTATTTATGCGAGTGGCTGGCTACCCATTACTGGGCTATGCTATAATGGTCGAACGTCATTCACAAACGAGGCCACCGCAGGATTGTAAGGTTCAATTTACCTTTCCTCGGTTTATCCAGTAATTCCAATGGTAAACATGGCTTGGGTTTAGGATATAACCAAGCCAATTAATCCGATAATATTATGAGTATCAATCAAAATTGGCTCGCCTACTGACCGATTGTCAAGGAGTCCGGGATATAACGTTTCACTATTATTATGTAATCACAATTGTAAAGCGCGAGGTTGCCAAATTGGCAATCCTTTACAATTCTTAAGAAAACGGCAGTGCGAGAACTCGTCGGCAGCGATCGCCACCCAAAATTAGCCCAAAGGAGGAGTGACATCGGAGGCGATCGCTATTTTTTGCTTCCCATTCCCGCTTCCCGATTGCTTCATTTGGGAAAATAAAGTCTTACCAAGCCCCTCCCTTTAGGGATGGGGTTCCTGACCTACCTTTTCCCCTATCTCTTATGCTACTAATCTACCACGACTGAATAATCAGCGCATCTTCCCGTTGACATAAACGAATCCCCATCCAACTTCTCTACCGAAAGAGGCGCTGGAGGGTACGGAGGAGGAAAAATGATACCAAGTCCGCCGCAGCGAACTTGGTAAAGATGAGGGTAAGCTGATGTTGCGCTATTTTACCTTATCCCACCACCGCCGAAGTTTGAATTTTCAGCATCGGTTGACCTTCAAAATCCGGCGGGATCGGGGCATCTAATAAATGTAACATCGTGGGGGCTAAATCCAACGAATGACCGGCTGGAATTGTCGAATCCGCTTCGATTCCCGGCCCTTTCGCCACCATAAACCCATCCGAACGGTGAGAACCGGTGCGGTTAAACGGAACCGGGCCGATGCGTCCGATATCGGGACTCTCCACCACATCTGTGGCCGATTTATCTTGCCAGATGACCACCAAATCGGCATCGGGAAGCTTCGGATCCGAGTCGGTGGGGTTTTCCCGGGTACGGATGATATCCTTCACCATCGGTTCGCCGGTGCGCGCATCCACCATTTGCGAGAGTTTGGCGATCGTCTCGTCACAGACGGCGTGATAGTCTGCGGGATCGACAATGCCGTGGGGTTCGCGTCCCTTCAGGTTTATCCGGATATATCCTTCAGAAAAACTCGGCAGGGCAAACGCTTTCATCTGCGGCCAAAACGGCTGATACCACGCCGCACTCTGGTAGTATAGCGGATTGGAGTTTTCCCGCATCTCAAAGGGCGAAACAAGCTCCATTTCTTCCGAAGTGCCGAATATCGGTTCGATGACTTCAAACACCTTGCGGGGAAGCTGTCGGCGCAAAAAGCCTTTAACCGGATTTTGCTCGTGCTTCATACTCCATACCGTTCCCATCCAACCGCGCTTTGCGCGTCCTTTCGTCACTGGCGGACCGGGGGGTTCATTCACGTTAGCGCGCGCGAGTCCGTATTTGCCCGGGAAGTTCAAGCGGAACATAAACTCCGGGAGAAATACCATGCTGGGTAGATCCATGTTGTTAAAATCCATCCCATGCGCCGCAAACACCGCCACGCGCGCGTTTTCCGGCGCTTCCGAGACAATTTCCCCGATCGCCTCATCGATCGCTTCAAAGGTTTCTAGCATCGGATCCCCCGATCCGCGATCGGCAAACAAGGGATAAAGCGGATGATTGGGCTGACTCAAATGCCAAAATACATGTCCGGCGCTGTGGGTTTCGCCAAAAATCGTCAAGAAGAAATCCCAATCTTCTCCCTCGAGCAAATCCTTGCAAATTTCGCCCCGACGCGCGATTCCCACCTTCATATTTTCCTTTAGCTCTTCGAGCGCTTTCACATCCATCACGCAGGCAAAATCTTTCAGCAATGTAGGATGTTCCCCATGCTTTTCGATGGTTTCTTGCAGGAAAAATTCCGGCTTGGAATGAGTCGGCGTTTGCGGAGAATGCGCCCCCCAGGCTAATGCTTGGACGCCATTTACTCCGGAAGCCAAAGGCGCTTGCGGCATGTCAAAAACCGCCACGCGATAGTCATCCCCCAAGGCATAAAATGGTTGATGTTCGGCAAAATCGTGGGATTGGACGTTCTCCACCTCGTAGGTGCCTTCTTTCAGTTTTAACGGTGCCCAATAGCCCGTTTCCTGCGGCGATCGCCCGGTCAGAAATGTAGTCCAAGGGGTTTCGGCGCGATAGTAATCAAAGGTTCTCAGCCTTCCGTAAGCTCCCTCATCGCGCAAGCGACGCAGGTTTTTCAAATGTCCTTGGGACATCCATTCTTCGATGATTTTCGGGTCGGCAGCATCCAGTCCAATTGCAATCACAGGATGTGTCATAGTTTCTCCTTGGTTTACAAAAAAATACAGATACCCCATGTCACCAATTGCCAGATTTTTGAGTGACAGTTTTATGGGGGTTAAAATGATTGGCTTTGCTCGATTTTACTTGAGTTTTATTTAGAGAAAAATTGCGTTTTTTTGAGCTATGCCATAGGTGTTAGTTTGGCGCGATAACCCGTTCTAGTTGGTCACGAGTTAGTCGCTCGCTTCGCCTGACAAGCTTCATCAATCCCTCAGTTATTTATTCCCTTTACCCATCCCTGAAGGCAGAGCGATCGCCTCTTGACGGTGGAGGGTTTTAAAGAGTAAAAAAAGGCAATTGGTTGGGGAAGTCTGCTAAAGTTAGGGATTATTTTTCTCCTTGCAAAGCTTTCTATCGTTATACTAAAGCCATAGGGAAGTCCGCGTCATATATCTAAAGACGGAATTGAAACGCGATCGCCAAAGGTTATCGTTCCTGACGGGCATCTTTCCCGGGCAGCAGGGTATCTGTCATATATCTAGAGAGTGAAATTTCTGGGGATCGCCTCTGTCCACAGCGGGAGTTTTCGCCGGGGAGTGGGCGCGCAATATGTGCTTAAGCGACCTGCAAGCGATCGCCCGGAATTGGCAAGGGTGGGGAATTGGAATCGCCCCGGGCGAGAATTGCCGCGATCGCTTGCACTAAGCGATCGCCCTGAAACGGTTTGGTCAAATAGGCGGTTGCGCCCAAACACCTTGCCCGGTGTAAGTGTTGTGGCGTAGCGCGGGAGGTCAGCATGGCGATCGCAATCTCGCGCCACTGCGGGCGATCGCGAATGCACTCGAGCAACCCAAACCCGTCCAAATTGGGCATTTCCAGATCCGAGAGTACCAGATCGAAGCGGGAGTGCGATCGCTGCAATTGTGCCAACGCCTCCCTACCGTCGCGACAGAGAACCACCGCAAACCCCGCCTGAGACAGCAATTTTTCCAGCGATCGACGCACGGCGATCGAATCATCCACCACCAACACCTGCGCTCGTGCGGGCACTTGTGCGATCGGCGCGGGGGTTTCCTCCGGAGGAAGAATCTCCTCCAAATGTTGCAACGCCAAAATCGGCACCACCGCTCCGCTTCCCAACACCGTACAACCCGCCACGTAGGGCGGTGCGCTCACGGTCATTTCCAGGGGTTTGAGAACCACCTGACGTTGCTCCAAGATTGCATCTACTGCGATCGCCACAGTGCGATGTTTCCCCTCCACCACCAACGCCTCCCTCGGCACAACGTTCCCCTCTGCGTCATCCCGATTGTAGCGTCCGTAGGGCAGCAACCCCGACAGGGAAAACAACGGCAGAGCGTGCTTTTCCCACTCCACCTTCCCCGCCGATACCTGTGTCGGCGAGAGGGAGATGCAAGCGCGCACCTGCTGGGTTTCAACGGCCAAAATGCGCTGCTGACACTGGCACAGATACGCCGATACCCGACTCGGCGTCAGGGGAATGCGAAGGGTAAATTTTGTGCCGCCCCCCACTTCGCTTTCCACCTCCAAGGTGCCGCGCAGTCGCGCACAAGCGTGCTGTACGATATCCAATCCTACCCCGCGCCCGGATAAATCGGTGACTTTGGTGGCGGTGGAAAACCCGGGGGCGAACAAAAATTGGAAGATTTCGCCGGTACTCAGTTGGCTGAATTCCGGCGTGTCTGAGGAAATTAGGTTGCGTTCCAAGGCGCGATCGTACACTTTCTGCGGATCGATCCCGCGCCCATTATCAGCAATGGCGATCGTCAGTTGCGACCCTTCCACCGTGGCGGATAAAATAATTTTCGCCACCTCCGATTTGCCTTGCACTTTTCGTTCCACCGGTAACTCGATACCGTGATCGAAGGCATTGCGGAATAAATGGGTGAGGGGGGTTTGTAATTGTTCCAAAATCGCCCGATCGACCAGGGTATCATTCCCGCGCACTACTAATTCGACTTGTTTGTGATACTGTTGTTGTAGGGTTTGCAAGGGGGCGGCAAACCGTTGGGCGATTTCCCCAAAGGGTACCAGTCGCGAGTCGGTAAGGTCCTGGTTGAGCTGTTCGAGGGAAGCGTGCAATTGCCCTAACAGGGCGTTAAATTCCCGGGAAATTAACTTGACATCGGTGCGGGTTTCTGCTACGCGGACGGTGAGTTCCGGGAAGGAGTCCCGGGTATTGGCCCGATCGCCGTTAGGGGCGATCGCCATTAGCTGTTCGATGCGATTCTCCAGACTCTGACTGGCGCGATCGAGCTGCTGTTGATAAAATGCCAGTCGCTCGGATTTTATCAGCAATTCCCCCACGGTGTTGCTCATCCGATTCACTCTCCACGCCGGCACCCGCAGGTTCAAATTCGCCGGATTCCCCGCCGCTTGCGGGTTGAGGATGATATATTTTAAAAATCGCTCCGGAATCGCAGCAGATCTCGGTTTCGAGTCGGGGGTTGTCGCTTCGGATTTCTGCGACCCTGGGGCGGTGGCGGGGGTGGGTTTCGGTTTCGGGGTTAGCAGTTCGGTTTTCAGTTGTCGGATCTCGGCGATCGCCTGCTGTGCTACTTCTTCTACTGAGGTGTTCTTGGTGGTGACTCGGGCGGCGAATTCCCTGGCCCGTTGATTTAAGCGGTTTAAGTTCAGGGTTTGTCCGAGTAACTGGCATTCTTCTAAAAATAGGGTGAAACTCTTGCGTAACGGCGCATCTTGTGGTATTTTATTGTCGTTATAAAGATGCAGCGATCGCTCTAACCTTTGCAGGCAGTCCTCTAAATCTACCTCTAAGGCAGTTTTGACAAACGGATTCAGGGGTTCGCCACAGGCGTCGGACTCGGATCCGAGGTTTTGCTGGCGCGCTTGTGTGCCTTCACTCTCCTCCGGGCGCGGCGCGGGCAAGTCTTCCACGAATCGCTCTAAACTCTGGATAAAGTTATCTAATCTCTGGCGCGCGGTTGGGGAAGGTTCCTGATTATTTAACGCATTTAAAATCAGATCGCTAATCAGATCGGCACTGAGGGAGAGCAATTCGTGGGCGGCGGACAAATTGCCTACCCGCCCTTGTTGCAGGGCGATGAGTAATTCTTCCAGTTTGTGCGCTAGATGACTGACCTCGAGCAATCCCGCCATCCCCGCCCCGCCTTTCAGGGAGTGGGCGGCGCGGATGGTTTCGGCATATTCCGCCGAGGGGTTATGGCTGTTTCCCTCCTGTTCTCGGATCTGGGCGATCCCTTGCTCGAGGGCGAGCAAACACTCGGGTGCTTCTTCATAAACGAAGCAATGGCGAGCATCTTCGGCGATGGATGCTAAGCGATCGGGATCGAGAACCGGGTTGTAAGCAGTCATGTTAGGTTATGCTATTGCGGGTTTAAAGCGTGGAAAAACGCGGGGATATCCAGCACTCCGAGGGGGAACATCCGGGGTGAGTTGGGGGGGTTCACCCATGCGACTTGGGAGATAAGGGAGGCGATCGCCGGTGCCCACTGGGGCGGAATGGGTTGAAATTCATCCGGGTTCACTGACAAGGTGCCTCGGAATGCCCCGATCGCTATCCCTACTTGGCGCACCAATGGCGGGCGATCGTCCCCCTGGCGCTTCTCCTCTCTGGGTGAATTGCAAAGAATTCCCACGGTTAATTCATCCCCATGACTGCGCGCAATCGCGGAAAGTCCCAAGATATCGCTGAGAAAATCCGCTAATTCTACCACCCACAGCAGCTTTCCCCCGCGATCGATGACGCCCAATACCCCATCGGGAACTCCCGGAATCGGACAAATCTCTGCCCAAGCAATGGCGATCGTCTCTTCCACATATTCCATCGGCACTGCTAAATTTACGGTGGCGCTCAGTTCCAAATGCGCGTACTCCTGCTGCATTCTCTCTTCTCCCTCGATTGAGAATTCAGAATTGAGAATTGCGAAACTCTTTCCTTCTTCATTCTCCCTGCGCTCCCGATTAATAGCTATATGCCAACTTGGGCGAGACCATTGGTTCGCGGGTTTCTTTGGGTTTGGCGGTTAACTGCGCCTCGATAATGGTTAACAGTTGCGCCGCATCAAAAGGTTTGGTGACGTAATCGTTTGCACCTACCATGCGCGATCGCATTTTATCGATTAAACCATCTCGTCCCGTTAGCATCACAATCGGCACCGTTTCTAGCATACTCGATTGTTTCAGCATCCGACAAAGCTCGTACCCGTTGATTTGCGGCATATTAATATCCATCAGCACCAACGCCGGTTTATTTCTGGCTAACGTGGTCAGCGCTTTCGCCGGATCGGTTAAGCCTAAATACCGATACCCCATCGTTTCTAAAATCGCCTTAATTTGCCGTTGGGTGGTTTTACTATCATCAATGCAGGCAATAATCGGCCCGTTTTTTGGATTTTGAGTCTGCTTGTAAGGATTCACCCCCACCGCACCTTCTCGCACCAACGGCTGCAGTAAAGTTGCCAGGGAAAGGGTATCGGTTTTTAACTGGTGGGCCGCTTCATACAGGCAGGGATTTTGCTGCAGCACTTTCACCAGGGCTTTGATAAATTCAATATCCTTCACATTTTGCCACAGCAGTTTGGGTATTGGCTCTAGATTTTTTACAAAAAGTCTTTGAAACGGCGAGGCAATTTCTGGTCTGAGTTTTCCCCATTTGCCAATAAATCCGCGCATGGGCAAAATGGTCTGCTTCAAAGGAACGGAAAGCAAAATCGGATCGAGTCCCACCAATTTCTCGAATTGCAGTTCGGCTTGCGGCAAGTTCACCAATTGGACTAACGCTTCTTGGGTGAGGGTAAATAACAGCTTGCGCGCCTCTTGCAGGGAGATTTGTTTGGTTTTCCAGTAGTGACAAATGACTTGATAATCGCTTTTAAACGCCTCGCGGGATAAGGACTCGAGTTGGGGATGCAACCTGGATAAATGATACTGTAGGCGTTCTTGCTGTCCCATTACACTACTGGCAAAATGCACCTTACCCTTGCCAAAATACACTCGCCAATACACCGAGTGGTCTTGGGGATCGCGAACGGTGAGGCGTCCGGAAAGTTGCTTGTTGACGATTTGTTGTAGGGCTTTTGTTGGCGATGCAATACGCGGAGGGGATGCAGGGCGTGCAGTGTCTCGGGTAGAAGATTTTGTTTTCGTGGCAATCATCTTTATTCCTCTCTGTTGTCCGGTTCGGTAAATGTTTGAACTGATTTCGGATTGGCTGTTTTTGACTGTGGGTTACTTGGGAAATTAAAAGCCTTGATTTATCATTTTATCTTAACAATTGAGGCTAATTCGATCTGGATTTACCAGGTTAAATATAAGGGATAATCTCCAGGATGTTGTATCTAAATTTACGTCATTTCGGGATTTATCACTGGATTGCGATAGGTTAATAATAAACGAGGCTTCGGTGTTAGGGCTTCCGCCATTTGGCTGAATTTACGCCCCTTGCCCACCCGGTGCAAGGCAGCGATCGCAATTTGCATCGGGGCATCAACGATGGTTCATGGCTACCAAACTTAGATAAGTCTGGTCTTCTGGTCAGGTGAGCTTGGGAAAATAAAGTCTTACCAAGCCCCT
>NZ_JAJENT010000740.1:0-2898 GCF_035615515.1 Phormidium sp. CCY1219
AACCGAAGAGTCCCAACCTTGAGGTGCATCTTTGAGGTAAAAAATGCTCTACCTCACCAATATGAGAATCGCTATATAAAAAACCCTACAGTCTTGACAATCGATCGCCGGTGCGGTAGAGTTGTATGGTGGGAAAAGAGTGGCCAAAAAAAAAAGGTGCGATCGCTGTCCACAGTTTGGCAAAAATATGCTATACCAAAATCATCCTCCCTAAACCATAGCCTCTGTTGTTGCCATGAGTCCCAGAGATATCCTGAAAGCCAATAAGCTGCTGTTGGTCGGTACGGCGATTTTATCATTAGCCGCGATCGCCTCCGGGTCGGCAGCACAATTGTGGGCGGGAAAAACCCTGGTGGATGTGGGGGGATTTTTGGCCAATGTGTTCTGCGGCATGACAGCGAATAACTTCGGAGAATTCGTCAATCGGTTGGGAGCAAAGCGGGAGATATTGGCAAACGAAGATTTGACCAAGGCAACCGGGGAGGCGATCGCCCTCGGAATTCGCACCGTTGCCAATGGCGAGAAGTTTCCCGAATTACGAAATATCTTGCACGATTTAGCCGATCGCGCCGAGGGCTATTGGCTCACCCTTGCCCGCGAAACTGCCGCAACCGAGGACTTTGCCGCCATTCAAGACAAGCAGCTACGCCATGCCTTTGCGGCAAATGCCGGCGAATTCGACCGAGTGCAGGCGCTGGATGAGGAGACTTGGCAAACCCTGACCTGGGAGTTGATGCAGCAACATCGCCAACACTTGCCAGCAGAGGTAGAAGAATATGAAGATGCGATCGCCACCCTTGCCCGTCACCTGCATCGCCACTTTCCCAAAAACTTGCGGCAAGTGCTGAAAAAAGACGCCGAGGGTGGCGGACCCGCATTTGCCGGCATGCTGTTGGACTTGCAGCGCGAAAGCGTAGGCATTTTGCGGGAAATTTGCACGCGCCTGGATGAGATGCCCAGCAAAACCGACCTCTCGAGCGCATTGGCAGAGTTAGAAACCGCCTTGCGACAAGATACCCTGCGAAATACTCGCACCTTAGAACGAATCGAGGCATTATTGCAGCAATTATTGCAGCAGCAGATTTTACCGACCCGCCCAGAAATCCCAGAATTGTGCGCCCCCTATCACCTGCCCGAATTGCCCCCGAAATTCCTGCCCCGCCCGGAAGAAATCGCAGACATCAAAGCCAAATTACTGGGAGCGGAGAGTCAAAAACTGGTAATGACGGGGGTTTCGCGCCGGGTGGGGGTGCAGGGCATGGGCGGCATCGGTAAATCCGTGTTAGCCGCCGCAGTGGGTCGCGACGAACAAGTGCAGCGACGGTTTCCCGATGGCGTGGTGTGGGTGACCCTGGGTCAAACCCCAAATATTGTTACCCGACAGGTGGATATTGCCTTTGCCTTCCAGGGAAATCGCCCCTATTTTGAAGATGCCCAACAGGGAAAAGGGCATCTGCGGCAATTGCTGGCCGAAAAAGCCTGTTTGCTGATCTTAGATGATGTGTGGCAGACCCACCATGCCGCAGCGTTTGACGTTTTGGGGCCAAACAGTCAGCTTTTGCTCACCACCCGCGATGCCGGATTGATAACCGGGTTGGGGGCGCAGGGGCATGAAGTGGGATTGCTGTCGGAAACTCAAGCCCTGGGGTTGCTGGCGCAGTGGGCCGGGGAACATCCGGAAACCTTGCCCCCAGCCGCGCGGGACGTAGCGCGGGAGTGCGGCTATTTGCCTTTAGCCGTGGCAATTGCCGGGGCGATGGTGTGTGGCGCGAATCGCTGGGACAACGTGCTGCACAAACTGCAATCTGCCGATTTAGAGAAACTGCAGCAGGAGTTCCCCAACTATCCCTATCCGAATTTGCTAAAAGCCATCCAAGTCAGCGTCGATGCACTTCCCGCCGAGGTGAAGGTGCGATATCTGGATTTTGCCGCCTTTCCCGAAGATACCCCGATTCCGGAAGCGGTGTTAGAGACCTTTTGGAAACCAGCGGGATTAGATAAATACGACATGCAGGATGTGGTGGATACCCTGGTGCAACGGTCCCTCGCTTTCCGCGATGCCGAGGGGCGCATCACCCTGCATGACCTGCAGATTGACTACGTGAGAAAACAGGCGGGGGACATTTCCCAGGTGCAGGAACGGTTTTTAGCCGCCTATGAGCAGCGCTATCCCCAGGGATATCACGCGGTGGAGGATGACGGCTATTTTTACCAGCATTTGATAACCCACCACCTGCCGCAGGCCCACAGCCCTGGCAAAATCCGCGCCTTGCTGTTGGACTTTCGCTGGTTGCAAGCGAAACTGAATGCCACGGATACGAAAGCCTTGCTGGCTGACTTCCCCGCTGCCGGGGGAGAAGCGGCAACAGTAGAGGCGCAAAACGCCATTGCCCTGGTAGAAAGTGCGATTCGCAACTCGGCCCATGTGTTAGAGGCGGATAAGACGCAACTGGCAGGGCAACTGTGGGGACGGTTGCTGTCATTTGTGCCGCCCCCCTCTCCCCCAGTGCCAAAATATCGCTATTTTTGGGAAAGAATTCCCCTACTCGGTAGATACTTGCCGAAATATGCCCAGACCCCGCCAGCAAAACGCGGCAAACTCCTTTCTTCCCCCCTTTTTAAGGGGGGGCAGGGGGGATCTAACCGTTCTCTGGAAGGCATGGGACAATCAGCACCCGCCACAGTCCCGGAAATCCAGGCACTGCTGACTCAGGCAAAACAGTGGCAGGAAAAACCCTGGTTTCGCCCCCTCACGCCGAGTCTCTACCCCGCAGGCGGGGCGCTGCTGCGTACCCTCACCGGGCATAGTGCCCGGGTAAATGCAGTGGCCATCACCCCGGACGGCACAGGGGCGGTTTCTGCATCAGACGATAACACCCTGAAACTGTGGGACTTGGC
>NZ_JAJENT010000741.1:0-476 GCF_035615515.1 Phormidium sp. CCY1219
GGAGCCGGATGAGGTGAAAGTCTCAAGTCCGGTTCTGAAGACGAGTAGTTCTGGTGACGGAATTGCTTAGTTTAACACTAGCCTACCAGTACAGATTGAAGCCTACATTCGAGCAGCGACGCTTAATGTCTCGCTGGTTAGAACTGTTGCGTCGCCAGTACAACTACCTGCTAGCAGATCGCTTTGACTGGTGGGAGATGAATCGGTGTCCTGTTAATGCCTGCCCTTTGGTGTGCAGTATTGCTGAACCCAGAGAACAGCCCGAATACTATGGGCAAAAACGCTCTTTGGTCCGACTTAAACAGGAGCGGGAATGGTACGCCGATATTCATGCTGATGTTTTGCACGACATGGTGAAGCGGGTAGACCTCGCATTTGCTCGGTTCGTCAAAGGCGACAAGAACGGCAAACGTAGCGGTAAGCCTAGATTCAAGGGGAAGAATCCCTATCGCACCTTTGCTTATCAGCGAGTCAAG
>NZ_JAJENT010000742.1:0-291 GCF_035615515.1 Phormidium sp. CCY1219
TTACCTCGGAGGTGCAAGCGCGGTTGGGACTATTCGGCTGCGGATCGCATCAAGCAACAGACCTGCTATATTTCACCACTACCACGCGATCGGTGGGAAAAAAACTCTACCAATCAGCGTCATAGTTATTTATCCCTAGTCCACCCCCCAGGGATGGGAAAAAATTTATCGCGATCGCGCCATAGTTATAATATTTTCATATGAGTAAGGTAGAGAATTTTTCACCTCGGAGGTGCAAGCGCGGTAATGACTATTCGGCTACGTACCACATCAATCTGAGAAAGGCTATAA
>NZ_JAJENT010000743.1:0-28716 GCF_035615515.1 Phormidium sp. CCY1219
GAGCCAGCTTCTTACTACCAGGAGCCAGCCCCCTCCTACCAAGAACCCGCCCCCTCCTACTCAGAACCCGCGCCGGCTTACGAACAGCCTGCGTCCTATTCTCCCGAACCCGCTCCGGCTCCAAACGTGCAAGAATCTAATAATGCCCCCCTACCGATTGATGGGATTGAATAAATTTCTGGGGTTTTTGCGCGATCGCCATTCCAATCACCATTGCTGGGGGACAATAGGAACTAGACCTTCAGAAATTGTTGGCGCTTTTCTCGTCTAGTTCCCCTGCATACTGCCATTCTTCCCATGTTGAACGCCGTGAGCCATTCCTCCTACAAACTGCTGCTAATCGATGAAGACCCTATTTTCCTCCTGGGTCTCGCCACCCTGTGCGAACAGTTTCCCGATTTGCAAGTGGTCGATCGCGTCACTGACAGCAGCACTGCCTTTGCGTCCCTCGCCCGGGAAACCCCGGCTGAGCCTCCCGCCGCCTCTCCCCCCCAACCTCCCATCCACTTGGTGGTTTTAGACTTGCACTTGGGTCCAGGGGATGCCGACTCCCTAGATGCCCCCACCTGCATTCAACAGCTCCAAGAACTCTCTCCCCAACTCCCTATATTGCTGCTCAGTGGTTGGCCGGACCCCGATGCCTTCCGTCTGGCGTATCGTCCCAATGTGAAAGGATACTGCACCAAGGGCATCGCCGGTGCGGAACTGATTCGCGCCATTCGCACGGTGGCGGCGGGCAACAGCTATTGGGAGGTGGAACCCCCCGCTACGCCCAGTTCCCCGGGCATCATCGCCCGCTGGCTTGATGAAATAGGTCGCTCGGGAGTGCAGCAAATCGAAGCGGAAATGGCTCAGGTGCAAGCTTCGGTGCAACACCCGCAACTCTCGCAGTTGGACCGCCTTTTTCTGGAAGGACGACAACGGGAATTGCTCGCGGCCCGTTGGATGGTGAATCAACTTTTCGCCCCGTCGATGCGCCTCGGAAAGCGCAAACTCTATCCCCGTGGGTTTCAGGGGATCCGCCGTCACCTGGAGGACAAGCAGAAAACTACCGGGATCCGGCACCTTTCCCCGCGACAAGATGCCCCCCGCCGAGGCGGCGATCGCCCTCCGGTTAGGGTCCACAATGGCGAATTGCTTCCCGCCGCACAGGCCCCCCTCGAAGCTATCGATTTGCAGGCGCGCTTATTTAATGCCACGGAAGCTAAAATCGATTCGCCTCTATTAAACCGCACCGGAAAGGTGATGGAAATTGATATTTTGCACCGCGACAAAAAGCAAGAATTGCTTTATACTGTGGTGCGCCAATTTGAAGAAGTGCTCGGTCAACTGCGCTATTCTCAAGTTCAGGCCGATCGCCTTGCACCTAAACGCGATCGCGTCTTGCTCGATCTGTGGGAAATGGCGATCGCCGAGTTTTTCGGCAAATATTATTCCCTCCATTTCGACACGCTTGCCTCCGAGGGGCAAACTTTCCCCCCCTTAGAGCTGGTGCCTATCTTGCTCGAAGATGCTTCGGTCATCCAAGGGGAAATTCTTTCCAAAATCCCCCTCACTCTGGATTTACTGGCCTATTTGCTATACAGAGTGCCGCTAACAATTGATAATCGCACTTACCCTCCCGAGAGTCCGGAAGCCATGCAGCGCGCCACAGTCTTGCTGGAAAACTTAATCCTGCAACTGGCCAATGCCGCCATCCAACCCCTGCTGAATCGATTTGCCGATGTGGAAGTGATTAAGCAGGATTTCTTCGATCGCGAATGGCTTTCTACTCGCGAAATCGAGCGCTTTCGCAATGACTTGTCCTGGAAATATCGCACGGAAAAAAACTGGCGGGAACCAAAAGCCATTTTTGAAAGTCAGTATCGCCTCTTGGTGTTGAGCGATCGCGGTACCATTGAAGAACTCTCCATTTACTCCCCGCGCGATCGCGAATTATCCCAACTTCGCGGCGGGCGTCTCCTCGTCACCTTGCTCCTGGAAACCCGCGACGCGATCGCCCCTCGCCTGCGCGGTTTGCTCCTCTCCCTAGGCAGTGGCGCACGCTATCTCCTGATTCAACTCGGTCGCGGAATCGGTTTAGTCGGTCGCGGCATTCTCCAAGGCATCGGCAATGCCCTGCAAGAAAGTCGCTTCGATAAAAACAAAAAAGAAGAGCAAAAATAAAATGAGTTGGTCATGGGTCATTTGTCAATGACCCATGACCAACGACCCATGACCATTAAACTTGTAATGGCAACTGCACCGTAAACTTGGTGCCCACCCCCACTTCACTCTCTACGCTTATCTTCCCTCCATGTAAATCCACACATTGCTTTACGATCGCCAATCCCAGACCGGTGCCGGAAATATTCCCCACATTCTTCGCTCGATGGAAAGTTTCAAACAATCGCTTTTGGTCTTCCGGGGGAATGCCAATCCCGCTATCGGAAATGCGGAAAATCGCCCAGTTTTCTGCTTCCTTCTCTTCTGACTCAGTAAGTTTCACTTCCACTTCAAATGCGATCGCACCCCCCTCGGGAGTATATTTTATCGCATTGGACAGCAAGTTTCCCAGAATATGCTCTAGTAACTTCCCGTCCATTTTCGCATCTTTCCTCTCCCCGGCGAAGCGAAATGCCAGTTTACTGTTCTTTTCTGCCGCCTTGGGTTCAAATTCTTCTACCAGATGCGCGCATACTTCCTCTAAATCGAACCGCTCCAGAGTTAAAGTAAGTTTGCCAGAATTCGCCCGTCCGATTAACAAGATTTCATCTAACAAATGCGTCAGTTTGTTGGTGCAGGTCTCGATCCGGTTGAAATGTTTTTGCTTTTTCTCTTCGGGCCACTTATACCCGTAAATTTTTAACATTTCCGCCGACATCAGAATCGAACTGAGGGGGTTGCGGAACTCGTGGGAGGTCATGGAAATAAACCGATTTTTGATTTCGTTGAGTTCCTTCTCTTTAGCGAGGGCGGTTCGCACTTCTGAGTCGGCTTGTTTGCGCCTAGTAATATCGCGACAGATGCAGACGATTGCGCCTTCATCAATCCAGTTGAGAGAGATTTCCAGGTCAAATGTAGCGCCATTGCGTCGTTTTGCCGTGACTTCACCTTGCCATTTTCCCTCTTGGACTAGCATCGGAAAAATCTCTCGTTCGATGCGATCGCTATCAGCAATTGAATACAGCACGCGCCAATTTTTTCCTAACAGTTCTGCGGCAGATTGATACCCAAATAGTTCCACCTGCGCCCGATTCACATAAATATACTCATTGTGTTCGTTGAGAATAGCAATCCCCTCGCTTGCCGACTCGATCGCGGCCAGTTGTTGCTGCACTTTCGCTTCGGCAATTTTGCCCTGGGTAATATCTCGTCCTTGGAAGATTAACATCACCGGATTTTCAAGATTATCCTCTAGGGGTCGAATGGAAAACTCCAGCATCACTCGCTGATTTTGCGCCGCGATCGCCTCGACTTCAGAGCGGATCGAACTGCCTTGGGCGGCGGCTTCTATGGCGCTTCGCAACTGGCTCTGAGTTTCGGGCAAATCGCTCCACCAAGGGGTTTCCCAAAGCCGGCGATCGAGCACGGAATCCAACGGAATTCCGCCCAATTCTAACGCGGTTTGATTGCATTCCAAAACCGTTCCCTGGGGAGACAGCAGTGCCATGAAATCCAACGTTTGATTGAAAATAGCGCGGCAACGACTTTCGCTTTCTTGCAGCGCCCGTTGCATTCGCTTGCGGAGATTAATATCCTCGATAGTTCCCAAAAAATAAAGCGGCTGTTGGTTGGCGTCGCGAATTATCGACACGGTGAGCTGAACCCAGACAATTTCGCCGGTTTTCTTCAGATATCGTTTTTCGATTTGGTAGTGAGGAATTTGGCCGCTTTCGAGTTGTTCTATTAGTTGCAAATCGAGATTCACATCGTCGGGGTGAGTGATATCTGGAAAGGCCAACTGTTTCAGTTCTGCTTCGCTATAGCCAAGCATCTGGCAGAAGCGATGGTTGAGTTTAAAAAAGCGATAGTTTAAATCCACCAGTGCCATGCCCAAGGGACCTTCTTGGAACACTTTGCGAAAGGGTTCTTCGTAGTCGAGTTGGCGGATATCCGCTTGGGTGGCAGTTTTTTGGCGCTTAGGTAATTGAGGGCGAGTTTCCCACTCCTGCTTCGCCAGTTGTTGTTTTGCCAGACGCGCCATAATCGTCTGTTTCAGTTCTGGTATGGTAAAGGGTTTGGTCAGATAATCTTCAGCGCCGAGGGTCATGCCCCGCCGCCAAGAGGCGCGATCGCTTTTTGCCGTTATAAAAATCACCGGGATTCTCGCGGTTGTCGGATCCGCCTTAAGAGTTTCCACCACTTGGAATCCGTCCAGCTTCGGGAGAATGACATCGCACAGAATCAAGTCTGGCAATTTCGCTTGCGCCAACAGCAACCCGATTTCACCGTTAGCCGCACTCACGGCTTCAAATCCTTCTGCTTTTAATAGGGCGAGAATGTTGCGACAAACTTGGGCTTCGTCTTCAATGACCAATATTTTTTGCATGGGAACTTCTCTAATTTTACGGCAGAACAGTCCACTTTTAACGCTTAGGTTAAGACTGGGTTAATATCCGCGATCGCCACGGCAACAATCGCGAGCGGTTCCCAGTCAACGGTATTTTACGCTACAGTTTATCTGCTGTTTCAGTGTCAGCTAACTCTACAATAATTAGGGGGGACTCGGAGATCCAGGGTATATGTTCCTAAGTATCATTACCGGCGTGTATGATGGGTATTTTCTTATTATAAGGAATGAGTGGGTTTGATGTCATCCCTCGGAGGGAAAAATTTCCGGCAAAACACTCTATTTTCGGCATTCAAGAAGCCACCCTGAGTGTATCGCGCGCTCCGATTGTCGAACGCCCAGTGATTTTCCGGAAACCGGGGGTAGAGTGGGGTGGGTGTCCCGGAACTCCTGGTTTATTCTAATAATAGCCATAGATTTTTTCTATAACCAGTTTTTTTCTATGCCTTGCCACGGTTTTATAGCAAGCGATCGCCAGTCTGGCACCTTCAGGGTCGGGAGTTATAGAAAATGCATTTTTAGTCAAAAAAAATAAATGGCGTAGCCGATAACTTAGAATTCATAAAAGTTATAGGCGACGCCCTCTGCCATCAATTGAATAGCATTGCAATAAATGCCCTTTATTCCCTTCGGAAGCCAAACAAAGGCAAGCGAACCGTCACCGTGGTACCGAGTCCCACTTCGCTAGTAAATAAAATCTCGCCGTGGTGTAAATCAACGCACTGCTTGACGATCGCTAATCCCAAGCCGATGCCGGGAATTTCCCCTACATTTTCCCCTCGGAAAAATAACTCGAACAGGTGGGAGACATCCTCCGAGGAAATCCCGATGCCTCGGTCTTGAATTTGGAAAATGGCCATTTCTGACGCAGGGTGACAGGTCACGTCAAAGCGCACCACACTGCCCACAGGAGAATATTTCACCGCATTGGAGAGCAGATTTCGCAAGATAAACCCCAGCAGGGTGACATCCAGGTGAGCCTCGCTACAATCGCCCTGTTGGATGAAGACAATCTCGCGATTGTTCCCTTCACTGTGGCGCAATTGAGCCACGAGTTCCTGACAAAATTGCCCTAAGTCCATCGGTTCGGGGTGGAAAGGCAAGCGCCCCGCCTCTGTTTGACTGAAAACCTGCACTGCTTCGAGGGTCTGATTCATCTGCTGCACCGCCCGTTCGATTTGCACCAGTTGTTCTGCTTTTGAGTTTTCGGGTAATTGGGCACTGTACAGTTGTAGCAGTCCGGTGGAGGATAAAATAGTGCTTAACGGAGTGCGTAACTCGTGGGCGAGGATGGACAAACATTGCCTTCTGAGCTGGTTGAGTTCTCGTTCTCGTTGCAGTTGAATGTCTACAATTTCTGCATCTGGCTGCTTGCGAAGTTTCCAGAATACTAAAACTGCCCCGTTAATTTCGCCGGTTTCGTGATAGATAGGACTGGCACTGTCGCCAATCGCAATTCGATCGCCGTTTCTGGCCACTAATGCGGTATTCTCTTCTAAGTAAACGATATTGCCCTCGCGCATCACTTGCCCGACTGGGTTTTCTATTGGGGTTGCGGTGATTTGATTCACCAGGGGCACAATATTGCCAAACCCTTGCCCTCTTGCTTCTGCTAAGGTCCATCCAGTCATCGCTTCAGCGGCGGGGTTCATAAATACCACTGACCCTTGGCGATCGGTTGCTATCACCCCATCCCCGATCGATCGCAACCACAATCCGTAGGGGGGTTGATTTTGTTTTAACGCCCGTTCTCGCTGGTGTTGCGCTAAAGCAACTTCAATCGCCACTCGCAAATTTTTCTCGGTAAAAGGTTTGATTAAATAACCATAAAGCGATGCATTTTTAGCCCGTTCGAAGGTGGATAGATCGTCAGAACCGGTAATAAAAACCACCGGGGTCTCGAAGCGATCGCCAATTTCCCTCGCGGCGGCGATGCCATCAATGTTGCCCGGTAAGATGATATCCATTAACACTAAGTCCGGCTGGGTTTCGCCAGTTTTCGCGATCGCCTCTTCCCCAGTCGCCACCGCCCCTGCGATCGTATAGCCTAAGTCTTCCAGTTGGAGAGCAATCAACTCTGCCATCAAGAGTTCATCCTCCACCACTAAGATTTTTCCTCTGGTCATGCCCGTCCCCTGAGTGTTTGTTCTAATTTGATGGAAATGCATTTTTCTATAATAAAGCAATTCACTCCTAGTGAGTGGCGAATTCACTCGGTTTTATAAAAGATTAACTCCTGGGCAGGGGTTAATTTTCCTTCCGGTTGCTGTAGATAGGGGTTGCCAGCGATAGACTCACTTATGCGAGGATTTCTTCGGAGAGAGACAAGGTTGTACTGCCACTTGACCTGGGATGGTTCCTCGTGGATAACAGAGAAATACACGAGGAACAACCGGGCGGGCAAGTCGGTATGAATTCCCGCATGCAGTGGTAAATTAAAGGGATTTTTTTGAGAGTTAGGTAAAGTATAAATATTGTGGATATTTTTTGCAAACTTGTCATTTATGGGTTGAAAAAACGTAAATTCATGTAAATTTAAGCCAATTTTTGACTAAATTTACTGATAAATACTGACCGATTCGGAAAGCTAAATCCTAGTAAATGGACATGCCCAGCCGCCTGGAGTGGGAAAGTGGCAAGCCCCCAAGACAGATGCCCTGCCAAGCTCTCACACCAAGGGGCATCGCGCAGAGGCAGGAAGAAGGATAAGGAAAAACCCGGAAAGCCAATCCGAAAATCTAATGACAAGGCCGCAGGGATGGTGATAAACTCATAACATACCTTAACACATTTTAATAAGAGGAGCTGGAACTCGCAGCCTACTCGCCAGGGGAGTCAAAACGCCATGCTAGAAGAAATCAAGCCTCGTTATGCCCGCTATATCCGCTTGCACGCCGACAAGGGAGATTCCTCCGTTGCCTCATTTTCTCAGCAGTGGGCCAAGCGCTATCTGAAAAACATCCAAGCGCGATCGCAGGCCACAAAAAATCCTGCTGATGAAGAGAGCGAAATGGATCCCCTGCGCCAGCGAGGGGCGATCGCCTATAACCTGCGGCAATGTCTGCGTCTAACCATTGCCCGCGCCTGGTCGCAGACGGAAATTGTCTTAGCCGAACCCTTGCAGCAACAGGGGATGGATGCCCCGGTTCTCAATTCCTGGGAAATTGCCGCGAAAGCTCATCAAATGTACGAAAAGGTCTTGCAAATGTATGCAGAGGGGCAAAGCCCGCAGCAAGTGGCAGGAACCCTAGGCCCGCAACTGGGCAAACTGCGCCAAGAATATATTACCCTCGATCCGTTGGCGCTCGGCTTTGTCAATCTTCATTGTTATTATACCGCCCGGTTGCTGACCCAGGAAGCCCCGGAGTCGGAGCAACTGCTGCTTGGCAGTTATTTTAAAGTGATTCAGGAATATCTGAATATGCCTTTGCAGCGCCTTTACGAAGCCGCCGGCGAAACGGAGTTAGATTCTGTGGCCTTGGGGGCGGTACAGCAGCTTTTGCTCGCTAGTCGAGACATCGCGCAGCAGGTGTGCGATCGCGCCATTGAATTATATCCCAAATATCGCAGCGCCAGCGGTTCTTTGGAAGATCCGCAGGTGAAAAATTCCAGCCTGCGGGATGTGGAAATGTTCTTGGTGTATTTGTGGGTTTGCGTTTTGGAAAACAGCATTGCCCCGGTGCAACAGGAGTTATTTCCCTTGTGCGTTATGCTTTATCCGCACTTGGGGGTCAAGTGGGATTTAGTGCGACAAATGCTGAATTTGTTAGGACAGCAATTGCGCGATCGCCTCAGTGACGAAGAATGCGCTTTGTTCGTCCCCTACCTACAGGCGATGTGGGAAATGTTCTCCCCGGCGGTATTCGAGCCACAATCCAAATGCGATTCTTTCGCTTTTGAATCCATCGAATCCCTGGGAAACTGGGTGGTGGGCTAACCACAGACACCCTGCTTACACCGAAACCGGCGCGAGTGCAAAAGACATCGGCGGGCTAGCCTTAGCCACCCGGCAGGCGGACTTTCCGGTGTTAAACGTTTAAATTGCATAGTTTAGCATTTTGACAACCGGGCGGGGGTCTTCCTTAACCCCAAGCCGTCGAGAGATAGCCTATCTTTTGTTGTAGATTTTAGGGAATTGACAAGCGACAACAGGGATAGAGCCGATAAATACCGTAAGTACCGTGGCCTGAATTTGAGAAAATAAATTAAGAAAATATGCAAATTAAATGAATAGTAATTCCCGGTGTCAATCCCCAGGGAGAAGAAGAGGGCGGGGGAGAGAACCGCGATCGCCCCTGGCAGATCCCTGGCATCAACCCACAGCATCGTACAATAGGAAAGACCATTGGCTGAAGATGACTTGAGGAGAACAACATGGCTTTACAACGTGGCGATCGCGGTATAGAAGTCCAGCAATTGCAAGAAAAACTAGAAAAACTCGCCTATAGTATTGGCCGTATAAACGGGGAATTCGACGAGCGCACCGAAGAACTGGTGAAAGCCTTTCAAGAAGAAAAAGGACTGAGCGTAGATGGTATCGTCGGACCGAATACGGGGGCTGTTCTCGATCGAGCCGTTGCCGAAATCACTCCCCCAGACCGGGAAGCCACCACCTCCCCCCCGAAAGTCAACCCCGCCGGCGACTTCATCCCAGACACCAACTGGCTCGACTGGTTAGTCGTTGCCAACGGGGGCGTGAATGCCCGCAGTGGCCCGGGGTTTGAGTTTCCCGTAGAGAGTTCCTTCCCCGAAAGAATCGTGCTGGGAGTCCAACCCGACTATACCAATCCCATACAATACGATAACACCGGCAAACCCTGGTTAGTGATTAATAACCGAGGAGCCGCCCAATTCGTGCGCGCCAATAATAAATTTATCGAGCCGAATTTTTCATCCTAAAGCGCAAAAAGCAAGCAAAACAATGTGCTAAAAAAAAGCCAACCCGCTATATAATCAAGGCGGCGGTGTCACTAACTCCGCACCCTGCATTGCGCCGTTGACCCACAAAAATTGGGGGTCATGCTTTCGGATAAAAAAGGCTTTCGCCCCAGGGAGAGGAAACCGATTCTGCATTGTTGGCGATCGCGTTTGGACAATTGTCAATTAAAACATCGCCCTGGTCATGGTTGGGCCGTTCCGGATCGACGCCCTACCCTGACCCCGGGGCTTTTTCTCGAAAACCAGCGCCAATGATTTAGCCCCCTGGCGGGAAGGATCCGTCGGGGGGTGTCGCTTTCCAGACTCCTCGGGGAATGAGAAATCCGAAGGAAACCCGGTGAAAAGGATGGAATTTGGTGGCCTCTGATATTAAAATATGTAAAGAAATTTACAAGGATAAGGCAGAATGCGGGTTGCGATCGCAGGTGCGGGATTGGCTGGAATGGCCTCCGCCATTGAACTAGCAGATGCGGGACACGAAGTGGAAATCTTCGAGTCTCGTTCCTTTGTCGGCGGTAAAGTCGGCAGTTGGGTTGACGCCGAAGGCAATCACGTGGAAATGGGATTGCACGTGTTCTTCGGCTGTTATTACAACCTGTTCGAGGTAATGAAAAAAGTCGGCGCATTCGAAAACTTGCGCCTCAAAGAACATACCCACACCTTTGTCAACGAAGGGGGCACTACCGGGGAATTAGATTTTCGCTTTATCACCGGTGCGCCATTCAATGGCTTAAAAGCCTTTTTCACCACCTCTCAACTTTCGGCAATCGATAAGCTGAGAAACGCGATCGCCCTGGGTACCAGTCCGCTGATTCGCGGTTTGGTAGACTTCGACGGCGCAATGAACACCATTCGCGCCCTCGATCGCATCAGTTTTGCCGACTGGTTTCGCCAGCATGGCGGTAGCGAGGGATCCCTGAAACAAATGTGGAACCCGATCGCCTATGCCCTCGGTTTCATCGATACCGAGCAAATTTCCGCCCGCTGCATGTTGACGATTTTTCAATTTTTTGCCGCTAAAACCGAAGCGTCAGTGCTGCGGATGCTGGAAGGTTCCCCGGATACCTACCTCCACCAACCGATCGTCAACTATCTCCAAGCGCGGGGCACCAAAATTCACACCCGACGCCGAGTGCGGCAAATTCTGTTTGACGAAAACAACGGCGAAACCCGCGTTAATGGGATTGTGGTGGCCCAAGGCGATCGCGAAGAAACCATCACCGCCGATGCATACCTGTTTGCTTGTGATGTCCCTGGCATTAAAAAAGTGCTGCCCCCAGCGTGGCGCAAATGGCCGGAATTTGATAATATCTACCAACTCGATACGGTTCCCGTGGCCACGGTGCAACTGCGCTTTGATGGCTGGGTGACGGAATTGCACGATGCTGAAAAGCGCCGCCAATTGCAAACCGCTGCCGGTCTGGATAATCTCCTTTATACCCCGGATGCGGATTTTTCTTGTTTTGCCGATTTGGCTTTAACCTCGCCGGGGGATTACTATCGGCAAGGGGAGGGGTCTTTGATGCAGTTGGTGCTGACGCCGGGAGACCCGTTTGTTAAGCAAAGCAATGAAGCGATCGCCCACCATGTTTTGGAACAAGTGCGCGCGTTATTCCCCTCGGCGCGCGACCTGAATATGACCTGGTACAGTGTGGTGAAATTGGCCCAGTCTCTTTATCGCGAAGCCCCGGGCATGGATCCCTATCGTCCAGGGCAAAAAACCCCGGTGGCTAATTTCTTCCTCGCCGGTAGTTACACTCAACAAGATTATATCGACAGCATGGAAGGAGCAACGCTTTCCGGGCGTCAAGCCGCTACTGCTATTTTAGAGTATGCCGCAACTCTGGCGGATACTCCCCAGGCGATCGCCCTCGGTTAATCCAGGGTTGCGCGATCGATGCTTCGGCAATTTCCAGGGTCGGCGGGGCGATCGCCCTCCCGACTCTGACCTCAAATCTCAAGGTTGAAAAATTCCGAATAATAATATGACAGATTGGTTAGAACATAGCGTGTTGGTTGAAGTTAATACCCCCATCGACCATGTGTGGAATCTCTGGTCGGATTTAGAACAAATGCCCTGCTGGATGAAGTGGATCGAATCGGTTCACGTCTTAGAAGACAATCCGGATTTATCCCGCTGGAAACTCGCCTCGGGGGGATTTGAGTTTAGCTGGCTTTCGCGCATTTTAAATCTCATTCCCCACCAAATTATTCAGTGGGAATCTGTGGATGGCTTACCCAACAAAGGGGCGGTTCGCTTCTACGATCGCCACGAAAAAGGCAGTATCGTTAAGCTTACCATCGCCTATGCCATTCCCGGCGTTTTGGGCAAAATTATGGATAATTTGTTTTTGGGGCGGATTGTGGAATCAACTATTCAAGCCGATTTAGAGCGATTCCGACAATATGCGATCGCTTCCTATTCCCCAGAATAATATCTCATCATTAGTCATTGGTCAATACTCAATAGTCATTGGTCAATGACCAATGAAAAACCACCAATGACCAATGACAAACGACCAATGACAAACGACAAAGGCTGATTTTTTTACCATGTCGGGTCTACATAGATATTAACTGAAATTTGCTCTTTTCCGGCGGGTACGCCGCTAATGCAAGAGCAAATTGTTTCTTCGCCGTCAATTTCGACTTCGCATGCATGACAAGACCCCATCAAACAGCCGGTGGGAATCGTGACGCCGGCGCGTTTTGCCACTTGGAGCAACGGTTCGCCGACTTCAGCTTCTACGGTCACTTCATCGGGCAAAAATAGAATTTGTACGCTCATCGTTGTTGGGTTTGGTGTCGGTTGTACTTGGCAATTTTAGGAGATATTGAGGGAATCATCAAGCAGGGTGCTCGATGACGATAAACCCTCATAAAAACGGTTTTAAATCCACATATTCTTCCACTACATTCGCAATAGAATCGAGCATGGCGTCGCGTTGTTCGCGATAGTTGGCGATGCCGGTGGGGAGGGCCTGCAAACCCCGTTGATTTCGCAGACGATTTAACCAGGCACGTCGCCAAGGGCCGTTATCAAAGATGCCGTGAAGGTAACAGCCCCACACGGATTGATATTCATCCACCATTCCCAAGTTAGCATCTTCAAACAAGGGTTTAGTGTTGGGAAGGGATTCCCGTGGATGTCTCTCCCGCCCTTGAGAGCGCCCCTGATGAATTTCATAGCCATACACGGGCAAACCGGGGGTGGGATAATTGGATGTCACCACTCGTTGGCGGGAAATTTTATTGCCGGTAATTAGGGTTTTGATGGGCAATAAATTTAAGCCTTCGTAGCGTCCTGCTTTGCCTTCTATGCCTTCTGGATCGGCGATCGCTTCGCCAAGCATTTGAAAGCCACCGCAAATGCCTAAAATGGTACCGCCGGCGGTGACGTAGTTTTGCAGTTCTTCTTCCATGCCGCTTTGTTTGAGGACGAGCAAATCGGCGATCGTGGTTTTAGAACCGGGAATAATCACGGCATCGGGGTAGCCTAAAGATTGTTTGGGATTAATATATTTTACCGTAACGCTGGCTTCGGCTTCGAGGGGGTCGAAATCGGTAAAGTTAGAAATTCTGGGTAAGCGAATGACGGCGATGGTGAGTTCGCTGTCGGTTTTGCGCGATCGCCGCTCTAATAAGCTGAGGGAATCTTCGGCGGGAAATGCATCTTCTACCCAGGGAATGACGCCGACTACGGGAATGCCGGTGTATTCTTCTAGCCAGGTAATGCCAGAGTCGAGCAGCGATCGCTGTCCGCGAAATTTGTTGATTGCAATGCCGCGAATTAAGGAGCGTTCTTCCGGATCGAGCAATTCCAAGGTGCCCACCACATGAGCAAACGCCCCACCGCGATCGATATCCACCACCAGCAGGGTAGGAGCACGAAGGTATTTGGCGATTCGCATGTTAGTCAAATCGCGATGCTTGAGGTTAATTTCGGCGGGACTCCCGGCCCCTTCACAGACGATCGCATCGAATTCTGCCTTTAAACTCTCCAAGCATTCGGTGATAGTTTGCCACCCGATATCAAAAAATTTTTTGTAATATTCTTGGGCGTTAACTTTCCCTTCGGGTTTCCCTTTCAAAATCACTTGGGAGGTCATGTCCCCTTGGGGTTTGAGCAATATAGGGTTCATTTCCACTTCTGGAAGAATACCCGCCGCCCACGCTTGTACCGCTTGAGCGTAACCAATTTCGCCGCCACTGGCAGTTACGTAGGCATTTAATGCCATGTTTTGTCCTTTAAAGGGAGCTACACGCACGCCTCGCCGGGACAGAATGCGACAAATCGCAGTGGCGATTAAAGATTTTCCGGCGTGGGATGTGGTGCCCACAACCATTATGGCTTTCATTTGAGGTTTATAAAGATGACTTTAGGTTTGACAATGGAAAGTTGGGAAGCGCGCTTTCTTCCAGTGTTGATGGGTTGGGAACCTCCTGCTTTTTTTTGCGGTGTGGTTTGGGGGTTAAACGGGCAGTTTTAATCGGCGATTTAAGAAGTTATAAAGGCGATCGCCAAGTGTAGGTGCGGGAATTTCGCCCCCGGCGTTTTCCCATTTTTCCACAATCTTACGCCCCAACGGCGTGAGGCGAAAACTATCGGTTATCCCTTGCCCGTCTACTTCCCGTCGCAGCAATCCCACTTGAATCAGCCAGATGAGTTCGGTTTCGGCGGCGAGTTCGGTGAGGGGCGATCGCCTGTAGTGCTTCTCGCGCCCGGATTTGCCTGCGATCGCGTGGATGGGCACGCTTTGACCCCGCATGGTGGCAAATAACCGCAGATGAAAGGGGGCACAGCGCATCGCCCGTTCTGCCCGTTGGATGGTGCCCTGGGGATATTGAATCGAGTGGGTTTCGGGGGGGTGAATTGTTTTCATAAAAAATGTTCGCTTTTATCGTTTTTCGCTTCGATGAACTCCGCCGCAAAATCCGGGCTTTTCGCCACTGAATGAGTGGTTTTTATTTTAATCTGGATTCGATTTTATCCTCAAGTCGGTCTGGATTTCCATCGGGTTGTCACTCTGGGATGCGAATTTTGCGGCCAATTTTTTATCGGGGCTTGACAAATGAAAGGAAATGTGGTAATAAAACAGGGTGGCAGGATGACCATTGCGATCGTCAATCCGCGATCGCCGCCTTAGCAACTATTCGGAAGGCAAATCGCCGAAGCGATCGCGATACTGTCGCAACATCGCCTCCATCTGTTCGGCGCGATCTTCTGCCTCCTGAGCGCGAGTGCGTTCTCGTTCGGCGCGAGCTTCTGCCTCCTGAGCGCGAGTGCGTTCTCGTTCGGCAAGTTCCTGCGCCTCCAGCACTTCCTGGGTTTTCTGTCGCACTGCACTCGCCAATTCATCGGGAATCAACAACTTTTCACCAGTATCCTCCCGATAAAAGCCAATTAATTTTCCCTCAATCGCCAACCGCAGTTGCAAAACATTGCTCCGACTATCGAAAATCGGGAAATAACGCCCTTCCAGCAGTTGATATCCCCGTAACTGTTCCGATATCCACTCCCCTTTCGGGTCAAATAACCAATATTCCTGCACCTCCAATTGTTCGTAGAGCGTTTTCTTAAACGCCAGGTCTTCCCCTTGAGTGGATTTTGAGGTCATTTCAAAAATCACTTTCGGCACCTGACCTTCTTCCCAGATTTTGTAATTATCTCGTCCCCCCGGTTCCACGTCAAAAATGACCATCACATCCGGGGCAACCCGCATCCGGGGAAAGCCCTCATTGTAGTAAAGAAACTGGTCGGCTAACACCGTGACCCGACAACCGGATAAATGTTGTTTGAGAACTTCTAGGGTCGTCAGGATTGCATAGAGATGGTCGTAAGTTTCCGCCAATGGTTTTCCGTCCGAACTGGGATAATAAACTTCAGTTTTTTCGGGATTGGGTGAAATGGCAGTCATGGTATTTTTATAAAGCTGCACTGATTTAATTGTAGAATTTATTCCCTCAATTGACAAGAGGATTTCGCCCCGATATAGGCAGAGTTCAAAGCCGATGCGCGCCCTAGGGAGTCAGCAGTTTGGCGAGCGTAATTTGCCTAGAGAGAAGCGAAACAAATCCAGGGGAATGAGTACATAAACCGGGAGTTGCTTCCCAGGGAACCCCCGAGGGGAACTCCCGTGGGGAGAGGGCGGGTGTATAATAATTTTTGATGGATGGGATAAAATAACTCACGGTAACGCGCCACGAGAAGCATTGGCACACAGCTCGCCAACCTGGTAAGATTTTTGCAGGCTAATTGATAAAAATGTTGCAGTTATGACCTTACCTGTTGGCACTGCTGCCCCAGCATTTACCGCCAGAGACACCCACGGCAATATCGTGAAACTCTCGGACTTTCCCGGCAAAACCCTCGTGTTGTACTTTTACCCAAAAGACGATACCTCAGGCTGTACCAAAGAAGCCTGTAGCTTCCGCGACTCCTACCGCCAATTCCAAAATCAAAATATCGCCATTCTCGGCGTGAGTCGAGATGATGAAGTCTCTCACCAAAACTTTACCCGCAAACACAATTTGCCATTTCCGTTGTTAGCCGACGTGGATGGATCCATCGCGAAGGCTTACAACGTGCAAAAGGGAGACAAAGCAAAGCGAGTCACCTATGTCATCGACTCTCTGGGCAGAATTGCCCAAGTTTATGAAGGGGAAAATCTCAATACTGCAACCCACGGCGCGGATATTTTAGCCACATTACGCTGAAAAGCCGTTCCGAATCTGTTAAGATTTGTTATCGAGCATTAAAATTGATGAGGAAAGCGCATCTATGACACTAGCTCAGGGCACAATGGCTCCCGATTTTACCACCAAAGACACCAACGGCGAAACCGTTAAACTGTCAGACTTTCGGGGCAAAACCGTCGTCTTGTATTTTTACCCCAAAGACGACACTCCGGGTTGCACGAAGGAAGCCCAAGGATTTCGGGATGCCTATTCCGAGTATCAAGACAAAGAAATGGTGGTACTTGGGGTTAGCCGCGACGATGAAGCCTCCCATAAAATGTTCGCCGAAAAATACGGTTTGCCTTTCAAACTCTTAGCCGATGTGGATGGTTCGATTACTCAAGCTTATGATGCAGATGGCGGCGGCTATTCTAAGCGCGTCACCTATATTATCGACAGCGAAGGAAAAATTGCGCGCGTTTACGATAAAGTCGATACTAGCTCCCACGCGAAAGACATTTTGCAGGCAATGAGCTAACTTGTTTTAATCTGCACTATCGGCGGTGAATAATTTCTCCAAACATTCCCTCCGATGTGCGAATTAGCTTCACGAAAACCCATACACTCTCGTCAACCCGTACTGGTTTCAGTACGGGTTTTTTTTGGGTATAAATTTATCTGAGTTGAACAAAGCACCCTAGAAGGGTAAAAAATAAATACGGACAGAGCTGCTTCTACGCGGGCTAATTTAAAACCGCTTGAGGATTATACCCCGTTTCAACAAGAATCAGAGTCGTTGCAGGAGATTGCCCGTTTCTTACCAGGCGCACAGGATAATCCCGAGATGATAATAGGGAGAATGGGGGGTATATGTTAACCCAGGGGACGGAAAAAAACGGATTGGCAATCCAGGTCATGTTTCCCCCATGCGCCACTTTAAAAGGTGACACAACCCGAGGGCGATCGCCTCAATTATTCCGGATGATATCGGCCATGTCAAGTATCTGACTGTTATGGCAGAAGGAAAAATCCTTTGCCTGCATCTGTAGGCGATCGCGCCTAACGTGAATTGGGCTAATTCCGATCCAGAAAACTATTCTAACTTGTCACAACACAACAATGCAACAACTAACCTTCAACACCCCCAACTTCACCGATCCGCCGCGCGGTTTTGGCCAACTGTGGATCGCCGAAACCACCAAAATCAAACTCAAACCCGAAAACTCCTCCCAATTGACCGCGCAACAACAAGCCGAAATCCAGAAAGGAGAAACCTTTCTAATTACCGGTTATGCATGCGTTGCCAATCATTTTCGCGTCACCTTAGCCCAAGAAATCCCCGGCTTTGGCAACACCGGATATCTCTACCACCGACACGTTCAACTCAAAAAAGATGGCGAATTAATCTCCTACGATCCTTACGCCCTCAACCTCACCATTCTCAACACCACCCCCTTCAAAAAAAGACCCATTAACTCCACCAAACTCAAACCGGAAGAACGATTCACCCTGAATGCCGGTACTATCTATGGGATTTCCAGCTATGCAATGGAAGCGGGGCATCTGAAAGTCGCTTTAACCGAAAACCTACCAAACTTTGGCAATACCGGTTATCTGTTTCCCGATTTTGTGCAACTCAATCGCGGAACCACACCCATCAATACCGCTTTTGGCTTATCTTACCTCGGACCAAAAGAAGTATTGGTCAAGCAACCCACAACCCTAAAAGGCACCTACAATCCCGAGAAAATTGCCACCGTCAGCGTGGTTGCGGAGGATAAATATCCCTTACCTGTCCAAGTCGATTCCGCCACAGGCACTTGGAAAATCGACATGAAAAACGGGTTTAGCGGGGAAGGAATTCGCTGGTTGCGGTTGCGAGGAACTGACAAAAACGGGCAAACTATCGGGTCTGAAGTGATTTACATTACCGTCAGTACCGATCCGCTCACGGTGGGCGAATCCTTGCGCTTAACCATCGATCGCGATACCTTGTTTAAAGTCGCCCCCCTCGATTCGTCCAGTCTCGAATCCGGCCAAAAAACTTTGGTGAAAGCAGGAACCACCTATCAGGTGAATCGATATGGATTCCTCGACGGTCACTTAAAAGTTAGTTTAGAATCAGAGATTCCCGGACTCGGTGATTTTGGCTATTTTTATGAAGGGCATGTCACCCTCAGCAAAGGTAACAAAGTCTTCAATTTCGAGCTAGAAGATGTGCCTACTGCTCAAGTCGGTGCCCAATTGCTTGTCACCAAAACTACATTAATTAAAGCCAAACCGGTGGATTCTTCCACGCTGACCGATAATTTAAAAGCCGAGTTACCCCTGGGCAAAACTTTGGGCGTTACCGGTTATGCTTGCACGGCGGGACATTTTCGGGTAACGTTAAGCGAATCGATTCCCGGATTTGGTAATGTGGGTTATCTGTATTGGCAACACGTTCAAATCAAAAAAGATGGGGATGTGATTCCCTATGACCCGGATGCTTTAACCGCGACGATTCGCGAAACCACGGTGTTTAAGAAAAAACCTGTCAGTGCATCGGACTTGAAGGGGACGGAAAAAGTAACTTTGCCTTTAGGTCGGGTGTATGGTGTGGCGAGTTACGCGATCGAAGATAACCATATCAAAGCCGCACTTACGGAAGAGTTTCCCAAGTTTGGGAATACGGGATATTTGTTCCCCAACCATATTAAAATGCAGCGCGGCGGTCGGAGTTTCGATCCGGTTCCCAACCAAATCGAATTGAATGTGCCTTATTTTTCGCAGCGGGATAATCCGCGTTACAGTTGGTCTACCTGTAACGTGACTTCGATCGCAATGGTCTTTTATTACTATGGGGTGCGATCGCGATCGGGCGGTCAGTTAGAAGACGAACTGTTGCAATGGTGCATTAACTACGGCGGCGTCGGGTCGCAAACGAATCACAGCGTCCTCTCGGCGATGATTCGCGAGTATGACTTCAAACATCGATTTATCACTACCAGTCATTGGTCTGATGTCAAAAACGAACTGATTAATCGTCGTCCGGTGGTGATTGCCGGCTACTTCACCGCCACCGGACATATTGTGACGATTATCGGTTACAATCGACAAGGCTTTATCGTGCAAGATCCTTGGGGAGATGCCCTCACCGGTTACAGCTATACCGAAGGTCGGAAGTTGCTTTATCCCTACAGTTATATGGATCGCGTTTGCGGTCCGAATGGCAATATTTGGATTCATACCATCCAGCCGTAAATTGCCTTGTCCTGGGGATGAATTAATCTTCAGATGACGGATGGTTCTCTATCTGTAAATTTAGCCCGCGCAAGTGGGCTATTTTTTCTTTGATGAAGGACTCGGATTTGAGGTCGATGGTGCTGGCTATTTTGGAATCGCTATACAGGGTCATGGTTTTATATCGCAATTCGCCGGTTTTGGGGTCGGGTTTGATGGGAAATTTGCTCATAATGAATTTTTTCAGGGCTTCGCGATCCTCTATGTGGGGAACTGCAAGCCGGAACAAATTACCTTCGTGCGGTTTGAGGTCGGGTATCTGGAAATTGAGCGCATGGGCTGCACTTTCTGCCCCAAGTTTGCTACAGGTGAAAATAGATTGCACGATTGAGGATTGAAGGGGTAACTTTGGGTCGATATCTGACTTTTTGTGCGAGTTAGTTTTGGGTTCAGTTAAAATTTTCATTATGCTCCTGGGGTTAATCGGGGGGTCAAGTGTTCTGTGCTGTGAATCTTGCCATTGGCGGTTGTTTCTTGGCGGTGATGTTCCCTGCACCCCATCAGCCCTTGCAGTCGTTGTGGGTGAGGGTGACTCCTCACGGGAGTTGAGGGAGAGTGGTTTGTGCGGATTACTTTATTGTTCGCAACCCGATCGCCTGTTTTACGGCGCGCGACCAGAACTTTAACAAAACTTTATAAAACCGGGGGTCAGGGATTCCGGACAAAAGTAATGTTGACAATTTAGAATTACCGATTAACAATTGCTTATCAGTGGAATGGCGTGGCGATCGCCCTGCCATTTTTTTGGGCTTAAGGGTTGACAAATTTGGTGATTTGTGGTAATAGACTGGCGCATCTGGGAAAATCGGCGATCGGTTTCGGATCCGATCGAGTGCCCTGTAGGGGGCAGTGTAGTTCGAGAGGGCAACTGCGCTATCCTGAGCTTAGAAGCCATTCAATGCTGACTCAGGAGAGAAAAATTATGACTTGGCGAGGTTCCACCAGTGTTGCCGATCGGATTTTTGCCTGCTTACCGTACCTGCTGCCATTAATTGCAGCCCTGCAATTTGGCCGATTTCTGTTTCAACAGTTTCCGATATTGCAACTGATGTTAGTTCCCCTATTGCCGGTGCTACAGCTTTATAGCGTACTCGGACCATTTGGCGGACTGATTATCTTTTTCGTGCTGTTGTTTGCGGTAGTCAGAAACGAGAACATCAGTCACTTTATCCGGTTTAATACCATGCAGGCCATCTTGTTAGACATTATATTAATCGTCTCGGGTTTGGTGGTGAATTTGTTAACTAAAGGGGTTCAAGTGTCCTTAGTAGGAGAGACCCTTTATAACATGCTGTTTTTGGGAACCTTAGCGGCGGTGATTTATTCCGTGGTGCAGTCGGTGATGGGGCGTTATGCGGAGATTCCCACCATTTCCGATGCGGTTCACATGCAGGTGCGCTAACCACCAGCAGCGTGCTGCTGGTGGTGGTGGGGAGTTACTCCGTTGGGGAAGGTAAGCGCAGTTGTCGTTGCGCCACTGTATTTTCCAAACTGCCAATGCCTTCAATTTCCACGCGAACGCGATCGCCGATCTGTAGCGGTCCGATGCCCGGGGGGGTTCCCGTGAGCACCACATCCCCCGGGAGGAGAGTCATCACCTGAGAGATATAGGAGACGAGTACCTCTGGGGGGAAGACCATTTCATCGATCGCCGCCGACTGCACCGGGGAAGACTGGTCATTGAGAAACGTCTGCAATCTCGCGCCGGGACTGACTTCTCGTACCACCCAAGGGCCGAGGGGGCAAAACGTATCGAAGCCCTTAGCGCGGGTCCACTGACCGTCGCGCCGTTGTAAATCTCTGGCGGTGACATCATTGGCGATCGTGTAGCCCCAAATTTTCCCCGTTGCTTCTTCTGGCGAGCAATCCATAGCCCGTTCGCCAATTACCAGAGCCAATTCTCCCTCATAATCCACCCGCTGCGACTGAGGAGGATAGGCGATACGGTCTCCATCAGCGATCGCCGTGGTAGGAGGTTTGAGAAACAACAGGGGTTCCGAGGGAACCGGGGTTCCCATTTCCGCCGCATGGTCGGAATAATTTTTGCCCACGGCGACAATTTTCGACGGAACGCAGGGAGCCAAGAGCTTGTAACTCTCGGGTTCTAAAAAGCGATCGGTGGGTTGTCCTTTTAGCCAAGGAGGCGCATCCAGGAGTTGAACGCCTCGCGAGAGTTGAAGTAAACCATAGTAAATCCGTCCTTCTGGGTTTTGGATTCGGACGTAGCGCTGTGCCATAACGTTGATTTATGCCCTCTTGTCGATAGTTGGTTTGCGGCTCTTGTCGCCTGAGTGGCTGAGATTGTTAAAGTTCACAGTTGCGGGCACCCTATCAATCGGAAAATGGTATCGCGTGACCGTGTAAAAAAAATCTAATTTTGTCATCAAACTTAAAAAAATCGCCCACAGTACGGTTAACTGTTCTCCCCGAGGGATTGTCTCCTGGGGGAAGTCCCTCGGGCATCCCCCAGGAGACAATCTAGCCGCCAACGGTTACGCCAAGGGGCAACTGCCGATCGCGAGCCGAGAGCGGGGGTGAATTTTGGCTGGTAGAGTTTCCAACTCTGCTAAAAACTGATATCATGGAAAATTGTGCGTAAAATTATGCCGAAACCGAACGCCATCACCCTTGCTACTGAAGCCTTGTTTCTTCTGCGCTCGGGCGAGTCAAGCCGCACAAAGGCGGTGAAAACGAAGACTCGCGAAGCTTTCCGGTTCGGTTTGACCAGAAGAAGCCACACAGTCCAAAAGGAGATACAACAGGATGCGGTACGTTTACGAAACCATGTACATTTTGCGCCCGGATCTTGGAGAAGAAACCACAGAGCGGGCGATCGAGAAATATCAAAGTTTATTGCAAGAAAACGGCGTCGAGACCATCGAGACCCAGCATCGGGGCAAGCGTCGTCTCGCCTATGAAATTGGCAAACATCGCGAAGGCATTTACATTCAAATGAACTATGAATGCGATGGTAGCCAAATTGCCGGTCTAGAGCGCGCCATGCGGATGAGTGATGATGTCATTCGCTATCTGACCATCAAACAACCGATTCGCGAACCCAAAGAAGCTCCCGAAGAACAACCGGTAGAAGCATAAACTATCAGATTTGTCAAGGGGGGAAAAGGCAAAATTTGCCCCGAGAAAGGGACTGGATAAAGGGCGAAAGCGAACGGCGATCGCCTTCCACTCAAGAGCTGCGATCGCGTCGGGAAAGCAGCCTTCCACATCCAACCTTTCGGCGGCTCAACCATTTTTTTTCCCAATCACTTGACCTGCAATCCGGTGATGAGCGAAAATAGAAAACTTGCTCTCTATCTCTTGCTCGGATCGGGTTAAACCATGAAAAAGCTGGGAAAAAACCAGCTACCTGTACGGCAACTCTCATCAATCCCCAATTATATGAGCACTTACGCAATCATCGAAACTTGTGGCAAGCAAATGCGCGTAGAACCCGGTCGGTTCTACGACTTAGATCGGCTGCCGGTGGAAGAGGATGAAACCTTCTCCTTTGAAAGCGTCTTGTTAATCAACAACGACGGCAACATTCAGGTGGGTCAACCCTTTGTAGAAGGTGCCACCGTGGAAGCCAAGGTAATGCGACACATGCGCGGACGCAAAGTCATCGTGTACAAGATGCAGCCGAAAAAGAAAACCCGCAAAAAGCGCGGGCATCGGCAAGAACTGACCCGGGTGACGATCTTCTCGATCGGCATGAACGGATCCCCCATTGCCACGGCAGGAGAATCCACCGCCGCTCCCGCGACCGCAGACAGTGAAGCGGCAGCAGAAACCAGCGAAACTGCGGCAGAATAGAATAATAGGGGGGAAACACTCCAGACAAGGAGAGGGGATCGGCAGTCTGCTTCTGCGAATCGGCGATCGGCCTTCCCCATCCCCCAACGCAAAGCAATTGTCAATACCATTGAGGAACTATGGCTCATAAGAAAGGAACAGGCAGTACGCGCAACGGTCGCGACTCGAATGCCCAGCGTCTAGGCGTCAAGCGCTTTGGCGGTCAAGTGGTGAGAGCTGGCAACATTTTGATTCGTCAGCGCGGCACCAAATTTCACCCCGGAACCAACGTGGGACGCGGAAGTGACGATACTCTCTTTGCCTTGGTTGATGGCATCGTCACCTTTGAACGAAAAGGCAAGCGCGGCAAAAAAGTCAGCGTGTACCCCAACGGTGCAGCAGAAACCGCGACCGCTCAAGCATAACCCTTTGGCCGCTCCGATGTTTGGCCATTGATTTTCATCTTTTCAAGGGTGGGCAATGCCCACCCTTTGCTATTTTTTTCTATTTACAGCTTGATTGTTTTGCGACTTCAATTCTGGGTCGCCCCGAGTTCAATGCTGGGTAGAGACGGGATAAGAGCGCGTCTAGACAAGGGTTCGCGCACCGACCCAATGCAGTCTCGCATTTCATCCGATGAGATGTAACAGAACGTAACGGTTATTGTGAAGTTAGTAGCCCCTAACCGTCATAGACTAAAACAGAATACGTTTGAGGGTTAACAGTTAAAGCTATGTTTCCAACTCATCGCCCGCGCCGCTTGCGTCAACACCCCAAATTGCGTCAGATGGTGCGTGAAACCATCGTCACCGCCAACGATTTAATTTATCCTCTATTTGCCGTACCTGGGGAAGCGATCGCCCAAGAAGTGAAATCCATGCCCGGAGTCTACCAACTGTCGGTGGATAAAATCGTTGAAGAAGCCAAACAAGTGTACGACCTAGGCATTCCGGCGATTATCCTCTTTGGGATTCCGGAGAATAAAGACACCGAAGCCACTGGTGCTTGGCATGACTGTGGCATCGTCCAAAAAGCCACCACCGCCGTCAAGGAAGCGGTACCAGAACTGCTGGTTATGGTGGATACTTGCCTGTGCGAATACACCACTCACGGACACTGCGGCTATCTGGAGGTGGGGGACTTAACCGGGCGAGTGCTCAACGATCCCACCTTGGAGTTGCTGGGAAAAACTGCCGTTTCGCAAGCCAAAGCCGGGGCTGATGTGATTGCACCTTCAGGAATGATGGATGGTTTCGTGCAAGCCATTCGCTCGGCGTTGGATAAAGCGGATTTCCAGCATATTCCGATTATGTCTTATGCGGCCAAATATGCGTCTGCGTATTATGGACCATTCCGGGATGCGGCGGAGTCTGCCCCGCAGTTTGGCGATCGCCGCACCTATCAGATGGATCCGGGCAACAGCCGCGAAGCGCTCAAAGAAATCGAGCTCGACATTGCCGAGGGTGCGGATATGCTGATGGTCAAACCCGCTTTGGCATATATGGATATCATTGCGCGGGTCAAGGATGCCACCCATTTGCCGGTAGCGGCTTATAACGTTTCTGGGGAATATTCGATGGTGAAAGCCGCAGCCCTCAACGGTTGGATCGATGAAGAAAAAGTGGTGATGGAAACCTTAACCGCCTTTAAACGGTCTGGCGCTGACTTGATTTTGACTTACCACGCCAAAGATGCGGCGCGCTGGCTGCAAAACTAATTTTATCCGCTGAAGCAAATGTGGCAGTTGTGACAAGCCACCGGGAATGCATAGCCCCACCAGAGGGGACTTATGCTGACAGAGTGTTTGTTACCCACGCAGAAGCCATAGCCAATTGCCCCACCCCCACTGGGTGTGGGTTTTTTATTATGCCTGCCCTTGGGGATCTGTTCCATCCGCGATCCCCAGTTTACCGAGGACCGATGACCACCTCACCCTCATCGGAGTTAGGTGGGCGATCGCCATCCACGGCGAGACCCCAGGTGCCAGAAGGCGAACAAAAAATAGGAAATTGCGAAAATCTTGCTGTGCTAGAACAGAGGCGAGTTCGAGGGTTTTGGCGGTGAAAATGTCAAGAAATTTAGATATAAATTTGCCGGAGTTCTGCTAGTATATGAAATTACAAAGTCATTGATTATAAGCTTTAAACTATCCCTGATTTCGAGTAGGAGCAGCAGAGTAGACGAAGCGAAATAATTCAAGCACTTTGCCGGGATAACGCAGCCAAGAGCCTGCCAAAACCGCAGCTCTACGAAGAATTCAGACCTCGAGAAGAATACCTTGCCAAAGAGAAACGACGGCATCTGTGTTGGATGACAGATAGAGATTATGGGCAATAATCTGCGAAAAGCATTCATCCAGATGAAGTGACACAAAGGTGACAAATGTCACCGCAATTTGAAGAAATTAGAGTGCCATCAAATTAGGAGAAAAAAGGGTAAAGATGGATTGCAGTCATATTAGATTTAGCGATCGCAAATCGGAAGTCGAGCCGAACAAACTCAAATTGCTATTTGAAATCACGGCATTTTGGGCAAAGGATAGAAGCCTAGAGGATTTAGCCATTGCGATCGCCAACAGCGAACCGGTGATTAGCTGCTGGGATGGAGAGCGCCTGATCGGGTGTGCCCGGGCCACATCAGACGGCATTTACCGAGCCACGATTTGGGACGTAGTGATTCACCCGGAGTATCAAGGAGTGGGACTGGGGCGCAAATTAGTCGAAACCCTGTTGAGCCACCCGCACATGAATCGGGTGGAGAGAATTTACCTAATGACCACCTACCAGCAGAAATTTTACCAGCGGATTGGCTTCGAGACCAATACCACCACCACAATGGTATTGCATCAGAACCACTCCTTTACGCCTAAGATTGCGACGCGGGAAACGCCTGTGGAAGCGAGCATTGAAGTCGGGTAAACTGCATAGATTCTTCTGAATCAGTCTCCTCCAGGTTTGGGGGAGACTCGATAATTTCCAGACGTCCTTGCATCAGTTCCAAGAGCGTCTGATTCATCATCAAAATGGTTCCGGGAGACAGCTGAGGATTTTCATCCGGTTTGCTCGGAGTGGGTGGAGGCGATCGCAGTAAATCCGTAGGTTCTGTAAAAGTATCCGCAGGAAGAGGCAAATCCACCCAGATGCAAATGCGATCGCCACCTTCACCGTTGTTCGATTCAGCACTCCCAGGGGATTGGGCAGACAGGTGAATGCTCTCGAGGGTAGAAGGAGTAATGGCCATATCGATAAAATTAACCAGAACTTGGATCAGGCACCGCTGGTCCGCGCTGACATAAAGATTCGGGTCGGGTTTGACCACCTTGAGGGAGATATTGCGATTGGCGGCTTGCACTTCACTCAAATATTGCACTTCTTCAAACAGTTCAGCCAATTGAAGCGGTTCCATCTCGAGCGGATTGCGACCCTCCTCGACGCGAGAGACATCCACAATGCGATCGAGCATGTCCATCATTTTCTGCACCGAGGTATTGGCTTGACGTAAAAACTCGCGTTCCTCCGCCTCATCTTCACACAAATCGCTCAAAATTAATTGATGGGCACCGATCAAACCATTCAGGGGCGATCGCAACTCGTGGGAGATGCGAGAGAGAAACCCCGCTTTAAACTGGCACATTTGGCTAGCCAGTTGATAGTCGAGTTGAGTTTGGTGTAACTGGTTCACCACCTCCGACAGGTTCGCGGTATTTTCTGTCGATTCGGTGCCATGAGAATTGTGGTGGGCGCTGTTTTTGCCCACCGCCCAACGCGCGCTGACAAACCCGATCCCCAATCCGACTCCCAAATACACCCAATTGCTCCAGTCCATCATTGGCTCCCTGCCTCACGCACTCAACACTTACAATTTAATTGCGCCCTGACGCAGGATTTCCCAGCGGTTGCCCGTCCATTTTGCCACGGTAGAAGGAACGCCGCTGGCATTCGGTCGGGGTAGAGATTCATCAACCTGTAGAGTCAGCACCTCTGGAAATTGCGCCTCAATGTCTGCCATCGATCGCAACGGGGGCTGACCGCTGCGGTTAGCGCTGGTGGTGGCGAGTGGCTGGGTTTGGGCGAGAATTTGGCGGGCGATCGCCAGATCTGGCACCCGGATCCCCAAAGTGGTTGGATCCAGGGGATTCATCTCCCGAGGAACGGCAGAGGATGCGGGTAGCACCAGGGTTAGCGCCCCGGGCCAGTGTTTCGAGGCCACCTCCTGCCACACCTGGAATTCTTCTGGGGTGCCGGTTACATAGGGCCACAGGTCTTCAGCGGTTGCCCCCATTAAAATCAACGGTTTATCTCGACGGCGCTGTTTGGCCAAAAAGATTAATTCCGCCGCATCGGGACGCGCCGCTAACGCCGGAACGGTATCGGTGGGAAAACTGACTAGCTGCCCTTTTCGGGCACTGGAAATCAGCGCATCGATTGAAACTGCGGTCATGTTAAAAATTTACAGCCATTCTGTGACCAGAAAAATTCTCATTTAACGCGATAAGCGCGGGCAAAGCGTTCGATGCCTGCTAAATCTGAGAATATCTCAATTTGGCAATAACTGCCTTGTTGTTGCAGTAACTCGGTGACGGCGGGGGCTTGTCCGGCCATCATTTCAAACAGTAACACGCCGCCCGATCGCAGATAATCCGGGGCGGTGGCGACAATATGGCGAATGCAATCCAATCCATCCGGGCCGCCATCGAGGGCGAGATGCGGTTCGTGTTGGGCTACTTCGGGTTGCAATTCCCCCACCATGTGACTGGGAATGTAGGGCGGATTGGAAACGATGCCACTGAGTTGCCCTTCCCAGGGTGCGAGGGGTTTGAACCAGTCCCCGAGATGGAAAGCGATGCGATCGCCCAATCCCAGGTTCCGGGCATTGCGCGAGGCGATATCCAGGGCAGCTTGCGATCGCTCAATGGCATGAATCTGGGCGCGAGTGAAGCTTTCCGCCAATCCGACGGCGATCGCACCGCTTCCGGTGCCCAAATCGGCCCAAAGTCCGCAGTCTAACGGCGGGGAAACGGCGATCGGGGGATTTTTGCCAGCGGCGAGGCTCAACTCTATCAAATACTCGGTTTCCGGACGGGGAATCAACACCGCCGGGGTGACGGCTAACTGAAAATTGCGCCAAGGCGTCACCCCGACGAGATACTGAACTGGCACTTTTTCCTCGAGCCGTTGCTGCCACAATTGTCTGAGTTTTGCCCAAGGGAGCGTCAGTGGAATTTGCGATCGCCCTTTAAACGAGTGCAAGCGCAATGCCAATTTATCCAGATCGCTTACTGCTTGCAGCAACCAGTCTAGTTCGTTGGGGGGGATGCCAACAGCAATAGCAGCGACGCAAGCTTCCTCGCGCCACTGCCATAATTCCAATCCGGAAACCCAGTGTGCTGGCGAACCGTTTGTCATCGAAAATTAGGGGTTGGTAAGGGGGGCGAATGGAAACCCCTGTCATTTATGTATGGGGAGGAATTCGCC
>NZ_JAJENT010000744.1:0-251 GCF_035615515.1 Phormidium sp. CCY1219
AGATATTGATATCATTTGCATGATGCGATTCAAATTAGACGATCGCGCGATTTGAAATGGTGCGTTATGCGGAAATACCATTGATTTGTGACGGTTCACATTTTCTGGCCGCATAACACACCCTACCTATGATGGGATCGCGCGATTTGAAATGGTGCGTTATGCGGAAATATGATTGATTTGTTACGGTTCACATTTTCTGACCGCATAACACACCCTACCTATGATGGTGTCGCCCCCGGTAGGGTGTG
>NZ_JAJENT010000745.1:0-23005 GCF_035615515.1 Phormidium sp. CCY1219
TTTAGGCTGGTCAGGTGGTTAGAAGTACAAGCCCCTGGCTTTAGACATGGGGTTGGTTTCTACGGAGTCCCTGACGCCGTTCTTGCGAGTTTACCTCAAACTCGAGATAGTCTTCCGGGGTGTAAAGTTTTTTTTGTTCGGCTTGCACGAGCATTTGAGTCAGTCCTCCCTCTGGGGATAAGTTGCGCGTCAAATCAGTGTTTTTGTCTGGTTCTTCTCTTTTGACGGTTGGTGTTGTCTCTGGAATAATTGTAGATCGTAGTTCTCGGGTAGGGGGAGGTATTCAAATTACCGAGATTGACTGTCTCGGTGGGGCGATCGCTCCCCAGAACTCCTTGAAACGGGTGCAAATTAGTTTGCAGGTTGGAGACGCGATTCCGAAGCGTCTCTACGGGGAGGCGGGGCCTGGGAATGCAGCGTTCCCCCTGGGGGGCACGAGTCATGGGCGTTGATCCCCATTGTAGCCGCGATGTCGCCCGCCCAGTTAAAACGATCGCCGTCTGAGTACGTTTAACAGCTTGGTGAGGCTGTCGGGAAGGGGGGCGATCGCTTCGAGGGTTTCTCCGGTTTCGGGATGTTCCAAAGTGAGACGCCATGCGTGCAGGGCTTGTCCGGGGAGGTTGACGCCCACCGATCGCCCGCTGGCGTATAGGGGATCGCCGACAATCGGATGTCCCATGTCAGCACAGTGGACGCGAATTTGATGGGTGCGTCCGGTTTCTAGGCGAAAGTGCATTACTGTATAATTTCCCAGTCGTTCTTGCACCTGCCAGTGGGTGACGGCGGGCCTTCCGCCTTTTTCTACCGGGACGATCGCCATTTTTTTGCGATCGCGTTTGTGGCGTCCGATGGGTCGGTCGATGGTACCGCTTTCGGCTTTGGGCGCACCGTAGAGGATGCCGAGATATTCCCGTTTTGCGGTTTTGGCTTTGATTTGCCCTTGCAGGTGTTGGTGGGCGCGATCGGTTTTGGCGATCGCGATCGCTCCTGTGGTGTCTTTATCCAGTCGGTGGACGATTCCGGGACGCTGCACGCCGCCAATTCCCGATAAATTATCACAATGTGCTAACAGTGCGTTGACTAGGGTATCCTCTTCATGGCCCGGTGCTGGATGTACCACCACTCCCGCCGATTTGTTGAGAATAATCAAACTGTCGTCTTCATACAGAATATCCAAGGGCATCTCGGTGGGCCGCAGCTCTAACGGTTGTGCGGGGGGAATTTCGATGGCGATGCGATCGCCGTGGCGAACTGTGGCTTTTTTTGAGGTGCAAATTTCTTGGTTGACTTTGACGCAATTTTGTGCTATGAGCTGCTGGATGCGCGATCGCGATAAATCCGGGACGCGATCGGCGAGGTAGCGATCGAGTCGGGTGGCACTTTCTTCAACAATAATAATTTCTGTCATTGGCGATCGAATAGAACATAACCGGGTTTTCCCGTCCTTTCTCTGTCGGCGCGACGTCTCGTCCTCCACCTGCTCTTTGAACGGTTATTCGGTGGGATTTGACTCCCACCGAATCCACTGGCAAGATTTCTATTTTATCCGAAAATCGCCATTCGGAAACGGGTATTTTTTTGCCTCGGCTCATATCCCGCACTCGCCACGGACCCTGGCTCACCTGTTCCCCCATCCCACTGATTCTTCCTGGGGAATGTCCCTCTCTAGATAGACGACACTGGGGATTTCTCCTTTTAAAGTAATTCCTAACGAGCGGGCTAATGACAAAAATTTCATCCCGAAAACATTTCTTTATTTTAGCAGTTACCCAGGAAATTCATATGGCTGATACAACCATTAAAAAAGTAGACTCTGCTCACTCCCCCCACGGCGAGATGGGCCAGAAATATCTTGCGGCGGGCAAGTCTCTTTCTATGCGGCTTTGGGAAGAAGAACCGGGCGAGTCTAAACCGGAAGTAAGCCGGGATTACGAAACCGTGGGTTACGCGATCGCCGGTCGCGCTGAGCTTTACATCAACAGTCAAATGGTATTGCTCGAACCTGGCGATTCTTGGGTGGTTCCCAATGGGGCCAACCACACCTATAAAATTCTGGAGCCTTTTAAAGCCGTTGAGGCGACTTCCCCGCCAGCGCGCAGTCACGATCGCGATGAAACTTAAGTCCAATCCGGTGGCGAGACCTACCTCTGGCCTCGCTTTTTCTCCCGTTTCATCTCTCCCCCTTCCCCCCTGTTGGCCGATCGCTTCCGGGGGGTGGCGGGGAAGAAAATTTTTCCTAAAAAAAAGGATTTGTCCTTGACAAGGGAAAAATTGTTTGCTAATCTAGATTATAATGGGAATAGTGGCAAAATTAAAAATTTTGCCACTATTCCCATTATGAATATATGGTATCGCAAATTCTGAGAAAATGCAAGGCCGGGAAGAAAAAAAAGCGGCCAAAAATTTTAACTTTTTTTTTTGAGTTGCATGATATAAAAATCTCCGAACAAGAGAAGGGAACAGAAGTATCTTGTCCGGAGAAAAGGAGAGTGAAGAATTTAACGGGATTGGTTGAAGAAATTGCCGGCAAAGCTAATAGCGTCAGCGATATCCACATCGCCATCATTATCGGCATCTAAAAAGCTATTGAGGACGGGATTGCCGCCGCGTTGGGGGTCGTCTGCGCTTGCGCCACTTTGCAGTAAATTCAGCACTACGGGGATAAGCAGGGGAAGCATAGATTGGATTTGCTGTGCGTTTAAGCCAGTGCGGGCGCAGAGGGTTTCGATGAGTTGAGAAATTTGCGGGGCGGAGAATAAAGCAGCGATCGCGGAAGAATTAGCCGAAGTGCCGCTAAACTGGCTGACAATGGATTGTACCATATCGCTGCCGCCGGCGTCCCGTTTTTCCTGCAGAGCCGATCGCACGAAAGTGCCCACCGTCGAGAGCATAGTTTGGGTAGTTGCAGGATCGGTATTGTAGGTGCTGCTGAGTTGCTGTACGGTACTGAGAATCGTACCCAGTTGATTGGAACTCGCTTGCTGAGAGGGATTATTCAGCGCACCAGCAATTTGGTCAAAAAGGCCCATAGTATTTTACTCCACCATAATAAAAACATTTGCAGTGAATCGGGCAACAGGTATCGCGAGAAAACCCGACACCCCACCCTACTTCTAGAGTAAAGCAAATCGGGACATCTATGAGGAGAGAAGAAGCGCACGAAAGGCTTCCGGAGAAAAGTTTGAGGAGGGGAAATTTTTATCTCCTCGATGAGGAGTGGGCACAGAAGGGAGCAAAACCACCACTACACTCCAAGTTATTTTAAAATAGTGCAGTAGAGGGAAGCAGTGCTGACGCAGACGACGGGCGACAGAATTTTCCCTTACTCAGGGTGTCTTGGAAACAGTGGCGCAGGGAGAAAAAAAGATGGGTAATTCATGCAGAAAAAACAATCATTGCAGTGGGCGGATATTTGGGGAACAGGGGTTTCACCGATCGCTCACCATTGGAATAAAAACACTCCTCGTTCTGAGTGGACTCGGAGTGCCATTCGCCTTCCATGCAGTAGCCCAGGGGCAAATCATCCCCGATCGCAGCCTACCGAGCAACTCCGAAGTCACCCCCCAAGGGAACAGCCGCATCATCACCGGCGGAACCCAACGCGGAGGGAACCTATTCCACAGCTTCAAAGAATTTTCCCTCCCCACCAATCGAGTAGCACAGTTCGAGAACCAGCCAAACATACAAAACATTGTGACCCGAGTAACCGGAGGAAAAATCTCCCAGATTGACGGACTAATCCAAACCAACGGAAGCGCCAACCTATTCCTACTCAACCCGAATGGAATAGTATTCGGACCCAACGCCCAACTCAACATCGGCGGGTCATTCGTAGCCACCAGCGCCGAAGCCATAGAATTAGCCGACGGCACCACATTTGGGGGAATAGACCCAGAAGCCCCCCCATTATTAACCATCAGCACACCCGTAGGGCTGCAATTTGGAGAAAATCCCGGAGCGATTATCAACCGATCGCGCGCCACAGACAGCAGCGGTGCGATCGCCCGGATGCAAGTGACACCCGGACAAACCCTTGCCCTAATTGGCGGCCACGTAACCCTCGAAGGCGGGCAAATGCAAGCCCCCTCCGGACGCATCCACATTGGCAGCGTAGGGGACAAAGCCAAAGTCAGCCTCCGGGTCACAGAAAACGGAATAGCAGCAGGATACGAAAGCGTAGGAGACTTTCGAGACATTCAACTCTTGCAGCAAAGTGTCGTGAGTACCAGTGGCCAAGGTGGCGGATCCGTAGAATTGCAAGGGCGACAGATACAGGTGCGCGACGGTTCCCAAGTATTAGCGATCGCCCGAGGAGCGCAACCCGGAGGCACCTTACGCCTACAGGCCAAGGAATTCGTAGAAATCAGCGGTACCAACCCAGAAAACTTTACCATCATCGCCAGCGACACAATGGGAACCGGTGCGGGAGGAGACCTAACCGTAGAAACCCGGCAATTCTTACTACAAGGCACAGCATTTTTATCCACCACCGCCTTTGGAGAAGGTGCGGGGGGAAATCTGAGCGTGCGGGCAATCGACGGAGTAAACTTAATCGGAATTGGCCTTGAATCTCTCAACCAATTTTTAGGCGGTGGATTGAGCGGACAACTGCAACCGAGCGATCGCATTAGCGGACTATTCGCCGGAACCGCCGGACTCGCCCCCGGGGGGAACATAACCATCCAAAGCGATCGCATCGGCATGTATAACGGCGCGATCGCCTTCAACCCCACATTTGGCAGCGCACCCAGCGGCGAAATCAACCTCTTTGCCAGTCATGCCATCGAAGCGATCGGCGCAGGAGCATTTACCAACACCGCCCTTGGAAGCACCGGATCCGCAGGAAACTTAACCATACAGACCAGCCAGCTTACCATCCGAGATGGCAGCGTCTTTTCCACCGCCACCTTGGGCAATGGCGCAGGAGGCGACATCCTGATTCGAGCCTCAGAATCCGTAGAAGTGTCCCGAACCCTACCCGGAACCCTGCTACCCACAGGCATCTTAAACAATACCCTATTCGGCATCGGCATAGGGGGAGACATCCGCATCGAAACCAAACGCTTAATCAATCGCCAAGGAGCATTAATCGTCGCCAACAGTGGCGGGATAGTCGGTACCGACGTAATTCCCCTCGGCGGACCCGGAGGAAACATCCTCATCGAAGCCAGCGAATCCATAGAAATCCTAGGAGTATCCGCCGATGGTTTTACCACCAGCGGTCCGGGAACCACCACCTTCACCGACAGTCCCGCCGGAGACTTGACCCTAATTACCGGCACCCTGAGTATCGGCGATGGCGCAATTCCCTCCAGTGCGAGCCTCGGTGAAGGTGCGGGGGGAACCCTGACAGTGAATGCCTCCGAGTCGGTAGAAGTGTTTGGCACCTCCCCCATAACCGGATTGCCCACCACCGTTGTAGCCTCCTCCGGGCGCGCCGACTTACCGCAGGTGCAAGCCATCGGCGCAGGAGGAGACGTGAGAATAACCACCCCCGAATTGCGCGTGCGAGACGGTGCCAGCCTGGATGTGAGAAGTCTCGGAGCGGGAAACGCCGGAACCCTGGAAATTGTAGCCGGGTCAGTTCGCTTAGAGCGCGAAGGGAGTTTAAACGCAGCCACCGTATCCGGGGCCGGGGGCAACATTCAGGTGCGATCGCCGGATATTCGGTTAAGCGATCGCAGCAGCATCACCACCAACGCCGGAAACACCAACGGCGGAAACATCACCATCGACACCGAAACCTTAACCGCATTAAACAATAGCGACATCACCGCCAACGCCCTAGAAGGTCGCGGAGGTCGCGTCAGCATCACCGCCGAAGGCATCTTCGGCACCGAATTCCGAAGCGCACCCACCCCCGCGAGCGACATCACCGCCACCTCCCAACTCGGCCCCCAGTTTAGCGGTACCGTAGAAATCAATACCCCAGAAACAGACAGCAGCTTGGGAATCGTAGAACTAGAAAGCGCTCCGGTGGATGTGTCCAAACTAATCGCCCAAAACTTCTGCGTAGTGGGTCAAGGCAGCGAATTCACCATTACCGGTCGCGGCGGGTTGCCTACCTCTCCCAACGAAGCCCTGGATGCTTCCGTAGTATTAGAAGACTTGCGAATTGTTCCCACCAGCCCCGCGCAAACCTCACAACCCCCCTCCCCATCCCCCGCCCTTGCCTCCGTTTCCCCCAGTGGCCAGCGGTTGGTGGAAGCCCAAGGGTGGGCGATAAACGCACAAGGAAAAGTGGTTTTGGTAGCACAACCCACCAGCGTTACCCCCCACAGCGATTGGATGAGCCTCCCGGGTTGTGGGAAATTATATAAAGAACCGGGCGACTAACAGTTGCGGCGGCGCAACCTAAGTCTGCCATCGCAGACGACTACCTGCATGCTGCCTGCAAACCCGATTGTTTATCTTCTCTTACCATATTTTTCTTTTCATGTCAAGATATAGCCGAAAAATATAATGCCAAAACCGAGAGATTTCCGATGGATTGTCGCCGCCTTCTTAAGCTTTACCCTCAGCATGACCCTTCATGCTGCATGGGTCGCTCATCGCGCCTTTCCCGCCGACCCACCCCCGGCAAATGCGATCGCCGAAAATCAACCCCAAACCACATTAACTGCTGGGAAAAAAGAATACGACGCCGGACGATTTGCTGCAGCAGTTCGGGTGTGGGAACGGGCGGCGGCAGAGTTTTCTACCCAAAACAATCCCCTGGGAGAAGCGCAGGCATTGAACTTTCTATCCTTAGCTTATCAGCGGTTGGGAGAGTATGAAAAAGCCAGTGCCGCGATCGCAGCCAGTCAAAACGCGATCGCAACTTATCCCCCAGAACAACCGCAAAGCCAAATCATCCGCGCCCAACAATTAAACACCGCCGGTCGGCTGCAATTCTTCCTCGGACACACCGAAAACGCCCTAGACCTTTGGCAACAAGCAACCCAAATGTATCGTAACGTGCCAGACGAATGGGGAACCCTACTCAGTCAAATCAATCAAGCCCGCGCCATGCAAGTTTTAGGACTACACGCCAAAGCCACCAAAACCCTACTCGAAATCGAACAAACCCTAGACAAACAACCCGACACCTCATTAAAAGCTGCCAGGTTGCTGACCCTGGGAAATTTGCGGCGACAAGTCGGAGCATTAGAAGACTCCGAGAGAATTTTGCAGCAAGCTCTCGAGGCAGCAAATCGGGGGCGATCGCCACAACAAATCAGCGCCATCCTATTAAGTTTAGGCAATACATTACAAGCCAAAAAACAACCAGAATCCGCCTTAAACCTTTATCGACAAGCCGTAGCCGCCGCCTCACAAACCCGCGACCCCATGTTGCAATTACAAGCACAATTAAACCAACTGCATATCTTGCTAGAAATAGGGCAATGGGAGTCAGCAGAAAGCTTAGCCGCGCAAATTCCCGAACCCTTGAGCATTTTGCCCCCCAGTCGCCCCACAGTTTACGCCCAGGTGAATTTAGCCCGCGCTGCAATATGTTTGCAACAGAAAAATCCCGCTTGTTTGACCTCAGAAGAATTGCTCCAGGAGACATCACAGCAGGAAATTATCGGCGATACCGAAACGATTATTTCGATATTAGAACGAGGAGTAGAAGCAGCGCGAAAATTGGACGATAGGCGATCGCAATCCTATGCCCTAGGGAACCTAGGTCGCTTATATGAAAAAATCGGACAACAAAGCGCCGCACAAAAACACACCGAAGCCGCATTAAACTTAGCCCAGGGGATACAAGCATCAGATATTGCCTATCAGTGGCAATGGCAACTAGGAAGAGTGAGGGTAAAAAAAGGAGACAAAACAGGTGCGATCGCCCCATATACCCAAGCAGTACGCACCCTACAATCGCTTCGCAGCGACCTAGTAGCCATCGAACCAGAGGTGCAATTCTCCTTTCGCGAAACCGTCGAACCCGTTTATCGTCAGCTTGTAGCATTGCTCCTCGACAGCACCCAGGGCGCTTCCGTCCAGCTAAAACAACAGTATCTCACACAAGCCCGCCAAACCCTCGAATCCCTGCAACTAGCAGAACTAGACAACTTCTTCAAAGACGCTTGTTTGGACGCCCAACCGCAGCAAATTGACGAAATAGACCCCACCGCCGCCGTATTCTATTCCGTCATTTTGCCAGACCGATTAGCCGTCATCCTCTCCATCCCCGGCGACAACCTGCGTCACTACGAAACCCCCATCACTCAACGCCAAGTCGAAACAACCTTAGCGCAACTGCAACAATTCCTCAGCCCTGCATTTTCCAACAAGCGGCGCTTGCAACTGTCGCAACAACTGTATGACTGGTTAATTCGACCCGCGCAAGCCAGTTTAGCGAATCGGGAGATTCAAACCCTGGTTTTCGTACTCGATGGCGTCCTGCGGAATTTACCCGTAGCCGCCCTGTATGATGGAGAAAGCTACTTAATCGAAAAATACAGTCTCGCCCTCACCCCTGGATTGCAATTGCTCGCGCCGCAACCCTTGCAACGAGAGCAAATCCAAGTTTTGAGCGGGGGACTCACCGATGCCCGTCAAGGATTCGACCCATTACCCGCAGTAGAATTAGAATTGCAGCAAATCGCCACTCAAGTAAGTGAAGCGCAAGTTTTGTTGAACGGGGATTTTACCGAATCGAATCTAGCCAGTCAGATAGACCGAGTAGACTTCCCCGTCATTCATTTAGCGACTCACGGTCAGTTTAGCTCGAATTCCGAACAGACATTTATTCTCACCTGGGATGATAAAATTCAAGTCACCGAATTTGAGGCATTGCTACAAACCCGGCAAGATGGATTTTCCACCCCGATCGCATTATTGGTCCTGAGTGCCTGTCAGACAGCGACAGGAGACAAGCAAGCCGGATTGGGATTAGCAGGGGTAGCCGTGCGATCGGGGGCGCGATCGACCCTAGCAACCCTGTGGTCCGTGAACGATGCCTCCACCGCAACCCTAGTAACCGAGTTTTACCGCAACCTACTCCGCGACGCAGGCCCGGGCGCAACGGACACCTCTCCCCCCATGACCAAAGCACAGGCCCTTCGTCAAGGGCAGTTAGCCTTGTTAAATGAGGATAAATACTCCCATCCGTTTTATTGGGCACCCTTTGTTTTGGTGGGAAATTGGTTGTAGAGTCGGAGTGACTATGCGTTTAAATTGCATGTTAAATTTCAATTTAAACCCCGTATTGTGGGCAGCTAATCCCCTAAAAGTATGCAAACTAAATGTGGTTGCGGTCGGAAAATAATAGGTGAATTTCCGGGAAAGGGCTACGCCAAGGTGCCACAGAATGTAAAGAAATTATAAGTTGAAACTACTTTCAACTCTGTGGGGCTGCAAAACAGGGTCTAGGTTCGCCTGGGAAGGGAAAACTTTGCAAAACTTTTACAATTGCCGGGTAAATAGTTGCACGAATAGCGCAAAAAATCAGGGGGCAAAAAGGTGTAATGACTGAAGTTAAGCGCGTTTTGCTTGGGGGTTCGCAGAACAACATCCGAGGAGGATAAAAGGGAGTTTTGCGCCAAAATGTAAAGGAACGGTAAAGCTCAAGCCGTAGAACGGGTTCAAAATCGTCCCCTTAAAATTACCTAGAGTTATAAAATTTGATATAGTAGTAAAAGAGGTCAGCAGGGTGTTAAATGTCGCAGAGATAAAATCCTCTTTAATCGCCGATAAATCAATCCGATTAATTCAAGCAATTCGCAAGCAGCAAGGAGTTGAACAATGGCATCAACAAACTCGTCGGTTTCAGTGGCAATTTTTTCCATCGCCCTGTCAGTAAAATTCGCCCTAATGGCTGGCTTACCCACCCAAGCGCAAGTTTCCGCCCCCAATCCACTATCCGAGAAAACCGTGGCTAGCATTACCTTCGAGCCACCGGATAACCAAACCCTGGAAGATTCCGCCGGGGGAGCATCTCGCAGTGGCGGATTCTGTCCCCAAGATGGGATGATGGAAGGACCATCGGTGACGCCAATCTTGCCAGAAACCAAGCAAGGATTAACCCTATCCGATCGCCCCACGGTATTCGCCTACATTCCCCCTACCTCAGCGGCCCAGGGATATTTTATCGTCAAAGACAAAACCGAGGATTATTACTATCAAACCCAGGTTGAGATTCCCAACCAGGGAGGAATTATCAGCCTCACCCTCCCCCCAGAAGCATCCCCCCTGGAAACCGGGAAAACCTATCAGTGGTCGTTTGTGTTAGCCTGCGAAAACCCACCGAGAGCAGATAGTCCTCGGGTAGAGGGGTGGATTACCAGAACCGAAGCAAGCGCCACAGCGATGGGTCAACTCCCACCAGAAGTTTCGTTAGAAGCAGCGAGCCAATATGGCAAGGAAGGAATCTGGTACGATACCCTCAGCACCCTTGCCGAATTGCGCCGATCGCAACCGGATCGATATACCGCCGCCTGGGACAACTTCCTAAGCGAAAACGGACTCGAAGCGATCGCCAACCAACCCCTGATTCAATCCATAGCGCCCCCAAGCGCGATCGGCCATTAGGGGAGTTAGAATAGGGAGCTAATCCATTTTCCACCGCCAGGGACAAATCCCTCGCGTCTGCCTGGTAGCGCACCCTAGAATGGGAATAGGGGGCGCTATTGTTTTTTAGGGTACGATTTAAGCGATCGCACCAAAAACGAGCAGTGTGCCCAAACATAGCCCGTGATTTCCCTAAAGCGCCTAGATGGTATTAAAATCGAAGCTATGGCAATGGCGTGCGGTATTGGTAACAGCACCGACAGTGGCGGGTTTCGTCATTGCCACCAGTGCGGCTGGATGGTTCCAGGATCCCGAACTCGGGATGCTCGATCGCTTTTTTCGCCTGCGTCCCCCACAACCCGCCGACACCCGCATCGCCATCGTCACCATAGATGAATCGGACATCACGAATGTGGGACAGTGGCCCATGTCCGATGGAACCCTGGCGCAATTACTGAATAACATTAAACAACAACAACCCCTGGCAATTGGCTTAGATGTGTATCGCGATTTAAGTGTCGAACCGGGGCATGAGAAATTAGTAGAACTGTTTGAATCCACCGAGAATTTAATCGGCGTCGAGAAAATTATTGGCCATACCGTAGCGCCCCCTCCCAGTCTAGAGCGCAACGATCGCGTGGGAATTTCGGATTTAGTTTTAGATGCCGATGGCAAAGTACGGCGAGCTTTATTATCTCATAAAAACCAAGCGGGAGAAACTCAGTTAAGTCTCGGGGCGCGGTTGAGCTTGATGTATCTAGAAAGCAAAGGCATTCAGCTAGAAGTCGCAGATCCCGAACGGATGCACTTGCGCTTGGGCACAGCGTTATTTAAGCCGTTTAGAAAAAACGATGGCGGTTATGCGGGGGTCAATGCCGGTGGGTATCAGATGTTGTTGAATTTTCGCGGAACCCAGGACAATTTTCCCACGATTTCGATGACGGAGGTACTGGAAAATAACATTCCGCCGGATTTAATGCGCGATCGCATTGTGTTAATTGGGGCAACTGCGCCGAGTTTAAATGATTTTTTCTTCACCCCGGATATTTCCGGGGCTTTCCGCGAGGAGGGCAGTTGGTTTAAAAATCAACGACGGATGGCTGGGGTGGTGATTCATGCTAATTTAATCAGTCAAATGGTCGGTGGTGCTTTAGAAGGGCGTGCTTTTTTGCAAGTCTGGTCCGAACCCCTGGAGTGGATTTGGATTTTTGCCTGGTCCGCCGGGGGGGCGCTGTTAGCTTGGGGGTTGCGCGCCAGTCGCTTGTCTCAAAAACAGAGAAGATTTGGCAAAACTGTGGCGATCGTGTTGTTAGCAGGGGCGGGTGCGATCGCCATCGGTTATCTGGCATTTTTAAACAGTTGGTGGATTCCGGTGGTTCGCCCCCTGGTGGCGCTGTTTGCTTCGGCGATTATTGTCTCGGATTATAATAGCCGCAAATTGCTGCGCGATCGCGATCGGCGACTCACCCAATTTTTAGAAGCAGTTCCCGTAGGTATCACCGTGGTGGATACTGGGGGAAATGCCTATTTTTTCAATGAAAAAGCCAAGCAGATTCTCGCGCCTCATTTGCCCCGCAATGCCTCGGTGAGTGACATCGACCTGGCATGTCGCAGTTCTTTTACCAAGGGCGATCGCGACTCTGGAGCGTCGGAATTGCTCATCCAGCGGGCGTTAAGGGGGGAATCTACTACTGCCGACGATATTGAAATTTACAACGGCGATCGAGATATTCCCATCGAAGCTTGGGGAACGCCAATTTATGATGAGGAGGGCAATATATCTTTTGCGATCGTCGCCTTTCAAGATATCAGCGATCGTAAAAAAGCCGAACAAGAACGGCAAGCCTTCATCCAAAAACTCTCGGAACTCAACGAAGACTTAGAACGCTCTCTCGATGCCGAAATTCGATTAATTGAAGCCGCCGAACGCTTCGTCCCCAATCAATTTTTATCCTTCCTCGGTTACGAAAGCATTGCTGAAGTCAAACTCGGCGATGCGGTGGAAAAAGAAATGTCGGTTTTGTTTTGCGACATTCGCAATTTTACCACCTTATCGGAAGCAATGAGTCCGGAGGAGAATTTTAAATTTATCAATGCCTATCTTTCTCGCATGGAACCGGCGATTATCGAAAATAATGGGTTTATCGATAAATATATTGGCGATGCGATTATGGCGCTATTTGGCGGCGGCGCAGATGATGCGGTACAAGCAGGTATTTCTATGCTAAAATACTTGAGCGACTATAATACCACCCGAGGCAGACCGGGACGCCCCAAAATCAAAATCGGCATCGGCATTAATACCGGGTCTTTGATGCTCGGAACTGTGGGCGGAATCAACCGTCTCGATGGTACCGTGATTAGCGATGCGGTAAATTTAGCCTCGCGCATCGAAACGCTCACGAAATACTATGGGGTGGAATTGTTAATTACCCAGCAAACGTTTTTGCACCTACAAAATCCGGGAAAATACGACATTCGCCTCATCGATCGCGTCCAGGTAAAGGGCAAATCGGAACAAGTGACGGTGTATGAGATATTCGATGCCGATCCGCCGGAACTTCGCGAAGGCAAGTTAACCACCAAGTCGGAGTTTGAAAAGGCAATTTTATTATTTCATCTGAATAGTTTTAGGGAAGCACAGGGTTTATTTCAACGCTGTTTGAACGAGAATCCGGGGGATAAAGTGGCGCAAATTTATCTGGAACGCTGTAAGCAAGAAAGGAGCGATCGCCCCCTTCCAACCCAACCTTAAATCCTCCACTGCGCTTGGGTTTTGATTCATCCGGGAAAGGATTTTGCGTGACCTGCTTCTCGTTTTTCCGGCATTGGTATTAGAATCGAAAAATGGCATAAAATGGGCATTGCCCACCCTACAGAGAAACTGCCGCTTTAATGGGTAGGGTAATGGAAAACTCGGTTCCCATTCCCACCTCAGAGCAAACAATAATTTTTCCTCCATGTTTGTCTTCCACAATTTGCCGACTAATTGCTAACCCCAATCCGGTTCCCACCCCACGCGGTTTCGTGGTAAAAAATTGGGCGAAAATTTTCTCTTGGTTTTCCGGAGAAATCCCCGGCCCATTATCCGCAATTCTCACGTTAACCCACCGCTCATCGATTTGTTCCGTCGAAATGGTAATTTCTTTTCCCTTTACACCTTGAATCAGGGTTTGCTCGTCTAAGGCATCCACCGCATTACTGAGCAAATTCATAAAGACCTGATAGAGCAATCCCATATATGCCTCAATCGGGGGCAGATTGCCGTAATTGCGAATCACCTGGATGCTCTTTTTAATTCGGTTGTGCAAAATCAACAAACTACTGTCAATACATTCGTGCAAGTCCACCGGTTGGGGAATGTTTTCATCCAGGCGCGAGAAATTTTTCAAGCTCAAGGCGATCGCCCGCGCCCGTTGTGCCCCAACTTTCATCGACTGCAATATTTTAAACAAGTCTTCCTTGATAAACTCAATTTCAATTTCTTCCGCCCGTTCTTTCACTGCCGGCGGGGGTTCGGGAATCTCGGTTTCATAGGTATCGAGCAAATCGAAAATATCCTCGAGGTATTCTTCCGCCGGTGGGAGATTGCCGTAAATAAAATTAATCGGATTATTAATTTCATGGGCAACGCCAGCCAACATCCGCCCCAAACTGGCCATTTTTTCACTTTGAATTAACTGGCTTTCTTTTTCGTTTTCTAATTCTGAAATAAGGTGATTGACCTGGGCAATTAATTCGTTAAATGAGCTGGCCAAAACCCCAATTTCATCTTGGGTTTGAATCGGTGCTTTTAAGTTGAAATTAGATTCTTTCGCCACTTGCTGGGAAACCGCAGTTACCGCTTGAATGGGTCGCGCGATCGCCCAACTGATATAGAGCGCTAAGAGAATTGCACTCCCTACCGATACCAGCATGGTGACGCCTATAAACCATCGCCGAATCTTTCCCGCTTGCCATAACGCCAGTTTCGCTTGCTGCTGTTCTTCCTGCGCCGATGCCATCAGGGTTTGTAACTGCTGCGAAAACCGATTGAATCTCTCCACCGCAGGGCGATCGCTAAACCCTAAAAGCACTTGTTTCGCGTTAGTAATTTCTTCCGGTTCTAACGTTAATGGGGCAATTTCTTCGAGCAACAAATCTAGCTCTCGGGTGTAGGCTTCTACCACGCCTTTATACTCCTGCAACAGCGGTTCGAGACCGACAATCTTTTCCGGGTATTCCTTCAGTTCCCATAATTGCCCTCTCACACTCGCTACACTCTCAAGCCACTGATTCTTTTCTGCCTGAAATTCGGCGGGGGACATCTGACTAACATCATTAAGTTCTTGTCGATAAAACGGCACTTCTAAAGTGGCAATTCGCAAGCTCGTCAATAACGCTTGGCGATCGCTCGCTAGTGCAAATCGCTGCAACGCTTGCTCCTGATAGTAACTCCCGATCGCCACTGCAATTGTAGTTCCCACCAGCGCCACTCCCAAACTCAACAAATACCCCAGACTAATCTTTTGCCGAATATTGCAGCGCCCCCCAAATCCCATTATCCAATTCTGGAGTTTTTCTTTCCCCAATGTGCTACTATAATGATAGTCTTTTGAGTTTTTCATTCCGTTTACCCCCGGAAAATCCTGTAGTGCCAAAGGCGAGCCTTTTTAGCTTACGATGCAGCATAGCAAAAAGTCGTGCAAAAATTCAATCAACCCACCCAGTTTTCAGCTTTTCCACACCCCGTGAGGAAAAATTGAGAATTAACAATTGAGAATTAACAATTGAGAATTTAGAATTAATAGAATTAACGGGGGGATGGATTTGGGCACCGATCTGGTCAATTCTTCCCAAAAATTGCAAATCACAGATTGATAATTTACTAAATAAATGTTGTTAATTTCTAACTTTTAATTTTCAATCCATTTCCCCGGCTTCTCCAAGCAGGGGCGAGATTAAGATCGAAATAGTCCGATCGCTGAGAATACTTGTCATGCCTTTATCGCGCCTTTTAACCTTATTTGTGGGTATCGTCTTCATCTTAGGGATGATGCTGTGGCTGGTGAGTGCCATCTCCCGGCTTTACATGCAGATTAGTTTTTCCGCACCCCTGCTGGCGAACCTGCTGCTGTTGCTCGTCATCGCCCTGCTGATCGTGTTAATTGGGGCATTTATCTACTACCTGCGGCTGTTCCAGAACCCCAAAACCGGGCGAGGGCGGCGCAGACGCAAGCTAAAAGTCCCCGCCCACAAAGCCGATGCGGCGGGAGCCAACTTAAAAGCGGTTCGCCAACAAGTGGATAACATCCAAGACGAAGTAGCGCGACAAGAACTGCTGCAGCGATCGCGCGAACTCGAACAGAACTTATCGCGCCGGAATCTGCAAGTGGTGGTATTCGGGACCGGTTCGGCGGGGAAAACCTCCCTAGTGAATGCGTTACTCGGGCGCATGGTGGGGCGGGTGGATGCGCCGATGGGAACCACCGATGTGGGTCAAACCTATCGCCTGAAACTCAAAGGACTCGATCGCGAAATTTTAATTACCGATACCCCGGGAATTTTAGAAGCGGGAGTAGCCGGAACCGAACGAGAACGCTTAGCGCGGACCCTATCCACCGAAGCGGATTTACTGTTATTCGTGGTGGATAACGACCTGACGCGATCGGAATACGAACCCCTGCAAATGCTAGCCGAAATTGGCAAGCGCTCCATCGTGGTTTTAAACAAAAGCGACCGTTATCCCGAAGAAGAACGAGAAATCATTTTAGCCCACCTGCGCGATCGCGTAGAAAACTTCATCTCGCCAATGGATGTAGTGGCGATCGCCGCCAATCCCAGCGAAATCCGCCTCGAAAGCGGGGCCGTATTTCAAGCCGACCCAGATATCATGCCCTTAATTCGCCGCATGGCTGCCATTTTACGCGCCGAAGGAGAAGATTTAGTCGCCGACAATATCCTGCTGCAATCCCAACTTCTCGGCGAAGAAGCGCGGCGCTTAATCGATACCCAACAAAGACGACAAGCGGATAAAGTCGTCGAACGGTTTCAGTGGATCGGTGCTGGTGTAATTGCCTGCACCCCCTTACCCGTGATTGACGTACTTGCCACCGCCGCCGTCAACGCCCAAATGGTAGTAGAAATTGGTAAAATCTATGGGTGCGATATTAATCTCGAACGGGGCAGAGAATTGGCGCTTTCTCTCGGCAAAACCTTAGCCAGTTTGGGAATCGTAGAAGGGGCGGTGAAACTGATTACCGCCGCTTTGCAATTAAACTTAGGAACCTTTGTGGTAGGTAAAGCGATTCAAGGCGTCACCGCTGCGTATTTAACCCGCATTGCCGGCAAGAGCTTTATCGAATATTTCCGCCACGATCGCGATTGGGGGGATGGCGGCATGACCGAAGTAGTACAGCGACAGTTTCAGCTTACCAAAAAAGAAGAATTTGTCAAAGCATTTGTGAAAGATGCGATCGACCGCGTAGTGGAACCGTTGAAAATGAATTTGACCCTGGAAGACGAGGAAGCGTATGGAGAAGAAGGAGAGTATGAGTATGACGACTACGATTTACCCCCGCTGACGCGCTACGCCGAAGCGGAACAAGCTTCAGAAAGCAGAGAGCTTGCGGAGATAATGGAACAGGAGTATGAGGAATATGATGATTGGGAGTGGGATAGTCGCCGTCAGCAGAATGATGAGTGGTAAATCACCCCGAGAAAGTCAGAATTGAGAAGTTTGGCGTGGTTCTCGATTTGAGATATTTGCTCAATGGTTTAGCGGTTGGGTTTGATGAAGAAAAGCCAGGCGAAGAACCCGCCGAGGATGCCAGCAAGGGCGCTTGCACTCAAGACGATGGCGATCGGCGTCAGGGATTCCGGACCGGTCCAGGGTGAAGGTTCGATCGCCGCCGCATGATTCACCTGTGCCATCCAACTCGAAGAACTACAAGCCACCACTACAGCGGTTCCGAAGCCGACCCCCGCTACCGTGGCAAATTGTTGGAACTGGCGTGCTTCTTGCGCGTGGGAAATACTCACCATGCCGGCGATCGTGGCAATTAAATTTTCTTGTACTTCCAAGCAAGGACGCAAATTAGCATAATCTTTTTCCAGTTGTTTTTGATATTTCGCCTTAACAATATCGCTAAACTCTTGCAGGAATTTAAAATCATTGCTAACTTGGAAAAAGCTGCCTGCTTTTTTTTCAATTAGCATCACGTATTTTTCATAATGCAGCAAATTTATATCCAGAGTATGCTGATAGACTTCTAATGCATTAATTGTTTTGACAAAATCTGACAAAGTTATCGCATTTTTTTGTAAAGTTGACTGGAGTTGCGACCACTCTAAATTATAAATATTTTCAATAGAAGGCCCCATGCTATCGAACTCGACCAGGGTTTTCTCTTTCATCTCGCGGCTTTGAGTGTAAGCCCAGATAATTTTATTTCGGTAGCAAAATAAAAGCTTCCAATACTCGTAAAACTCAGCCGCTTGGGTCATTGCCTTCTGATTCGGATAGAGAATCATCACCAAATGACTATCCGGCTCAATTTTTTCCCACCGTTGCGGGGAGGCTCTCCAAAACTCCAGAACCGTTGCCCCTAAAAATTGTCCCTTTTCTTGATACTGCCAGCCTCGGTCGATTAAACTTTTATAAGCGCTTTCTGCTAGATGATGGACTTCATTTCTGCCGCCACTTTCCAACCATCCCGAGAGCATCCAAGTTTGGCCTATTTTTCCGGGCAATAAAAAATCATCGGGAGCTAATATTAAAAGTTTTTCCAGACAGCTTGCCAAATCTTTAATATCAAATTTTCCATCCACTGAGAGTTGGCATAGCAATCCATAGGTATCGTCTAAGGCAAAGCGATTGTAAGAACCTCCGATTTTTTCGTCTTCAAATTCTCCCGCAAATTTAAACTGTCCTGTTTCGTGGTTTTTGACATCTAAAAATTGGGCATATTCCCTATCCTCAGTCACCGGTGTGGAACTCAGGGAACCAGGAAGTTGCTGGGGCAATTTTTCCAGTACATATTGGTAGTTTTCTAAATTGTCTCTGGTCTCTATACCCAAACCTTCGCGAAGGTGATAGACAAATAGATCGAGAGTCGGAGAGACTAAATTTATCATCTCAATCGAGGTCATCAGTTGCTAGATAGTAAACAGTTTTCAGCGGGGATGCAAAGCCTGAGCCATGATAGGCCGATACCTGCTTTCTTGCTTCGGCGATCGCCGAAACGGAACGCGATTAGATGCTACCCGATTTCGCTGGAGTTTACGCTTTATAATAGCACTCCTGACATCCACCTCTGGGAGCAAGTAGCTTTCTCTCGGCGGCTAGGAAATTGGTAAAAATCCTTCACTGCCGCAGAAATACTGGGGTGGGTGGCAGCCTCAGTTTAATGCAACTCTATGGCCAGGAGTCAATAGGTTCTCACCCCTCGGGGAACTCAGGGTTGGCGAAATCGTTGTGTATTGAGTGTAGATTGTGCAGGGGCGAGGGGGGCGGGGAAGGGCAAGGAAGGGCGGCGAATGGCATCATCGCTGTTGCGATTATTCGGTTTGCAAACCCCCGACAATGCCAGGAGATTATCTGCGAAACCATCGGTGGAACCCCTGCCCGATACGGCGCAAAAGCTGCCAAACCCGGTAGAGGAATGAGCGGATGCGGGGACTGGGGCGGTGTTGCCCGGGGGTAGGGGGTGGTGGTGGGGAAAGCGCCTCGGTTCTGTGGCGCTGTGGGGGTTGGGGTTGCAATTCCAGCGCTGTTTCATAGCTGTCGATCGCCGCTTCATAGCGATGTAACCGCTTCAACGATCGGGCGCGATATTTCCAGACGGTGGCATCCGTCGGTTGCAAGGCGATCGCGCGATCGTAGCTGGCGATCGCCTCGTGAAAAGCCCCCAACTCGAACAGAGCGTGACCCCGATCTGCCCATGCTTGGGCATCCTGGGGATAACGCGCCACCATAGCGTCGCATGACTGGAGTCGAGCATTTTGCGCCACCGACGACTCCATCACCACTGGGGCGGGGGGCGGCGGCGTCAACTGGGCGAGGGCGATATCGAGCAGTGCTCGAGTTTCGCGAGATTGGGGTTGAATTTCCAACGCCCGCCGATAACAAGCGATCGCCGCTTCGTAGCGGTGCAAAAATGCCAGAGTTTCCCCTTTATTGTGCCACAGTTCGTAACCGTCCGGATGGAGGGCGAGGGCGCGATCGTAGCTGACAATTGCCGCTTCATAACGTCCCATTGAGGACAGACAGTTGCCCCGATTGTTCCAGGCGCAATGGTAATTCGGTTCGATAGCCACCGCGCGATCGAAACTCGCCACCGCTTCATCATAGCGCTGTAACATTTTCAGCGCCATGCCGCGATTGTTCCAGGCATCCGGATAATCCGGTTGAATTGCGATCGCCTTATCATAGCTGGCGATCGCTTCTTCATAGCGCTGTAATTGGTAAAGAGAACCCGCGCGATCGTACCACGCTTGCGGGTTGTTCATTTGAATTTCTATGCGGTGGATTTCCCCCCGCTTTTTCGGTGGCGTAGTGTTGGGGTTAAACCGGGGAGGGGGAAACTCCGAGGGTGGGGACATGGCGATCGGCTATCGGACTTAGGCTAAGGATTGATTAATCGAGTGCTTGATAATCGGCGATTTTCCATTCGCCATTGACCCGTTCTAAATTGTAGCGAATTAAATTCGTGGAAAAATCGCTTTTTTCGCGATTGATTTGGCCATTTTCGTAAAGGGTGTAATCCTCCGTGACTTGTGCCTCCACAGTTGCTTTATCTGTAGCGATTTCAAATCGATTCACCGACTCGATGCGCTGCACTCCATATTCATAAAATGCATTATTGTTTTGCAACCAATTTATAGCATTGAGGGAATCGGCGTATAAAATCCCGGTAGTCAGATTGCGGAGCAAGGCGCGATTGTAGGGAGGGGCAAACATTTGTTTTTTTGCCTCCAACCATCGGCGAATCAATGCCTCTGCGGCGGCGCGATCGAACGTGGGAGTGGGAGTAGGGGTTTCCGTGGGTTGAGAGGCGGGGTTGGTGAAGCATCCCGCATCTTGCAAATTCGCCCCCATCAAATTCGCATCTTGCCGTTGCCATCCACAAGTGTTGGCATTTGTCAAGACTGCATCTTTCAGATTTGCGCCTCGGACATCGGCTAAGCGCAAATTGGCATCGGTGAGATTAACTGCCAACAAATCCGCCGCAATCAGAGTGGCCCGGGTTAAGTTGGCTCCTCGAAGATTGGCATAGCGCAAGTCGGCGTTTCGCAGGGAAGCGCCTTGCAAGTTGGCACCGGTCAGATCGGCACCGCGCAAGTTGACTCCTTCGAGATCCGCACCGCGCAGATCGCATCTCGGGCAGCGCTGAGTTTCGAGCAGTTGCCGCACTTCCTCGGGATTTGCCCCGCGCGCGGCAGCAGCTAAACTGAGAGCAAACGTCGCAGTAAGTGTAGCAACTTTGGTGGCGTTCATAGGCAAGGAAAAAGCGCGACAGTAACCGACTCGACCAAGGCGGCGGGGTCTACCGGTGCGGGAACCATTTCCCCTCGGAAGTCGAGCAACTGAACCAGCAGCAAATAGGCGATCGCCAGAAAAATGGAAATGGCACCGGTAATAATTGCGACCACTTTAGAACGATCCATTGTAATTCCTCAAAACTGCAGTTGTAGGGTATTGTGACATTGCACCGAGCGATCGGCGCATTGGGTTGACCTTGCTGGGGTAGAATAAATTTTTGAGCGCTGCTCGAACGGCGCGCTTGTCCACTGATGTAAAATTCCACTTGCATCGGGAAACAATGCACAAGAGACGTTTTGCTGTAAGAGTGCTCAACGGGTATGGATTCAGTGGTTGATTGGCCTGTCGAACCGACGAAAGAGCAAGTCCCGGCGATCGAGACCTTCGAGTTAAAGAAGGTTTATCTGCGGGGGTTCTGGATGAATCAAAAAGTAGAAACCCTCAAAAATTGCTCCTTGACGGTGTACGAGGGAGAAACCTTCGGGTTACTCGGGCCAAATGGGGCCGGAAAAACGACCCTGCTCAAGATTTTGCTGGGTATTTTGCGTTCTAGCCGTGGGCGCGGGGTGGTGTTGGGGCGTCCCTTGGGCGATCGCGCCGTGCGCGAACGTCTCGGATATCTCCCAGAAAACCCTTACTTTTACGATTATCTGACAGGTTGGGAGTTTTTGCAGTTTAGCGCCAGTTTATTTCAAATTAACGGCAGGGAACAACGACACCGCATCAGCGAGTTGCTCGATTTAGTCGGGATTGCCAAGTCAGCGGCTCGCAATAAGCCACTGAAACAGTATTCCAAGGGGATGTTACAGCGCATCGGCATGGCGCAGGCACTAATTAATGACCCGGATTTGGTGTTTTTGGACGAACCAATGTCGGGACTCGATCCGTTAGGACGCTATCAAATGCGCGAGATTATTTTATCGCTTAAGGAGCAAGGCAAGACGATTTTTTTTAACAGTCATATTTTGGCCGATGTGGAGAAAATCTGCGATCGCGTCGCTATCCTCGCCCGAGGGGAATTGATTTGCATGGGAGCTTTGCCCGAATTGTTAGGCACCTCTGACGTTTACTATGTGGAAGGCACTGGCGGTAACACCGAAGTGCTGAAACAATGGTTGCCTGATTTAGACTTTGAAGAACAACGCTGGCACGGTCATTTAAAAGGGTCGCCCCAAGATTTCCTCGCCAGCTTGCAATTGATGGGGGCGAAATTGATTTCGATTCACTTGACGCGAGCCTCCTTAGAAGAATTTTTTGTCGGGCAACTGCGCGATCGCGGCATCACCGTCAGCCAGTGATTCTCTCAAAAGCTATTCCCCTTGAAAGATGCGCCATCCCCCTAGGTAATGCTATCCCTAAATTAAATAGAGATTGAAAGGATAGAAAACAGATGGCTGATATCGTAGAAACTGCTTCCCAAATCGGACAATTCAAAACCCTGATGACCTTAATCGAAGCAGCCGGTCTGGTGGATACCCTGAAGAGTTCTGGCCCCTACACCGTGTTTGCTCCCACCGATGAGGCATTCACCCAGCTTCCCTCCAACACCATCGCCACTTGGATGGAAGACCTGCCCAAACTGAAAAAAATCCTCACCTATCACCTGCTCAATGGGGACGTGCGGAGCGATAATCTCAGCGAATTAGACAGCGCTAAAACCCTTGAAGGATCTATCGTGGGGATCGATACCTCCGATGAAACGAAAGTCAACGACGCCAAAGTGCTCAGCGCAGACCGAATAACGGACAATGGCACGATCCATGCGATCGATAAGGTTCTGATGCCTTCCTTTGCTTAGGTATTGCCTAGGGCGATAAATCCCCTCGAGACCAGAATCGGGCAATTTTTCCGGGGTTTATCGCCAGCAAAAACAAGTCTTTATGAATCAATTTTATAACAGCGATCGGGATTGTTAAACTAAGCAATTCCGTCACCAGAACTACTCGTCTTCAGAACCGGACTTGAGACTTTCACCTCATCCGGCTC